>JABCTV010000076.1 GCA_018238205.1 Candidatus Thorarchaeota archaeon
AGGCGGGTACATATTTTGATAATACAGGATACAGACTATTCTCATAATAAGCGCTTTCTGGAACCATCATCTCATCGGTCTGGATATACTCGTATTTCCTGCCGATTTTATCTCCACATCCAATCCAAAAACCACGTTCCTGAAGTTGCGGTCTGAAATAGATACCTGCAGATGGAAGAATTGTGAAGGGGATGCATCCCATTTCATTGAAACCCTTAGTTTCCAGAAATTCAGACAGTTTGGAATTCTTCTCTGCGTGCAGAACAAACATCTGCCGCTTCTTTGCTTTTACCTGACTATTAATACCGACTGGGTCTAAGAGTTCATTTGCCCAAGCACCAGTAGCAAGAACTACGGTTTCAGCCCTGAAAGTACCCTTATCGGTTACAATACCAGTGATATGTTTCTTCTGCCAAACGTATGGTTCACCTGGGAGATCCAAAAGTGGATCAGCTTCAAGAAGTAGTTTCTGCACATTGATACCGAATTTGGGTTTCACATGGGTTAATTCCTTGAAGGCATTATAGTAGTACTCAACAAGTCTAGTTGGATCGAGAACACCACAATCTTTTCCGAACAGTCCATAAGATATCTCGTGCAAGTTCATTAATTCTGCTGCTTCATCATCTACAAAATCAACATCGAGACCTGGTATCATTTCTTTTAATTCATCTTTGTTGTAGACCTTGTAAGATATCCCAGACTTCTCCATTCGTTGCATCCAGACTTGAACGCTCTCATGTTCAAACTGCTTCTTACTTAGAAGCCAAAGATAGCCAGTCTTCTCAAAGAGAAGATCATGACCTTCATCCTGAACATGTTCGAAGTACTTGATTGATGTATCTGTGAGAATTTGATTAGTTGATGAGGCAAACATATTTCTCACAGCCGCTGCACTCATTGCAGTGTTTGCTTGACCTGCAGCTAAGTTTCTATCAACGAGGAGGATTTTCTTGTCATGATTATTCTTCTGCATATAGAAGGCAGTAGCAACACCCAGAACTCCAGCACCTACAACTATAACATCAAAGGTCTCTTCACTCATGGTAGAAGCCTCATGGAATAATCCCGCGATGTCAAAATGTGACCTAAAACATTTACTCTGTGCACCTTTTTTCATATTTCATTATGAGCCTTGAGGAGGGACTGTGAGCTGCAGCCGGTCATTGAACATTTGATTTAGGAAAATTCGGGAAATGATTAACCCAACAATCACTGATGCTAGAAATATCATGATGAAAACGACAACCTGCAATAAAGCTGCAACAATTGGATTCACACCACCAATTATCATCCCACTCATAAAACCAGGAATGCTAAC
This sequence comes from Candidatus Thorarchaeota archaeon, assembly GCA_018238205.1. Taxonomy (GTDB): domain Archaea; phylum Asgardarchaeota; class Thorarchaeia; order Thorarchaeales; family Thorarchaeaceae; genus SMTZ1-45. Next base: position 1,322 of record JABCTV010000076.1, read on the forward strand.
AATGCCTAATGACGCATACCTATTGAGATTGGGTAATAATCCACTTTCGAGCGATTCGCGAATTGTTAGTTCTACCGCTTGAAACGGGGAGGCACCTAATGACAAAGCAGTTTCAATTAGACTTCGTTGTTTCTGTGCGTTAGACCACATTCTATCTATGACTAAACTTGCGATTGTCATAGAATTCCCGATTACCATACCTCCCATTGGAATTACGTATTCGCCAATTGGCTCAACTACTCCAAACAGAACGGATGCAGCCATGACCGAGAGAGATCCAGCTAGGATGGCAGGAAGTGTGGCCTTGAAAACGCCTGGGATCTTTTCGAGATTCGCGGCTGTTGTATATGCTGCGAATATGCCCATGAAAGTCAGAACTACAAACATAATGAGTAGATCACTTAGATTGAAAATGTAGACCAAGATGAGACCCATCAGAATAATCTGAATGGTACCGCGAACTGTACCGATGAGTAATTTCTTTCCAACACGAATATTCTGCCATTTTGTAATAATCAGAAGTGCTGCAAGAAGAACTAGCGCTACTGCGTATCGACCCATTGCAGTCTGAATATCTCCAGGAATTGAAGCCCAAATATCGATGAAAGTTAGATCTTGCATTAATCAACATCCTCCTGATTATTGTTCATCTCTATAATACGTGAAGTGAATCGATGAGCCTGCTCTTTGTTGTGAGTCACTATTAGAATCCCAATCTGACGTTTTCGAGTAACATCACTGAGAACATTCTCGACAGCTAAAGCAGCCTCTTCATCAAGTGAAGCTGTAGGTTCATCAAGTAAAAGAGCTGCCGGGTTCATTACGAGTGCACGCGCGATGGCAACCCGTTGTTTCTCGCCGCCAGAGAGATTGAAGGCGTCATCGTCAAGCTTCAAAGAATCTAGCTTGACCTCACGAAGGATTTCATGCAGTGAATCATCATCAATTGTTTCTCCATGCTTACTCAAACCCCACAGGAGATTGTCTCTAATTGTTCCAGAGAACATCTGACTTTCTTGAGGAACCAGAATCACATTCCTTCGAAGCTCTCGAGGGTCCCAGTCTGAGATTGGCTTTCCTAAGACAATGATATTTCCAGATTCAGGTGTTAGCAGATCAATAACAATTCTAAGGATTGTACTTTTTCCGGAACCCGAACCTCCAGTTAAACCAACGATCTCATTTTGGTCAATGACTAGATTGAAATTCTCAAAGAGAATGCGGTCACCAAAACTCATTGCTACGTTTGATAATTGGATAATGTGAGTTTCACTCATGAATTCCACAAGGTTAGAAAATTACTATCCTACACAAAAACCATTGCAATTTGATGATGTTTAATGAATCCCCCAAAGAAATATCAATGAATACTAAAACTGTTATCATGAGGCTCAATGAATGGTTGGTTTGATTATTAGGAAAAAGAATGGTGACTTGAAGTGGTTCCCTTTATTCTTTGATGATGGAAAATACAAATTTTATCCACCTAAAGGAAAGAAAACTGGAAGAGAAGTTGGTAAGGAGTGGAACTTCAAAGAATACCTTCCTGGATACTGGACTTATGCTTCAACCGCTTCTCATAGGAGAAGGATAGGTGGAGGCGACTCGCTTGTCGTGTTAGAGGATGATGGAGATCTCAAATACTTCCCATTCCGAGAAGAGACTTTCATTCATAGAGGAACAGGAGATAAAGTTGGAAGAGGATTCAAGGATACTTTTGAGTACTATGTTGCAGAGTGGACAGGAAATGGAACTTCAGACCTCTTGGTAAGAGATGAAGATGGAAACCTTCGATTATATCCTTGGAATGGCAAGGAGTTCAAAGACTTGGGACGCAAAGAGCAAGTTGGTAGTGGTTTTGGTAAGAAAAAATATCCAGATATCTACCCTGGATATTGGTCAGGCGGAAGTACTCCAGATATTCTAGTCAGAAAGGACAATGGAGACCTCGTCGTCTACGAGTTCAACGGCGAAACCTTCTACAAGCAACGCAATTACAAAGTCGGTGATAATTTCAAAACAAAACACTACGAGCATCTTCTCATGGGAGATTGGTTAAGGAATGGCACACCAGACATGCTTGCATACAGGGACAAGAGATTACGTCTATATCCATTTGGACCGAATCCGAAGAAGAATCACTTTACTTTCACTAAGGATAAACAATGGCAATCTGGGAAGGATTTCAGAGATGACTGGACCTATCTCGTTGGTCACTGGAGAACTTCTGGACAACCTGATCTGATTACGGTGAACAAAAGTAATGACTTGTGGTTCTATCCATTTGACGATGGTGTACTCACTGATCTACGAGGAGATAAACAGGTAGGAAATGATTGGAAAGTTACCCACTTCTGGGATATTTATCCTGTTTAGTTCCTGAAATCCAGGCAAATGAATATAGCAGAGGGAGAGTAATGCGAAAAATAGTATTCGTCTTCACAACATTGTTTGTACTTGGTCTTATTCTGGGTAACTATACTCCTATAGACCAGGAATTTCAGGGGAGCAGGACAAATGTTCCGGATTTCTCAACAAGTGATGATATTCCACCATTCGAGGCACCCCCATCAAATGCAAATATAATGGATAATGGATCTTTATGGGTGAACGGTCAGGAATTCTTTTGGAGATACTTCTTTCCAAATACAACAACAATCCAACCTTTGAATTTTAGATTTTCATTTGAAATTTGGTGGAAAAATCCGGATCCTGGAATCATAGTTATGTTCAACCTTACAGAGATTGAAGGTGACTCTAGTGTCGAACCTCATTATGGCACAGTTGATAACCACGAAAAAGTCATTCAGACACCAGAAGGTGATTTCATTCAGTATGCAATCTGGTCTAATTCAACCTATTTCTTTGCGAATGAAACATGGGCATCACTTGGGAATACTGACATTGATGAGCCGAATCTTAATCTCAGTCTTGTAATTCAACATGATACTTACTTCCCAGTATTCGAATATTCAATACACAGGGATACTGAAGGTCCATCAATTCAAATCATACATCCAAACTACAATGAACTAAAGCACGAACTTACTCTAAATGAATCCGTTATAGAATTCGAAATCAATGTAACAGACGAAAGCGATATTGAGTCAGTGATTTTGATCGGGTATTATATAAATCAAACTACAGAAGAAATCGATGAAATGATTCTCTGGGAAGATTCTGATGTAGAAAATGGAGAGAATGAAATTCTGTATTGTCCTCCGCTCATCACTGAAAAATACGTTTCTGAAGCAGGTTTGGCTGATATCGACTATTATTCAATAATATCGAAGTTTGTCCTGCGGGATGGCTTTGGGCAGGAAACAAGAGAGCACCTTACCATCATAGTCAATAATCCTAATTCTACAAATACAACTACAACAACAACTCTAACCACGGGATTGGATGCCCCTTTACCAGTAGTCGTGGGAGTAGCATCAATTATTGGCATTGCTGTTATTTATGTCATAATCAAAAGACGTTGAGAAACAAACTGCTAGGGCCAATCTATCAAACCACAAGCATCATAATGAATTTAATTTGCAGACGCTGAACGGAGTGGGCTGACAATTGACCGAAGAAAAAGATACCCAAGAAATGGAACTTATCGAGCCCTCAGGAGAAACAAGAAAGGTTTCTGTAGGAGTTATCCTAGTAGCCCTCTATGCAATTCTAGCCATTCTTCCATGAGTACGTTTATCGGAGCGGGTGGAGCTTCGAGCCTTCTTAGTTTTGCCGTTTGTATAGCTCCATTGATTGGTTTAATTCTTGGATCAGTTAGAGGATTTGCTTACGGATTCATCGCAGGCATAATTGGAACTTTCGTGCTTCTTCCATTCGGTGGTGGATTCTTAGATGCTTAGATACTTCCCATTCAAAGATTCTTGGATGCTTAGATACTTCCCATTTCAGAGATGACTGGACATATCTCGTTGGACACTGGAGAACGCCTGGAAAACCAGACTTGATTACAGTGAATAAGAGCAATGACCTCTGGTTCTATCCATTTGATGATGGAGTTCTTACAGATCTACGAGGAGATAAGCAAATAGGAAATGATTGGAAGGTTACCCATTTCTGGGACTTCTATCCAGTTTAATTCCAAACCCTTGAAGATTGCAGCGGGATTTCTTACAAAACTTGAAAAGGACTCACAAAATCACAGAAGTAGTGGTAGTAGTGAAATTTCGGTGGATTAACGCTCTTCTTATTCTGTTGAATGTAGTTGTATTACTCACCCCGTTCGTATCTACTATTGATCCAATCAAAGAAAACACGAACAGTACTGATGTAGAGCTAAGTAATGATTATCCAACGTTCGTGGCTCCATCAGCGAATACGAGTACTCTCGAAAATGGTACTATTAGACTAAGTGGTACTGATATTCATTGGAGATTGTTCACTCCGAATAGTTCAATATTATATCAAGACCCAAACTTCTGGATGTCGTTCGATGTATGGTGGGAGAGCTTAGAGGAAACGCATGCAGTGTCTATAGAGCTCGCAGAAGTCGGTGATAGTTCATCATATCACTTGCATATCGGGACAGCGGCAACAATAACAGAGGTAATTCTTGACTCTGAGCACAATTTTCTTCAATATTCAGAATGGTTTAACGGTACATACTACTACATAAATAAAACAAGAAACATGTTCTCAGACAATCCGTTTATTGATTCTGAAACACTCAATCTTACAGTTTCCGTTTGGGATTTTAATTATCACAGACTCTTTTCACATGTTATTCTCGTTGATAACAAGGCCCCTGTACCACAAATTATCCATCAGAACTATAATGGTACTTCAAATGAATTGCAAATGGATTGGAATTCAACATCATACCAAGTTAACATAACCGATAGGAATCAAATACACTTTGGTGGATTGATAGCTCTCTATACGAACATGTCAACATCTGAAGAAGAGCAGCTGGTACTTTGGGAAAGTTATGATATTCAGAATGGAGAAATTACTGAAATTATTATTCCAAACGAGCTAATAGAACAATACATGGTTGCTTCAGGGTCAACAGCGCAAGATCCCTTGCAGATTGACACAGAGTTTCTCCTGATTGACAACTTTCTCAATTTCCATAGATATGAACTATCAATCTACATTGATAGACCAAATGCCACCACATCACCTACAACTGAAACTTTGGATCCTATGATACCGATCGTTGGGGCCATTTCGATTGTGGGACTAGCTGTGATTGTTATCGTAATAAAGAGAGTAAGGAAATAATCTGAGAAAGAAAATCCCATCAAACCACAAGCATCATAAGGAATACAATTCGCAGACGCTGAACGGAGCGGGATATATTGACCGAAGAAAAAAAAAGTCAAGATATGGAACTTTTTGGAACCTCAAGTGAAACAAAGAAGATTGCCGTTGGAGTAATTCTGATTGCTCTATATGCAATACTCGCTCTACTTCCAATGAGCAGTTTCATTGGAGCCGCTGGTTTTAGTAGTATTCTCAGCTTTGCTATCTGCGTTGCACCACTTTTGGGAATTGTCCTTGGTCCATGGAGAGGGTTTGGTTTTGGTGTGATAGCAGGGGTTGTAGCGACTATTGTCAGCCTACCTTTCGGTGGAGGAGTGTACCTCATTATCCCTACAACTATTCTAGGCCCAGCAGTTGCTGCCTTGTTCACTGGTTTAGCAATGAAAAGAACAACAAAGCTCTCTGGAATTAGTATTCCCGGACCTATAATAACTGCAGTTTATCTAATCATAGTAATAGTACTCTATGAAATCGTAATCTATGAGGCATGGTGGTTCATGTTACCTTACATGCTTGCAGTGGTTGTTACATTATTCTTTCAAATCAAGAAGTTTGAATTCGACCCGAATCGATCATACCTCCAGCTTATACCTTTCATATTTCTAGGGGCGATGTTGGATCACTCTATGATGGCTCTGGGTTCAGTATATTTACTCCAAATTCCAGCATTTGTATTTGGTTATGTGATCTTTCCAGCAATGCTTGTAGAGCGGACAATTGCAACTTTTCTTGGAGCACTCCTAGGATTTGTGATTCTGAAAATATTTGGAGAAGAGATAGGCAGTTCATCTAACTAAGAGATTTGATGATAGTCACCATTGCATCAATCAGCATATCCAGCATCTGCATATCCAGCGGCATGGTTGAAAGAAACATAATATCCTTCTGTATTGCTTGAGATGGCATTGGAGGAAAATGGATGAAAGTTGCTTGCGCGTCTAATTCACCACTCTCAATCCGTTGCATTACATTGTAAAGAAGCCAATTGCACCCATAGGCCCCTGCAAAATAGCTGACCTCTGCTGGAATTTCATTGTCCTTCAGAATTTGAACCAGTGTCTGTGGTTCAAGATTTGCAAAGTAAGCTGCAGGACCTTCAGCGTTGATAACATCACTTTCTGGAGTATTATCATAGTTGTCAGGTCTCTTGGTGCTGACGACATTGATTGCAATTCGTTCTATGGTGATTACAGTTCTTTTTGCTTGTCCGCAGCACAGAACGTAGTCTGGTTTATGTTTGTCAAGAGCTTTATCGAGTATTCCAAGTGCATTCTTGTAATCAAGAGGTAGAACCAATCCAACTAACGAGTGCTTATTGATCATCGTTCCATCAAGGGTTTTGGCTACTTCTTCAGAGGGATTAAGAGTAAATCCATCAAAGGGTTCGAATCCAGTAACAAGTATCGTGGGCACAGAATCACCGCACAAATTGATAGATGACGTCCTAATGAGTACTACGCAGAGTATCAACTAAATGCAAAAAATAGTCCTGGCGCTGCTAGGATAACAAACCACACACCTAGAGCAATCTGCACGACTCCAATGAAAACACTAACCCAGTTAATATCACCAATCTTAGCCTTCTTTGATGCAGCATCAGTTCCAAGAGTTAGTACTGCACCATAGAGGAAATCAGTTGATACATGAGTCACATAGATCAGCACACCTGCAAGAAAAACTGTACCAACTCCAAGCTGCAGGGTACCTACCAACATTGTGACATTGGCAAGTCCCACACCAAACCACCATATTAGGAAATAGGGACTGAGGATACTCACAGCAGCACCATGAGCTGTAGCTTCTATTACTGAAGAAGTAGTGGCCTTAGAGGGCTCTTCTTCTTTTTGAATCACCTCGCGGTATCTGTAGTCGCGGAGTGCTAAGAATCCGAAAAGAATGATGATAATTCCACCAAAACCTACGAGGAGATCAATAGTCAGAGGAGTAAGAGTAATTGCTTGTACACTGAGGATGATTGCTGCAATAATACCCAACTCAACAATTGCATGTCCAACCATAGGTAAGATTCCATGAAGGCGTCCGTGTTTACTGCTCTGCATAACTACAGCAGCAGTTAGAGGGCCTGGTGCTAAAGCTCCAGTAAGTGAGAGAGCAAACCAAGCAATAAGAATCTCAAAAACGCCCATTAGATGTACCAGCAACGCTGGCGTTATGAAACTCAAAGAAAAGTATGTTGATAGGCATGTTTACTTTTTTGAAATTGGTAATATAGGTATTACAATGACTACAATGAGCTTTCCCAGATATCCTTAAGAGTCCTCCAATGACGAGAACTATAATTACGGGAGCTGCAAGCCAGTGAAGCAGGTTCAAATTACTGTACCCTTTGAGAAGATTGAGGCAGTATACGATTTTCTTCTTGATGGGCTTAATATCAAGAACGTCATGAAGTTTACTTCTGATAATGCAGTAGTGCTGCAATTCAGAATTCCAGATGATTCTGTAAATGAAACAATTGAGGCGTTAAAGAGTAGAGGAGTTGGAGTCGAGTATGGTTTTGTTGACATACTAGATCTCAAGGCATCACTCCCAAGAGAGTCTGAAGAAAAGACGAATGACTCAAAAATACAGCGTGATGCAACCCTAGCTGTTGAGGAAATCTATGAGAATGTGAAGAAACAGTCTTCATTGAGTTTCGATTATATTGCATTCATTATCTTGGCAGCAGTCATGGCCGGTTTTGGCCTGATACAAAATAATGTCACGGTTATCGTTGCATCTATGCTTCTGAGTCCTTTGATGGGACCAATGCTTGCTATCGCTTTTGGTTACGTTGTTCGAAACAACCAACTCTTTGTAAAAGGCACAATCAATGAAGTGATTGGCATTGTTCTATCACTCTCAGTGGGTGTAGTCATGGCACTTGTTATGCCACTTCTTCAACCAGATATGGTTACAACCATCGCAAATGATGTGGGTACAACAGCAGGAACAATCGTAAATATCACTGAAATCACCAGACGTGCAGGTTTCTCGCCATTAGATGTTGGAGTAGCAATATTCTCAGGGGCGGCAGTAGCAGTTTCAGTTACAAAAGGTGACATGTCATCACTAGTCGGTGTTGCGATCTCTGCTGCACTTATGCCACCAGCAGTAAGTGCTTCAATGATGGTTGTTCTTGGTCTTGCAACCGGTAACGTGTATATTTTAGCTGTAGGAGTCGGATCCTTTTACCTTCTATTAATGAACATCATTCTTATTGTCATTTCAGCTTTTGTTATGTTCAGAGTAAAGGGTCTCACATCTTTGGCGGATAAATCGGCAACCTGGACTGCGGTCACACAATTCCAGAAGACCTCTTCAGAAAGTCTCTATCATACAACTACAGATACTACAGAAAAGAAAGAAGAAACTGCAGCAGTGTTTACACCTGCAAAAGAAAAGGAAAAGGTGGAGGAAGAATCTCCAACCGAAAATACTGACAAGGATAGTGGATGAGTAAAGATTGGCTGAAGAATTATTATTCGCAGCACTATTCATCGTTTCATTCGTATCATTCTGGATTGTAAGAGGTTACTATGTCAGAAAAACCAGAAACCCTAATGCTCCAAGAACTCGAGAAGAACGTCGAGACGCAATGAAGAAAGAGGGCTGGACAGGTTATGCACTCGTTCTTCTGACTCCGATTCAGATTATTCTGATTGTACTATATATTTGGAATCCTAGTTGGCTTTCATGGACAATTCTTCCAATCAACGAACTATTGAGATGGCTTGGACTTGGGTTGATTCTACTCTCCATTCCAATGGCAGCTTGGGTCCATCGGTCCCTTGGAGCTCACTATTCCTATGCATTAGAAACGAAGGAAGAACAGAAAATCATCACAGCAGGTCCCTATAGTAGAGTTCGTCATCCCCTTTATTCAGTTCATAATCTATTCAATCTCGGAATGATATTTCTTACTGCCAATCTACCCCTTACTTTATTTGCATTGCTTGGAATTCCACTAGTCTATGCACGAATGAACAGAGAAGAAGTGATGATGATCAATCAGTTTGGTAAGGACTATGAGGATTACATGCTGCAAACGGGTCGAATCTTTCCCAAACTCAGTGAGATGATGAGTAAGAAGAAGTAAATGAAGAACCTTAAATCGATTCACGCAAGCAATTATCAAATGTCGTTAGATGATACTTTTATCGGATACCTAATCAAATACTTTGGAAAAGCTGGTCCTATCATAGGAGGATTACTGGCTATTCTAGTAGCAGCTATAGTTGGTTTTGTCTATGTAATTGACATGTTTGGAATCATGCTTCTGATCGCAGTCCTAGTGGTCATCTATGCTATCTGTATATATAGAAGCAAATAGAAGTGAATCTTCCAGACCTACAAGAGTAAGATAGTAAATTACTGTCTAGTATTCTCCTAGTATCACAAGGCAATATATCAGCATCTTATCTTTCTAACCTTGGTTAACTTTTCGAGGTTACTCCAAGATGGCTAAAGATGCAAAACTCAAGAATAAACTCTTCAAAGGGCTGACAGAACACGATATTCTCACATGGGAAGAAGAAAAGATGAGATATCAGAGAAAAATGGGCAGAAAAGTCACAGATCTTGAGTTTTTGCGCAACCTCATGATGAAAGCATCAAGACCAGTAATTACAACTAAAGAAGGTGTTGCAAGTGGATTCCTTACTGGACAGGGTGCAATATATGAGAAGGGAGAAACCCTCCTTGAGCGATATAGAAGTCAAGGAAAGAGCACAGCTCCATCAGATGAAGTGATTCAACAATCGAAACCCGCGCCTGCTAAACGACTACTTGAGAAGCCTTAAATGCTAAGGTACTAAAGGTATCATAGATGAATTGCATCTTGATAATATGTATTTCAAATGTATATTGTTGGGGTTCAGTAAGCCACATGGAGAACAAAATAAATTGATGGTACAAAATGATGGACAAGATATCTATCCGGAGTGGACATCAACTTCTGGCATAGAGTTCTGGGAACCTGACAGACTCTATATTGAATGGTTAACATTCTTGTATACTATATGGCAGAAAGTTGACTATCTTTAGAAATTATTGATATCTGAATGAAATTGGAGAAGGAATTTAAAATTGTCAAAAGAAGGACCTGGCGAACTTGACAAAGTGTTCAAGGCTCTTGGAAACGTAACTAGAAGGAGAATTCTTCAGCTACTCGCTCAAGACGCCCGATATCCTTACGAGTTGAGTAAGGTGTTGGGTTCAAATTATCGCGGTATACTCAAACATCTGGACGCGTTACAAGAAGCAGGATTAGTTGAACGATTTCATGGTGAGAGTGAACTGGGTCCAGACAGAGTGTATTATAGATTGAATGCGAGATTCGGACTTTCTACAACTATCTTACCAGATGTTTTTACGGTTCGTCTTACTCGAAGAGACAAGACTAGTCGTATTCTTGTTCCAAAAGGATTCATTATTCCAGAGGCAAGACCTGATGTTACTGCAGTAAAACGCCTTCTTAGAGAACTTGGCAAAGTAAACAAACGACTCGTAAATATCGATGAGGAAAGGATGCGGTTCACATCTCTGCGTGGCAAGATTATCAGAAAGATCGAAGAGATTATGGATCAAAGTGCATGGGATGAAGAGAGTTGCCAAAAAGTACGTGCTTTGATTGATCCAATCAAACAACAAGCATCAGACCCCCAAGAAGACCCACATGATATTTGGACAGAAACTGTGAAACAAACACTCAGGCTCTTCGAAAGTTTATTTGAAACCCAAGGTGATATTATCCAGAAAAAATCTCAACAAGACACTGAAGATGATGATGAGGATAAGGAGTTCATTATCAACCCTGAATAATCTCAAACTTCTCACTATAATCTTCGTTCGATCGTCCTACGGTGAGCCAGCAACGAAAGAATAACAAATCCGATTGTCCAAATTGAAAGAGCTAATATATTGAGAACTGGATCAAATAATGATACGCCTCCAAATGAACCCTGAAAAAGGTCTGCTAGATATGTTAGCGGTGATAGGAGAGCTATAAATCTAACAGATTCCGGCATCGCAGTTAATACAACGAAAATTCCACTTATGAATACTAGCGGGAACTTGACCAACGTACTAATCATCATAATGGTTGAAGTTTGATCTACAGCGGGAGATGACATCAGTTGTCCCATGTAAGAGAAGCATATACTTCCTATCAATATTCCAATAAATGCCAGAATTAATCCGCTAGGAGTCACTGAAATAAACAGAAGTACAAGAATAATTGGGATTATGCTTGATATCAATGCAAAAATTGTTGACGCTAAGACATCACCGAGTAGTATCGCCCACAATGGAATAGGCATTGATACAAGTCGCTCAAGAGTGAAGGCACGGGTTTCTGTTGGAAAGATGACTGGACCAATAGCAGTTGCAGAGAAAAAGACCACCATAGCCGTAAGACCGGGTAATAATACGACTGGACTCATCTCTCTACCGATAATAAACGAGAGAAAGAAGAAGAAAGGAAACAATAGTCCAAAAATGATTGTTGGTCCCTTCATATAATAGACTCTCATATCCTTGACGGTAATTGCTATGACTTTCTGTAACCATCTAGATTTCATCTACAATCACCCTTAGTTGTGTTTACTGTTCACTAGTCGGAGGAATACATCTTCAAGCGTAGCAGATTCAGTATTCGCTGAAACTATCTGAATATCTCGTTCTTTAGCTATTTCGACAAGTCCCATCAATACTTTGCCAGGCTGAGAGGTAAAGCATTGTAATCTTGTTCCTCGAGTTCGTACTTCATTTACATCAGGAATTGTCATTATCTGTTTAACGGATATAGATTCTGAAAACTCAACAACCACACATTGTCTTTCTTGAAAAGTTCTCCTAAGATTATTTGGTGAATCAATTGCTGCAATACGTCCCTCGTTAACCACTGCGACCTTGGTACATAGCTCTTGAGCATCTTGCATATTATGAGTTGTTAGTAATATTGTTCGACCTTCACTCGCTAGCTGGGATATCACATTCTTAATCTGCTTTGAACTCTCTGCATCAAGGCCGGAAGTTGGCTCATCAAGAAATAAAATCTGAGCGTCAGGTAGAAGTGCTACGCAAAGGCTTAGTCGTTGTTTCATCCCTTTTGAATAGAATTTGGCTCTACGATGTCTATGTTCAAAGAGATCCATTTCTTTGAGAAGTTTCTCAGTTCTGCTGGTGATTTCATCAGCACTTAGTCCATAGAGTTTCCCAAACAAATCCATATTCTGTTGTCCTGTAAGGTCGATATACACATTTGCGGTTTCAGGTAAGACACTAATCTGTTCTTTAATCTTCAAGGCATGCTCGTGTATATCTTTTCCAAGTATGGAGATACTTCCAGAAGTGGGAGTTATTACTCCAGTCATCATGCGAACTGTGGTCGTCTTTCCGGCACCATTGGGACCAAGAATTCCAAATATCTCTCCTGCTTTCACCCGAAATGAGATCCCATCCACAGCTCGTAAGGAGTCATAGTGTTTTGTGAGACCCTCTACAACGATTACATCTTCATTCAATTGATGCACCAGACAGAAGAGTTCCAGAACTACCCCTTATTTATATCTGTCAATTCATCCTTGACATTATCGA
>JABCTV010000273.1 GCA_018238205.1 Candidatus Thorarchaeota archaeon
GAGCCTCCTCTGTGGGAGGAGCATAAACTACTGAAAGGACAACATACCATGTGCTAACGTACTCCCCCATATAGAATGATGGAAGAATTTCATTCCATTCATGACTTACGTACTGATTCACGATGTGTTCATGCTTCCTATCCGTAATTTCCAAGGCGATATAGTCCGCAAAGCCAACATCATCAATGAAGAAGAACTCTACCCAGAGGTCTGAACGATAGAGATTGAACTCCCCATAGACACAGATATCGTGCCCGTCTGTAGTGAAATCCTCGTAAGTGTACTCATACTCGAAATTCTCTGGAAGAAGCTGTGGTGTTAGAGTGAATTCTTTGCTACGGATGTCGTCTACACTAGGAGTCGCGTGGTAGGAAGAAGCCTGGCTCACTACCGAGTTCATAGACTCAGTGGTCAGCTGTTCAAGACACGCGATAGCATCTGGCGAGTCCATTGTGGTTGCAGTATTCGCCATTGCCACAATTACCAGGAGCATCATCATGACCAATGATACACTTGTGCGGTTGCTGTTTTCTTTCTCAGGTGTCACGACTCGTGCTTCCCTTTCCCTCAGACGTACTCTTTGCGTTCATCGATATTCTTCACACAGAAGTCTGCTATACAAACAGTGATTCTCAACTACATCTCGAATACGAAACATTATTTCCGTTTGGAACGCCCGAGAGTATTGATATTAGTTTGTGCATATAAGGACACTGCATCTGGTGAGTATGCGCATTGGACTCCGCCAAGGGTTCAAATCCCTCGTGATCTGCTATCTCTTCCAATACTGAAGGCTCAACAACCGAATAAACAACATGACTATGACATTTCCCTCAAAACATGTCATATCATGTGATTTGCCTTATATATGGTTTCAATGCTAGTTCTACCTGAATTACCATGAGCAAAGAAGAAGTTCGGACTGGTCTACTGTTGGAATCACTGCTGAGAGAGACGGAAGTCTGGTCCTCTCTGCTCCTGAGTCTGCATCACTTAAAGATATAGAGCGGGTCGTCAGCAGCAAGAAGACATGGATCTACACGAAAATCGCTGAAAAGGAGCCACTAGTCCAGTCTGTACCTCCGAAGGAGTTTGTATCAGGTGAGGGCTTCTTTTATCTCGGGAGGAGTTATCGCTTGAAGGTTGTAGATGCGGGTCAAGATGTGGAGAAGCTTCGATTCTATCGAAGTCGATTTGAACTTCGTAGGGATGCAAAGTCAGAGGGTCGCGCTCTATTCATTGAGTGGTATTCAAGACATCTTCGACCAGTTCTTGAACGGCATCTTTCCAGACTGGCTCCAAGAATTCCAGTTGAGCACAGGTCTGTGCAGATACGAAACCTCGGATTAAACTGGGGTACATGTGGGAAGAATCAGGATTTATACTTCCATTGGTGTGTTGCAATGCTACCCCACAGGATTGTAGAGTATGTTGTGACTCATGAGTTGGTACATTTAGTTGAGAAGAAGCATAGTTCTGAGTTCTGGTCGAAGGTCGAAACCATCCTGACTGCGGCGAGAGGATTCGCTGGTTGGCTGAGAACGGTATTCTATATAACATATGAGTGGTTTCTCCCCGGATTATCGGAAATAGAATCTGTTGAGTTTTCAATGCATTTCTAAGAGAACTTCAGTGTTGGTTGAGTGTCCTTTTGACCTAGTCTTCTTCTCTAACTGGATATCAAAAGAAACCTCTGAAAGCTAGTCCCTGCTTGCAATAGCACAAAGCATTAGGATAACTACGAAGAATGTTGAAACTTGAAGCACATTTGCCACAAAGCTCAACAAACCATCAGTCATATGTCCAGTCACATATAGTGCCCCAATAAGGATAAGTGGAGCAAGAATTGATGCTGCAACTTCTAATGTACGGATGCGAGCTGCTTCAGCGCGCTTCTGAATCTCAAAATCCCTAGCAAGTTTTCGCATTGGAAAGTCGCAGAATCTGCCGGATCTAACCGAATCAATCGTATCCCACGACAAGTAAGATGGTCGAATATCATGGAATGCAATCATAAGAAATGGATCATCTACCTCTTTTTGGGGAAGACTAGACCGATCTTGTGGGTCGAGGACTTCTGCATGCTTGTACGAGTCTACCATCCTTCTAGTCCTTTTGGCAAGCATCTCTATATTGGCTTCAAGAATGAGTCTTTCGCGTTTCATTTCTCCTGATGGCCCTTTCCTGACTGTTCGTTTTACACACTCGCCTAGTTTTTGACGAATCCTTTTGAAGTCATTACCAAGTTCAATTTCTGCGAAATATGCATCTTCTAGTTGAAGATTCAATAGAACCCAATCTCTTGCCATCATGGGAAGTGGAATACCTTCAGGTCCTGCCGAAACTGCTTCGGTAGCGATTATTTGATGGTAATACTTGAGTTTTTGGCCATTTCATCTCTGAGAGAACCACGAGAATACACCCGCATTCTATCTGGCGATTTGCTAAACAAATGGTCGCCGATTTCTTTGGTTAGTTTGTGAATATCTCCAATGTTGCGAATGTAACGCGACATGTTTTCCCAACCCAAAAAAAGTGTTCCAGGCAGTAGATGGGTCTTAGTAGCACTAAATATCACGTCAGTAACGTGCTTACAGATGTTTTCCAGATCTTTCAAAATCTTGTCAGTTTCTTCTACGAGGGACCCAATAGGATCCTGTCGCGACATGGGAACAGTAAGCCAAGAGGATACAACAAGTGTATCATATCCAATTGAAATGTAGTATGTATGATAATCTCTGGGCCAGGTATACTTCATTATTGCTGATAAGTCCTCAAGCTCCCTTTCTGAAGGATTCATTTTGCCTGCAATTTCAGCTCTAAATGTCGTGCCCGAGTAACTGCCGAAGTATTCATCATACCAAATTTTGGTCGAAAACGACACAAAGAAACTTATGTATCTACCAGAGGTCATTACTGTGAAACTCCTGTTTTAGTGCATCAATCAATCTATGTTCTTAAATGTGTAGTGCGATTCAACCTGACTGAAGAAATGAAAAAATTAAAAGTAACTGAAAAAAATCCCGCTATCTTAGGAACCATTTCCAGCAAGGAGGGTTTTCGCTACTGAGGCTGTTGCCACTCATAGATGCTATGTCAAAAACATGCATCATCAAATCCTGCGTTAAGTGTAGAAGTATGTCTGCAGTAGTGAATTGCTTTTGATCCTCGATCTATCTTGCTATCTTCTTACTTTCAGAGGATGTGAATAGAGAGTTGATATTGGCGTTTCAATCAATCTCTGTTAGAGAAGTAAGGATGGATTTCCCATCGGAATTAATCCCTTTGAATAGAATAGTGAGCATCTCCCAAACATGATGTACTAGCAGTCTGACTTAGATGAAATCCTTTGAAACCAATTTCCTGACCTACTTAATTACGTGGCTTCACTAACTTCTGCGTATAGTTCTTTCTCT
>JABCTV010000274.1 GCA_018238205.1 Candidatus Thorarchaeota archaeon
TGGGAAACTGATGGTTTGTATGAAGTCTGGCGCGTTCGATTTACTTCGGCCACTCAATCATTCTCTATTGAAGTTGGGTCAGAGTATATCCAATTGTCTGCCAGCAGTTCATTTCTAGAAATCGGATATCAGCTAAATGTCACATGGCACATTAAGATTGATTGGGACCACTTTGACATGCAGAATGTAGCTTTGAACCAAACCGCTACAGACATTTCCGCGTTTTCAGATAGTGACTGGTACACGTCTAGTTGGGATGTAGAAACACGTCTTGACTATTGGATAGCACCTTCTCTATCAGATGACTGGGGTGATGTAGATACAGTCGACTTAGAAGCTTCAGGCACAGTCATCTACTATGGTTCAGGTTCACTTCTCGCTCCTCTAGCTAATGAAACAGATGTTTGGGTGATACACGACTTTTCTGGTTCATGGTCCGGAGATGTTGATAACTTTGGAGTCTTATCAGTTTCAGGTATCGGCTCTTCTTCTATTGTAAGAGAGAACATATACACATTCAAAATTGTAATAGCTGGTTCAGGTTCTTCAAGTGCTGATCTGTTCTACACTACCAGTCCAACTGACTCATTCATCACTGATCGTATCGAATTCTATGATTCTGGAGTAGCCAACTCTCGAATCAATATCAATAGTCCATGTGATGTCTGGTGGAGTGTGAGATATCAATTCAATGGCTCTGAGGTTCAAAGTGGGCTAACAGCATATCTCAATGGAATTCATCTTCTTTCGTGGGATTCAGTAAACAGTCGCTGGCACTTCCAAGAAGTTCGAAGTTCAGCAATAAATCGTAGTTACACAATCAGCAGCGCTTCAGAAACTACACTTGGTATTTCATCTTGGGTGCAAACGGCAGCTGACCGATCAGTAATTTGGGATTCACTCATAATATCGATAACTAACCCGTTTGATCAACGCACGAATGTTAATACCAATGCAACTGGCATTACAGTTAGTGCAATATACAGCTACGATTCAACACCATTTGATGGAACCATTATTCTGAATAACGATACATTTCTGTTTTCAACTGTTCACAGGCAGTATTACACAGCTGCTTCAGCTTCTGGAGATTCGTATGGAATAACTGTCATTGTGGTGAACGACCAAACATGGTGCATTTGGGATCAGATTGAAGTTGTTTCAATCATCACTAACATTACCTATCTGGATCCCACCGAATCTGTCAGAGTACTCGTTGAACTTCGTTTTGACTTTGATGATGCACCAGTAACCTCAGGGAATTTTAGTTTGAAGTTTGAAACTGAAGTGCTTGTACATCTTGCAGATGGAATTTGGGAAGTGAATGTTACTCGTCCATCGTATACGACTGTGAACTTCGATACCTTAGCAATTTGTGAAGCTACTGCATTTGGAATAACAAGCTTTGATATGTACGGTAATGCGCAAGTTGTTTATTGGGACCGTCTTGAATTCTTTGTAGCTTACACAGCCGACTCTAGAATTGATGTTGGTTCTACTGGATTCATAATTTGGGCAATCAAGCTGCAAAATGCTGGCATAAATATTACATCAGGAGTTTTTGCTGTAGTATCTGATGGTTCTATCTTGACTTATGTAGACGGAAACTGGCGTTCAGCTCATTCAAGTGATCTTGTAGAAGACATAACATTCTCTATGGTATCAGCATCTCTTGAAGGAATAGATTTCTTCGTTAGAAGTACTGGCGATGTAACAATTATTTGGGATAGAATTAGAGTGGTAACAACTTCTGCAACTGTAACAAATCCCTCGATTGAAACGTATATTCAGATACAGGCTACTCTTGTTTTTGAATATGACAATTCCCCAGTCACATCTGGAGTCGTAACACTCTGGGATCAAGAGAGTCAAATGTCTATGGTTTACAATGCATCTGGTGGTTTCTGGTTTGCGAACCTAACGAAGGTAGAACTTGGCAATTACACATTCTACATTAGTGCCGTATCAGGGAATCAATATGGTATCACTGCTGTAGATTTAGATGGCAATTTGATTACAGTTGAATTCGTGCCTGCTATTCTTCCTCGACTCACACCAATGATGATATTCACAATTTCATCCGGATTTGGAATCATTCTATTGGCTAGTGCGATTCTGATTCGTAAGAAGTATCTCGTTAAGGTGCCTTACGAAATCAAACAAATAAATCAAGCATTGAAATCCATGGAAAAAGGCGAGCCCGTTGAGTCCTTAGATGTTCGTAGTCTTGATAAAATACTGATTGCAGTACTCGAACCTGGATTAGTTGAACTCGGTCTAAGTGCAGAAGAGATTCATGGTGAGGACATAAGCGCTGCGATAGAAGAATCTTGGGTTCCCGATTCTGAAGCTGAGCTTCAGGATATTATGGATGAATTCAAAATTCCGGAATATAAGCAGGAAGTCGATGAGGGCGAGCTCGACATTTCTATTCTCTCTGAGAGTGAATCTGAAGAAGCATGGTCTTTGATGCTCAAAGAAGTAAGACGAATTGAAACTGAAGAAGGGCGAAAAATACCTCTGACAAAGGAAGATTGGATTGAGCGAATACCCGCGGAGATTAAGAGCATCTTCTTTGAAGAAGAGCTAAGGGAACTAGATGTTTCTGAATTGGAACATCTTACACAGCTTACACCTGCCGAGGTACAGGAGATAGTAGATTCAATTGCTGTAAATGAAGAGATGTACACTCTTGAACCTGAAACATCTGCATCTGCGATATCAACCGCTCTCGGTGAAAGAATAGATTCCCAATCAGGTGAAGAGTTGGATGAAACGGAACAGAAGGAACGACTCTTCCAACTTCTACCAGTTTTTGTAAAAGAATTCTTTTCAACAACTTGGCTTGATAAACTCTCATGTGCAGAAATTGAAGAATTATTGACAATCCCAGAAGATGATTTGAAAATAGTGATTGAGTCACTCAAAGATTCCAGAGATGCTTTAGACGAACCTGAAGCTGAACTTGAGGTTAAAGCTGAGATTGAGCCTGAAGTTGAAACTGAAGCTGAGTCTAAGATTGCAACTCAAGACGACCTCAAAGCTGATCTAATAGCTGAGTTAAAGACAGAAATTGAAGGTGAACCTAAAGTTGAAACTGAAGATGAACCCGAAATTGAACTAGAAACTGAACCAGAAGTTGTTGTAGTTGAATCCGTCATCGAATATGAAGATCCAAGAATGACCGAACTTGTTGAGAAATATGGAGAAGAGAAAGCCAATTTCCTAATCACAATTCCAGAAGCTATGCTGGAAGGTATCCCTGAGGAACAGATCAAGGAGATGGACTTGGAAACCTTAGATGGTCTCAAACAAGCACCGGAATCTGAAGTCATTGAGGATGAAGTTTCTGAAGAAACCACTGA
>JABCTV010000275.1 GCA_018238205.1 Candidatus Thorarchaeota archaeon
CACGACCGGTCTGTCCAGAGTGCAGAAGGAAAGGAAAGCTTGAAAATTATACTTTCAAGGGACTGGGGTCAATTTACACATTCTCAATTGTCCGCCAAGCTCCTGACGACTTCAAACGTCAGATGCCCTATGTCATCGCTCAAGTTGAACTTGACGAGGGTACCCGACTCACTACACAGATCGTCAATGTGGACCCAGAAGATGTAGAGATTGGAATGAGAGTCCGTGCATGTTTCCGAAAGATCAAAGAGTTTGGTGAGGGAGGAATCATTGTTTACGGATACAAGTTTGAGCCAACAATGAAAGTCACTGGGCACGAGTGAGAGCTCAATCCCAGAGGTCCAATTCAGTAATTGAACCAACAGCTGGTAGGGACACGTTATGAACTAGCGATGTCCCTATCATAGCTTTATGTTTTGTAGAATTGTGAACATGCCCATGAATGACCAAGTCAGGACTGTGTTGTTCGACTACTCGATAGAATTTCCTACTCCCAAGCCAAGCAAATGAACGTTCATCCTCACCTTCACAAGTTTCCAAACAGGGACTATAGTGCATTAATAGAATCCGTTTGTCAACCGTCTTCTCAATTTTTTTAAGAAGAGAAGCTGCACGTTTTGCGCGTCTCTCGAATACTCCTTTGATATTGGGAATATTTCTTCGTTGCCAACTAGTAGCTTTGTCAAGAGACCCTTGTGTACCAACAATTCCAATCTGATTGGAACCACTGTCTAAAATAGTTGACTTCTCATCCAGAAAGAGAATTCGATCGCCAACAACGGAGATGATTTCTTTGCGCACTTCACTATACTCTTCATTCCCAAAACATGCAATGATTGGAAAACCTGTTCCAAGAGTATCTTCAATAATATCAAGCACTGTAATGTACTCAGAAGCATTGCCGCGATTTATCATGTCCCCTGCAAAGAAGAAGACATCAGGTGCACTAAATTGTGTCAGAGATTGTTTAAACTCAGGTAGAAATCTCGGACAATGCACATCTGCAACAGCTAGCATCTTCACAAGTGACTACATCCAATGTCGTTGATAGTACAGATGAAACCATAGATATTAAGTGTTCCAATTGATGATACAAAAATCGTGACTCGAATGACAACCTGGGCATTGAACCTCTTCGATCGCTTGCATATGGGACATCATGTGATGATTGATAGATTAGTGGAGATGCCGAACCCGGTTGCAGGTGTGACAAGCGGAGAACTTGTAGGCCAGGGATTGGAGCTTCAAAGTCTTATCCAGCCACTAGAAGTACGAGTCGAAAGACTCAAGGAATATCTAATTGAAGCCAAACTAAATGGCATTGTTGAGGTCAGGGGCATCACTCTAAATGAGGAGTTGCTTCCTATCGAGAAAGATGCTACATTTCTAATGTATGAAGGACCTTGTTGTACTGAGATCGAATCTGGAGCCTTAGATATCAGAAAGCAGAAGTTAGGTGTAGATGACACAATAGAATTTCAAAAACCAGTCCGTGCTAATGACGGGGATAAGATTGCATCAGCAAGAATCAGAAACGGCCAAATCGATAGGCTTGGTCGTAAGCTCCGAGGGACAACAGAACCACCAAGATTGCTCCAGTTTGAAGGACGCTCTGGACTAAAGGCACCGAAGGGTGATGTCTATGATACAAAGGATGGACCTCCTGAGAAGCGCGTTGTAGAGAGAATAAAGAAAGAGTCACCCGAGATTGTGATTGCGGTGGGAGATGTTACTGTTGACACTGTACTCGAAGAAGGATATACCCCACAAGTGATGATAGTTGATGGGATCACAAAGAGGGGGCCTTACGAGAAAGAGTTCAAGGCCGAACAGGAATATCTCATTTACAACCCAGCAGCAGTGATTTATCCTGAAGCATGGTCCACCATAGATACAGCAATACATCAGAGCAAGCCAACATTGGTGACTGTTGATGGTGAAGAGGACCTCCTAGGATTTCCTGCTGTACTTCTAGCACCAGAAAATTCTGTCATTCTCTATGGTCAACCAGATGTGGGGATTATTTGGGTTCCTGTTACGCCTGAAAACAAAATACTGGCACGTGAGCTTCTTGAGCAGATGCCAATAATTCAATAGCTGTAGGATATGTTGCCCTAGTAATCTTTGAAGACTTCTGGAATTTTTTCAATACAGTCTGTTGCAACCAGATGGTCACCAAGCTCCTGTGCAGCTAACTCTCCTGCCAATCCAGACACAAATGCGCCAGCAGCTGCAGCCTTGAATGCATCCCCACCTCTGGAGAGAAGAGATGCAATGATTCCTGTCAAGACATCCCCTGTACCACCAACAGTCATGGCAGGCACACCAGTTCGATTCAACTTGTAACTGCCATTTGGATGGGCTATAACATCAACAGAGCCCTTCAGCAGAATTACGCAGTTGTATTGTTTTGCAGCCTCAACAGCCCTCTTGATTCGGTTATCTTGGTTCTTGGAATCTCCGAGTTCTGTATCCAGCAAAATCTTCAATTCACCCCAGTGTGGTGTAAAGACTACAGTGTTCGGATCCATCTCAATTCCTGAAGATGCGATTGCCTTGAGCCCATCAGCGTCTAGCACTAACGGTTTGCCAGTTCCAACTACTTTCGTAACAAGTGACTTCACAGCAACTGCTGTTTCAGGATATAATCCCAACCCGGGACCTAATACGACGACATCATTCTGGTTTATCATCTCAAGAGCAGTATCGACAACTTCTGGTTGCAAAATCTGGGTCCCTAAACTTGTCACCATAAGATTAGGACTGTACTCACGAATTGCAGATACAACTGGTTCTGGGGCAAGAATACTAACTAGATCTGAGCCAGTACGGAGAGCTGCCATCCCTGCAAGGGCAGGTGCCCCCGAATAAACATCGCTACCTCCAATAACTAGAATCCGACCAGAATCCCCTTTCTTTGCTGTTGAACTACGGGGTTGATTGAATATTGATAGGTCTCCTGGCCCACATGTAGAAGCTGCCTCTCGTGGTATTCCAATTGTCACGATATGCACCTTACCAGCATACTTCTGTGCTAATGTCAATCCAATTTTTGTAGCATGAAGAGAAATTGTATGGTTAGCGAGGACGGCTTCTCCGTGAACTTCACCGGTGCCAGAGTCAATGCCTGTGGGCATATCGATTGAGTATTTGATAGCTTTAGATTTGTTAATCATCTGCACAGCTGTCAATAAGGGTTCTCTAAGTTTAGAATGGAGACCGAATCCCATTACTCCATCTACAATGATATCCGCGGATTCTATCGCCTTACATGATTTTACTGCGGATTCGGTTTTGAGCGTCGACATCGGGATGCGTTTTAGATTCTTCAGGATATTCCAATTCATCAGTGTATCTTCA
>JABCTV010000276.1 GCA_018238205.1 Candidatus Thorarchaeota archaeon
TCCCAGATTTTGAATTCGGCTATGAATGGATGGTTGTTTCCAAAACGCATGAAGGTATCAATATGATCGAGGTCACAAAGACCGGCGATAGGTTTGACTCTCTTCATGTCTGGTCTGCTTGCTGGGGCTCCAAGTCTGAATCCGCTTAAGTTTCAGGTCTCAGACACTAAGGTTGGTTCGACCTATCGTATTTATGAGTCCACTATCTTGAACTGCTAGTATCACCCTTCATTTCTCCTAATTGACGCCTTAGGTCTTCGTGCACCGCTTTCAATTTTTTATCGTGAATTGGTTTACAAACCTTCTTGGTTTCAATGAAATCTTCCTTTCGTGAGATTCTATTGGAAAAGAAGTATGCAAATGCCCGTTGGGGACGATCATCCATTTGCCAAAAGACGACTACTAGAAGACAATCCACAGTCTTCATGAACAATTCGATTGCGTGATTATACCTTTCAGAATCATATGAGAATCTGATCTTTCTCTCAAAATCTATACCTCTTTCCACAACCTCTCTGCTAGGATGTGTAAAGTCACATAGTTTGCGGTACTGTTCCGTTAGGATATCCTTAATCCCATCATTTTGGATGATGTTATCTTTTCTGCATTGATTGATTAGCTTAAAGCCACGCTTTCTTTTTCCTGCAACTCCTAGTTCCTCGACTGTCTTCAGCCTATCTCTAAAGGAACCTGCTGGATTCCTCTTGTCCGCTATGAGTGTCACGAGGACATCTTCGAGCAAAAAGCGCAGTTCTCGAAGTGCGCTCTCATACACTCCTGAGAGAATAGATATCTGAGACCACAATGTAAGTCCTCTCCATTCTGAAATCCTTCTGAGAAGAAGACTTGCGTCAATATCGGAATCCGAGTGGTACACATATGAAGAACCAAGTATATCAAAGTAGGATTGTAGTTTTGACAAGGGAACTTCATCTTCTGCTTGATATGTTTCTCGTACACAGTCGTCAATGATACCATGGATGGTCTTCAGTATTTTGAGAACTTCATCACTATGTTCACGCATATCTCCAACCTCTCTTCCTGTTCTTTCGTTCACTGGAACACCCATATTGAAGGGACTAAAGCCTTTCCTCATAGCGAATCCGGTAATCTTCGCATTCATATCCCACATAACACAGGATCCCCTTGATTGGTTGGTTCGATCTATCGTAGTTATGAGTCCACCATCTCTAGGACTTTCTGCGCAGACTCAACAAACTCCTCGCTTGATGTCCTAACATGAGTGAAGAGAGCATTCAGAAAAAACACATAATACGATCTGTTGGAAATTCTCCTTCGGAAACCCATATTGATTTGAACTTCCTGCTTTGTGTTTTTTCGCCTCTTATCGCAATCTTCATTTTTAGCTTGACCTGTGTTGTTTCACCAGTTGGTTGTCTATCGAAGTACAAACTTAGTGGCATGGAATAATTGGCAGGGATTTCGATTTCTGTTGCTGGTGAGAGTTGCATCCTGGAACTAAAACTCATTTCGCGCCCCTTTTTATCATATACCGTAATCTTATCGATTCTCATTGTTCTTTTGGAGTTATTAGTAATCTCCAATGCTATCGATTGCAGAGGTAACCCGTGATAATCTGTATGCACACAATCACCAATATCAATTCGAAATTCGGTCTTGAAGCGGTTCCTTATCCTTCCTTCAAGATCTGTTAAGAAAGAATCAAGGAATTTGTCTAAAACCTTGATAAGAACTACACCTATTACAACCAAACCCACTGAATATAGAAAGAAATCAATTTGCAAATCGTTACATCCCTTTTTTACTCTACATAAACAACACGATAGAAACAACGAATGAGGGCAACTACCTATCCAAGTGGATATCCAAGATGCCAGTCATAACGCTTCAATTCATCTACGAAACCACCCCATAGATTACCTTCGTAAGTTCTCATAGGGCACCCTTCGTTTGTTTGTATATAACTGGGCGTTTTGCGTGTTCCGCCTTCAGGTCTCGGACACAATTCTTTTGAAGAAGTTGCATGTATCTGTCCACAGGTATTTGACATGACAGTGAAATGCGAAGACTGTGGATTTGTGGATGACTCTATCGGCATCGATGCGGGCATTTTCATTAGCAGAGATGGAAGGATTACATGCCGCAGGTGCGGTAGCAGGAAAATCGTGGCGCTTAAACCCAAGAGTGATTGACAACCCATCTCGGTAGCGTATACGGGATGCTTTCTCATCAATAATGAACATCATACATTTAGTTCTCTTGCCTGTAGGGCAGATACTCAGGTCCGAAGATCTCGCGACCCATGATGATTGGTAAATGAATAAGCTGAGTTTTTATGTAAGATACTGGATTGAATAAGCTGGGGAATAGAATGGGTAAGTTTTTGGAATCTGAAAAAGTACGGCTATCCAAGTTCAAACAGGAGTCTGGGTATTTCTCAAACGAATCCTTAGCTGATGGACTCTATCGTACTAAACACCGTTCCTATTGCGTCCCTAGAGAAAGATCTTCAGAGAATCTTTTTTCAGAGATTCGAAACTCAGCGATAAACTACTTCACTGAATTTGAGATCATATGGCATGATGTCATTAACAAAAAGCCCAGCAACCATTTATGTGATTCCACGGTCAGTTGCGTCAATTTCCTATTTCCCTTTGCAGACAAACCTATGGCTTTGAAAGAGCTATTTCGTCCCTTGTTTCCGACCATCGAGAAAATTCTTCCAATGGAAAAGGATGGTTTATTTCTGGCTTTGGAGTGGATTGGGAAAGAGAACTACTTGGGTGAGAGAGGCGGCAAACGTGGAAGGCGGACACGAGGGGCATACTATACGAGTGCGGACGCCGCGGTGATGTTTCAATGCAAGGACAAAAAGAAACAGATCGTCCTCATCGAGTGGAAGTATACCGAATCTTACAGGCCCACATCTTTGAAGATTTCAGAAAGCGGTATTGACAGAACAAAGATATACGAGCACCTCTTCCAACGTGAAGACTTTCCCTTGAAGAAGGAGTTGTTGCCAAGTTTTGATTCTCTTTTCTATGAACCCTTTTATCAATTCATGCGGCAACAGGCATTGGCACATGAAATGGAAAGATTCAGAGAGCTAAATGCAGAGGTTGTCAGCCTTCTTCATATAGCACCCGCTATGAATAAGGAATTCCAGCGCGTGACCTCACCTCCTTTAGCAGAACTGGGTGAAACGGTCATCCAAATCTGGAAGGACCTGCAGAGGGTTCCCAATCGGTTTCATTCCATAAGCACAGAAGAGATGTTCTCGAGGTTACCGATTCAAGACTATCCAGCACTTGACTCTTGGTGGGAGTATATTACGTCCCGGTATTCTTGGATAGTATAGGGAAATC
>JABCTV010000277.1 GCA_018238205.1 Candidatus Thorarchaeota archaeon
GAACTGACTGATGATAGAATGTCATTTGAGGAGGCAAGACAGGCAATCTTTGATAGATCTGTACAACTACTCGAATGGCAATTGAATGATGACGGTCCCACACTATTTCTAGACATTGAGAAAATGAGAAAAACCAGTGCCTCAAAGTTAATTCCATTAATAGTTGAACAGAGGAAACATGAATTAGAAAATTCAACAATCTTAGTAAAAGGAAGTACTGTCTTCTTGAGACCTCTCTGGTTGACTCATTACGGATACAAAATCTTGTTAGCCACAGATATGGGATTGACAACAGACCTTGAGGGTCTTGATAGTCTTCGAAAAAGCTTTGATGAATTAGATTTGGAATTGGCAACTCAAAAGGTCACTGTCGCTAAGGATGCATATGAAGGCAAAGCATCACTTGGAATGCAAAGACATGTGTTTGACTTAATCCGTGGAGCTTACGATTAATCCTGTGTAGGATCTTACCGTGTTCGACAGGTTAAATTATAGATTTGTGAGTGAACTACAAAACGAGGAGTTGCTTTTCGATTGACTAGGTACAAGAAAGTCTTCAATGAACCTCTAGTCCGGGTTCGAATTAGTAGACTTAGATTTCCCAATTCATGTCCGGTTTGCGGAGAACCTGCGACTAAAACTTCCTTGATAACAACAAGTCCGAAGAGTAAAAGATACCTACGACCACATTGGGATCCTGCTTTTTCCTCACGGAGTAGAAAGCGCTTAGGTTTCTCATTACCACAGAAGAAGAGTTTCCTTATTCCTGTCTGCGAAAACCATGAAATAATAGATGATGGTGAATGGAGATTGAGAGGTATTGTATCTCTCTTTGTCGCTGTAGTAGCTAGTTTTTCCATTTTTGTTCTCATGTTTGCTGGAAGTGACATTTGGAATGAATATGGAATCAGGTCTTGGGTCCCGGGATATTTTCTAGTTCTAGCAATTTCAATTATTGGAGGATATTTGGTATTTCGACCAAGTTTGTTAGAGAGTGCTGTGAAGATTATTGGATTCGACTTTGATGTCCAGTATGTTTGGTTATATCTCAAGGACTTGGAGTATCGCGGAAAATTCGTTGAAGAAAATGAAATGAACGCTGAACTTGTGAGCTGGATCGTCAAGGCATAACACTATACACTTGGTTCTAACTTCTACGTTCTCTAGTTTCGTGATAACTGCAAACTCGTGAAAGTGCACTGATTGCTTCTTTCACATTATGAAAAACAGGTAAACCATATTTAACAAATACATTCCACGCTTCAGACCGTGGTACTGGGAATGCAACATCTGGTACCGCAACAAGAACTGGTTTCTTCTGATTATCGACTACATGTTTTCCAGCTTTCGCCATGATTTCCCAATAATCGACTAGATTATCCTGTGCATCAAGTATTGTTGCAACTTGATGCATATTGTGAATGTCTGCCTCAATGATTAAAGAATCAAAGTTTTCCTCTTCACCAACAATTCTAATTACTTCTGAAGTTGTAGAGTCTACGTAGTAGTCAGCTGCAAGATCGATCGGATTTCCAAGTCCTGTTCCAACATCTCGAATTAGAGGGTCAAGTTTCTCTATTGTTTCATCTGAAGTCCTTGGAACTTTCAGTCCGTTTTCTATGCAGAGATCGGTGTAAATAACGCTTGTACCGCCACTGATTGCAACCAATCCGACATTCCTAGATTTTGGCTTGGGGCTTAGTGAGAAGATGCTAAGTGTTGCAACCATATCTTCCAATGTATCCACAGTGAGTACATTTGCTTGTCGAAATGCTGCATTCCAAATCTCGTTCTTCCCTGCTAATGCTCCTGTATGTGAAGCTGCCGCTCTAGACCCTGCGTTGGAACGTCCTCCTTTGAGTACAACCACAGGTTTCTTGTCAGCCACACCTTTCAGAGAATCGAGAACTTCTCTTCCATTCTTTGCTCCCTCGATATATGCTCCAACAGCTTTTGTCTTCTTATCATCCTTGAAGAAATCTAATAGTTCTTGAGGCTTGATATCAACCTGGTTTCCAAAACTGAATACTTTGCTGAAGCCTACTCCAGCAGAAACACCAGCTGTATAGGTTGCAATAGCGACACCTCCTGATTGGGAGAGAAAACCAACATCCCCAATGAGTCTCTTGGCTGTTGGCATAAATGCAAGACCAAGCTCTGGATACATTAGCCCCATACAATTCGGCCCAAATACACGTATTCCATGATCATCTAGAAATTCTCGTACCTCTTGTTCTCTCTTCATTCCTTCTTCTGTACCAAGTTCAGAAAATCCACTCGTGAAAATAGTTACACACTTTGCTCCTTTCTCGTAGCATTCATTTAGTGTTTGTAGTACATATTTGTAAGGCACTGCTATTACGGCGAAATCAATATCGCTGGGTACATCTTGGAGGCTCTTGTAAATGCTATGTCCTAAAACTTCACCCTCTTTACGGGAAACAAGCCAGACCTTTAGATTATGTTCCCATTGGAGCATAGAATGTGCCCAATAATATCCTAGCTTGGCTGAAACTCCAACTATTGCAACTGATTTTATTTCAAGCATTTCTGCAATTGTGGGTTTCTTGTTGTCCGTCATTCAGATGGCTCCAGTTCAACCGTCTGATTGTAGCCTTGATTTAAGACTAGCTGAATAGTCAAAAAAGAAGAAAGAATGGTGAGGAGAGGGCGTCGGTTGAAACGTGGGAATCGAGGGGAGTCGAGCGTTTGTCTGCGGAAACAAACGTTTGCCCGGGAGGGCGAAATCTAGGTATTCCATGTAGTTTGTCTTTAACCGACGCACTAAATTAATTATATAATATCTCTTAATATATTATACTCGTACATATCTATATATCACAAATTGACAAAAACCACTATTTTACCGGTTACAGAAACCGTTGCATTAATAGCAGTTTGATGGTTAGGAGAATAATGCGTCGCTTATGGGTTCTAACTCTTCTTTGTCTTTTTTCATTGCTTTATCAATAGTGTTAAAGCGCGCAAACTCAAACTCTTTCTTACCTCTTTTAAACATCACAATATAATCACCTGTTTTTCTCTCTCTATAAACACCAAGTCCTTTTTGAAAAGACTCAATGCTACCAGCTTTTACTTTTGGTGTTTTTGTAGCTTCAATGAATGCACCAACTTTATTTGCTAAATCTTTATCATTCTTTGCATATATATTTCCTTTATAAGCACCATCCTTTCTCAATGTGTATACAGAAACATCATTACCATCCTGATCTTGTCCTGTAGATGTTTCAGATATAGCATAGTGACGAATACTTTTATTATTTACATAATCAAGATTTTTATACAT
>JABCTV010000278.1 GCA_018238205.1 Candidatus Thorarchaeota archaeon
TTCTGTTGCCTTTAGAAGAGCTGTTTTTGCCTTGGCAAACTTCTCTAATTTAGCTCGAGCGGTTCCCAGATTACTCCAAATAATGGCCAAATCAGGTTTCACAACGGAAAGATTCTCAAGAGCCCATTCAGCAACCGTAAAATCTTCATTCCGTAATGCACTATTAGCTAATTTCGACAACACTTTGAGCTGATTCGAATCAATTTCTCCAGATGTCATAGATTCTGCGTCGAATACCAGATTCCTCTTAGCCCTAAGAAAATCGAGTTTTGATAAGTAATAATGACAAATCTGTCCACACAATGATTTAGGGTCTTTCGAAATCTCCAAGGCTCGGTCCATTGATTCATCAGATTCATCAAATTTACCAAGTTCATAATACGCGATGGCTAAGTTTGCATACATTTCTGGAGGTTCAAAACCTAGTGCTATGGATTTTTCAAATGCTTCTATAGACTCTGCATATCGTTTTTGTGTATGTAGAATTTGACCGTATAGCGCATGAACCTTTCCTTGATCTGGCTCAAACTTTAAAGCCTCACATACTTTCTTTTCTGCCATTGCAAGGTTGTTCTTTAGAAGAAAGTACTCCCCAAGGTTCGCTAGTGAAAGACCAAAGTTTGGATTGAGAGCCAATGCTTCCTCAAATTTAGCTTTTGCAGCCTCAATATTGCTCCTCTTCTTTAGAATGACTCCATGATTATTACATAGCAGCGGGGATTTGAGATTCCTAGAAACTGCTGCTAGAATTACTTTTTCAGCTTCATCAATTTCGTTTAGATTAATCAAGGAATGGCTCAATCCAACATAAAATTCAACATCATCAGGTTCAAGACTGATAGCCTCTCTTAGATGAGGTAATCCCTCACTCTCTCTCTCTAATGCAGCCAGCATTTTTCCCAATTGATATCTGTATCGTCCCACATTACTTGCCAAATCCATGGATGTCTGCATTTTTTCCAATGCCATAGATGTATCTCCTTCCTCCCAGAACACTTGAGATAGATTCGCGTGGAGTGAGGCATCATCAGGCTTCTGTATGATAGCAATTTCATATTGCTCTCTTGCCTGCTTAAGTTTCCCCTGAAAGAGTAGAAGCGCACCCAAATTTGCACGTGCTTCAATAAATTGACCATCGATAGATATAACATTTCTAAGAATTCGTTCAGCCTTTTCGAACTTCCCTATCTTGAAGTAAAACTGCCCCATATTGTACAAACTGTACTTGATGTTGATATCCGGATTAATCCAAGACGTGCCTTTTGTAATCACAAAATCAGCTATGTGCTTCAATCGGTGAATAGCTGCATGAGAAGATAAGGCTAGGATAAAACTCGATCCGATCCCAATGGATGATTTTGGCGGTAAGGAATTGATATAGTCTAGATACATCTCATACAATTTGATGTCCACTTCAGAATCGGAATCTATTGAGAACAGGTCCTGAAGTACAAGAGCACAAGCAATTCGAAGCAATCGAGCCAGTTCTGCATGTGTATATATTAGAAATTGCTTCTGTGCAGGTCCAACGAATATTTCAAGAAGGTGTTGTGCATTTAGTAGCTGCTTTATTATAGTTGATAGTGTTTTCCCAACAACTGATTCTAGAAATGCAGTTGATACAACAGATCCCACTTGCGAGAAAGCTGAAATCAATCCTAGAGTTAAAACGCCCACTTCTCTATCATCTATAGTTTTCAATCTTCGTTCCAAAGCAATATCAGCTGCTTTTGAAAAAGAATCTGAAATTAAAGCGTCATCAACATGGTCTGGATTCTCCTTAATCCATCTTAAGACTTCACAGAATTCGGCAACGCTTCCGGTTTTGGAAAATACCGAATTAAAATCCAATGTGGACTTTATTCTTACTACTTCTATGAATCGTTGCAGGATTAGCTTGGCAATATCTTTACCCCGTTCGATAATTAGTGTAGGTATTTTACCGATGAGATCCCCTGAGGGTCTGAGAGTTTTGGTCTTAGTTACACTAAGTCCGACAGTTTCAGAGGGCCTGACTGGAATAGTGGAGATTCGTTTTCCATCAATACTCTCAACATTACAGTCGCGTTTGACCGACTCGATTGCATGAGCTCGGGTTTCAATACATAGAATACGGATCTTGGTTCTCATTCGAAGAAGACCTTTTTCATGAAGATCTTCTACAGTGTCTAGAAGGATATTTAGCTGATCCCTATTCGTCTGAATGTTATCAAGAACAATCAGGTTCTTTTTTCTTAGTGAACAAATCCAATCTCGAATCTCAGAAATATTGCTAACGGCAAATAGCTCATAGACATCCGAGTAGTAAATTCTCCACCCAAATTTCAGAAGTTCAAAGCAAAAACGAACCACTGTTGTGCTTTTACCACATCCTGATGGTCCTGCAACTAAACCGATTCTTACTTTCATGTCAGCATCTTTCTTACTGATTTCTATGCCAAATAGGTTCCCTGCTCTTACTCCAATTTTCTTGAGGATGAGTCCACCAATGTTATTGGGTAATACAATAAAATCCTCTTCAAAGTCAACTCGATGAGGTTTCAATTCTCTGAGAATCTCTGGAGTGTCATTGTCTATTTTGGGAAAGATATGAACATAATCCCTAATTTCAGGTGGTGTTGGTAGTTCACTGAAATAATTGCTTCCCAAAGCTGCAGCACCTAAGATAACCGCCCCTATTCCAAGTAAACTATCAAGGGTCTGTAGAGCATTTGTAAGTGATTGTCCTAGTACTACTTGCAAACTCGAAATAACCCAGTAAAATACAAGGCTGAGAGCTGCTATTATGAAAGCAATAACGCTCGCCTTTGGTAAATTTAATCTCAACTAATCCACTTCATCTTATCTAGGGATTGCGGTAATGTTTTCATCTTTTCGCTCGTTGAATGAGATGGCGCTGGATTGCTAGTGATAGCTTATCCAGCCTTCAGCAAAAATCCAGTGTGTTATGCACGCGCGAATCCAAATCTCGCCCTCCGCAATTGTAAGAGTTTAACTCATGAGGGTTATTTCAAAGTGCGATTTCTTTCTAGTGATAAGGATTCTAAAGTCTTGTCTTTGAAACTCACCTATTATCCAATATCTATACAGTGTTAAGACCCTCTTTCCGTTTCATGTAAAATGAGCTTGATTGTGCAATTACTTTTTGAGATGTAAGTCTAAGCATATCGATTTCAATATTATCGAATCCAAAGTTCTCCCCAGAAGGTACCACGTGTCCTCGACCCAAACCCGCTAAGTCTTTTGAATGAACAATCGCGCATCTAAGTTCACATAGATGTGCCTAAGTCAGAGT
>JABCTV010000279.1 GCA_018238205.1 Candidatus Thorarchaeota archaeon
ATATGCCTTGCTTATGATAAATGAAATCCTTAAATACTTGAAAATAGGTAGGAACAGGACCATTTGTTACCAATGCGGTTTTAATAGCATCAGTGTCCTCTGGAAGGTAATACCAATCATTAATTTTAACTGTTCTATTCTGCCAATCTGGGGAAGTAGTATTTAACGGATATTGATATCTATCTATTGGATAGGGCCAACAAGCTTCATCTGGAACTCCATAGTCCTTTAGAAACTGAGTATCATTTTCAGGATAGGAGCCCCAATAAAGATTTCCACCGCTGAAGAAAAAAAGATGAGCCTCAGAAAGGTCACATCCAAAAGGGTAACCGACTTTGTATTGTACCATAGTTTCAATAGCAGCAACTATTGCAAATGTTTCACAGCTTGGAAATGGTGCCTGATTTCTGATTGGAGTGGTAAAGTCAACACCACCGATATCACGCCAACTAAATTTTGAGGGGAGTTCTATAAGCGTTTCAATTTTTAACGATTCTGGATTATCCTGATTCTTCAATCCATAAACAGGAATCGTAACAATAACAGTTACAAATATTATTATAATAATAGTAAGCTTGTTCATGTTACCTCCCAAAGGCATATCCTCCCTTTGTACAATTATAATATTTACACTATATATAAGTTTAACTGAATATTATTGCAACAGTTGTAGCATTGTTACTTGCTGATTATGATGTTGATGGTAGAATGATTGAAAAATAGACCAAATATCCACGATTCAAATTAAGTAGGTACGAAAATGACTGAAAACGGGGTGTACCTTTTTCATACCGCTTTCTCCCGCTTTTTAGCCCAAGCATAATAGTACCCAGACTTTGGTCTTGGTCTTGAATCTTTAGACCCTTTTGGTCTGCCCAACGTTTTATGCTTCTTACCCTCTTTATCCACAAAGAAACCTTTCTGTTCTATATCTTTTTGATATCTGTCCAGTGTGTCCTTGGTTCGAGCAACAATTAATTCACGTTCATATTCTGCGAGAATCATTAACATTCGAAGCATCAGTTTGCCTTCTGGTGTAGTCGTGTTGATGTTCTGAGTAATACTAATGAAATCAATATGCTTATTTTTGAACTCTTGGAACAATTGTAATAAATGTTGCAATGACCTGCCAATACGGTCAAGCTTGTAGACAATGATAGTATTGAATCTCTTATCTCGCATGTCTCGCATTAATTCGTCGAAAGCGGGTCTGCTATCAGATTTGCCAGTACATTTATCTTCGTATATATCAAAGATTTCGAGATTGTTCTTTTCGCAGTATTCGCGTAATAACACGTTTTGAGTCTCTGGGTTCTGGTCGCTTTTTGATACTCGAACATATATTGCTGTTTTCATTTATTAATCCCGATAATCCTCGGCCGTTATCAGAACTGTTCTATTTCCACACCTTTCACAAGTCCTGCTATTTGTCCATCTGGCACATACTGGACATTTGCATTTTTTCATCTAATCACCTTGAACAAGTAGTGACCATGGCGAACATTGGGAAACACCATGGCCACAGAGAATTGATGAGCTTGGGGCTCCTAGGAGGCAAATTTTTCGTAATCATTAATATCATCAATCCTCAATTTAAATAACCAATTTCTGATATAAAGTTTCTTTGAGTTAGGACTGCCCCTCTAATCAGTTTTAGATTTTGGAAACTGAAAAATTATTATATCTTGACTGTTATGTAAAATTATGGTCAAGAAAAAAAGAATCATGCCTATAGAGCTTCAGAGAAAGAAACTCGTAGACATGCTAAATAAAATGAAGGCAAGAGAACTGATAGATGATGGTGTTGATGTATGGGCGATGACTGACCACCTAGACCCTGAGCATCATTATGATGAAAATATTAAAGATTTGTATCATCATGGGATAATAAATGAGCTACTATTGCGTCCTGAAACCGAAATAGATGAAGCTGAACTTAAAGAGCAGGAAAGAGAATATCTGCTGAAATCAATAACTCCTCATTATCGTTGTGCTTTTGCTTCTTGTGATTTTACTTGTTATAAACGAGGAGATATGATTGAGCACTTCAAGCAAAGTCATGAATTTGATGAAGCATGGGTTCTTCCAGACCCAAAGCATCAATATGACATTGAATACATACTGCTGAAATATTTGGTTGAGCGTTATGAGAAAGGCAAAAGAAAACATTACATAAGGGCTACAAACAAAGAACTGTGGCAGAATTTAGTTCGAAGTTTAGGTCTTCAATTAGACGATAAGGATGCTCCATCAAATCAAACTCCTAGACATTTGTTGAATAGCTTGGGACTGCTGACTAAAATAAAAGGTCAAAAAAAGAAGAACTTAGGCTATGACAGTTCAGGCAACAGAGTATATCACATCAACACAAGACGGCTCAAAGAAGCCATATATAATTCTGAATACAACGACTTGAAATTCAGATGTGGTGTATTTGAAAAAATTGAATTACTCGAAATAAAGCCACCTATAAATAAACTTCCAAGTCCCACCAGTAAAACTGAGATGACTGATGGGTTTGATGATGATTTTTGACATTCAATCAAGTAGCAATTATTCTGGAATTTCCAAATCATAGCAAGGAAAGTAAGCAAGTTGGAAGCTCACCTGAAATCAGTGAAGAAATAGCGATTCCGCCGCGACACCAAAGTCCTAAGGCAAGACTCAAATGGGAGACATGGAGCAAACCGCGACTAGTGCAAACTGCAAACTCAGTTTGGTGTGCAATCTGCTCCGAGTGGTGTACTAGATGACCTTGAAAAAACTTGAATACAAGATACCGAAGCTAGACCGCGGCTACGCGAACCAGACCCTCTACATCAACCTCAGTGACAATACAATCAAGATCAAGCCGGTTGATGAGAAGATGAAGAAGACTTTCACGGGTGGAAAGGGCTTTGATCTCTGGCTAATGTGGAACGGACTT
Organism: Candidatus Thorarchaeota archaeon; assembly: GCA_018238205.1. GTDB lineage: Archaea > Asgardarchaeota > Thorarchaeia > Thorarchaeales > Thorarchaeaceae > SMTZ1-45. The sequence continues at coordinate 2,927 of JABCTV010000279.1, forward strand.
CCAAAGGACCGAGTTGTGAAGTGGGATGACCCCGAGAATGAAATATGCATCGCTACTGGACCGCTGGGTGGAGTCACTCAATATCCAGGTGCAGGAAAGTCGATTGTCACTTCGATTTCGCCAATGACAGGAATTCCTATCGATAGCAACGTAGGGGGCTATTTTGGCCCAAATCTCAAGATGGCTGGTTTCGATGCCCTTGAGATACAGGGGAAAGCGAAGAGCGACATCTATGTCTACATTGATGGTGATAACGGCAAGATAGAGATTCAAGATGCTGCTGACCTGCCAGATACCGCCTATGAAATCACAAGGGTTCTTACTGAACGCCACACGGAGAAGGATGGGAAGGATTTGTCAGTTGTTA
>JABCTV010000077.1 GCA_018238205.1 Candidatus Thorarchaeota archaeon
TATGGCCATCTCTTTTGACGGACGACCATTTGGTTGATGTGTAGGAGAGAACCTATATGGTGTATCACTCAGAATCTGTTCCTTCGTGCATCCAAATATCTCCAAAGTTCTATTATTGCACTCGATGAAAATGTCATTCCGCATCAAGAATATTCCATCATTTGCAGATTCAAATAGTAAACGGTATTTTTCTTCCGTATCCTGAATATTGCGTTCAATTAATTTTCTTGGAGTTATATCTCTGATAATGGCTTGAACGAGTACTTCATCTCCAAGTTTAACTGCAATCAAGCTTACTTCCGCATCAAAAGGAATTCCATCATTTTTAATGTGCTGCCATTCAAAAATTCGTGGTCCTTTGACTATTGATTCTTCAATTAATTCCAATCCTCTATTCTTTGATAATGTACCATCTACTTGATGAATTGGGGATAGATCAAAGGGAGATTTTCCAAGTAATTGTTCTCGAGTGCTTCCAAAAGTATCCAGTGCTTTGTCATTGCATTCTATTATTACATTGTTTCGAATTAGAAGAATAGCATCGTTGGCAGATGTGAAGAGAAGACGATATTTCTTCTCTGATTTTTTCCTGGCTTCTTCAGCTGCTCTAATTTCAGTAACATCTTCACCGGAACTAATAGTACCAATAAATTGCCCCTGTTTGTCCTTGAGACCAATTGTTGTCCAATTAATAATTCGCTCTTCATTTCTCCTGTTTACTATGGTTCTCTCGACATGTGAAAATCTTTCAACCTCACCAGATTTTAGAGATTCCCAATTATTATGCATGTCATCTCTATCATGTTCGGAAAGAAATTGACTCCAATCCTTACCAATTACCTCGTGCGAACTATATCCTAGAATTTTGCATCCTCTTCTGTTTATGAGTGAAATTTGACCTTCTGCATCAAGCGCAAGGAAAAAGATCCCAATCATTTCCAAATACATCAATGTGCGATCTCGCTCTTCTCTAACAGCTAATTCTGATCGTTTGTATTCGGTAATGTCTGACAATACAGCTATAGTACCCTTTACTTCATCATCTTCGCCCCTCTCAGGTACTGCAGATATTCGAAAAATACCGTATTCTCCATTCTTCCTTTTCATTTCGAGTTCATAGGTTGTGGATAGTCCACCTTGTCTGTGTAAGGATTCTTGCAGTACTTCATCGATTTGCTCTGGTGGCACGAGATTTAGAACGTTCATTCCAACAAGTTCATTCACTGAGTATCCTAGTAAACGAGCAAAAGTGTTGTTAACGAAAGTTAAATTCTCATCAAGATCAGTTATGCCGATTCCTTCGGGGAGTGAAGTAATCCATTCCCTGAACCGAATTTCGCTTCTTTGTAGTGCCTCAAGCATTTGTTTACGTTCGTTTATATCTCTGCCAACCGATTGAATTTCAATTAGTCTACTATTTTCATCAAAATGTGCTCTATCAGTCCATTCTGTAAATTCAATTTGGCCATTTGGTCGAATGTATCTCTGTTCATGCATCCTTGTAGGATGCTCTGGAGTAACTGAATCTATCCAATCTCGTAGTGATTTCAAGTCGCTTGGTTCCAGTAGGTCATAGAATGAAGATCCAATAGCTTCGTATTCGTCTAATCCAAAGAATTTGCAATAATTCATATTAGCAAAAGTCCGTTTTCCATCTGGGACCCATCTAACAACGAATTCAGTTTGGTCTTCAACAATACGTCTATACCTCTCTTCACTTAGTTCCAAGGCTTGAGTAGTCTTTAGGCTGTTTACAACACTTCGGATGTGATGACCAATTTCTATGAATAATCCTTCAAGATCTTCTCCTTTTTCTAAATAGTAATCTGCTCCAAGGTTGAGAGCTTGGATGGCTATTTCCTCTCTACTCACTCCTGTGAAGATTATGAATGGGATACGATTTCCTGATTCTCGAATCCATTGTAATATCTCTAGCCCATTCATCTGATCTTGACCTAGATGAAAATCACAAATTACAGCATCATATTTCTCTTCATCAAGTTTACGAAGTGCACTTTGTGAATCTATAGATGATTCAATATCAAAACTCTCATTCTGTTTTGCTAGGAATTTATTTGCAAGGAATAAGAGATCTTCATCATCATCAATGACTAATATTCGGATTTTCATACTGGTCCCTAACAAAATCAATTATTATTGGTAAAAAGAACTTAATTGTTATATACTATTGATATTAATTTCAATTATTTTGCGATACAGTAAAATAATAAAAGGGTTCAAATATACGAATATACTTGAATATAGTGGTATTCAGGAGACTATTCAATGTCGGATCGTGATTCAGTTACATTCACTCGTCTTGTTAGATTATGTAAAAAACATATTCAATGGGTTGGATTGTCAGAAGCAGCTCATGATATTCTGGCATTATTATTGGTTGAAAATTACTGGTCCGGTAATGCATTGACACCAGAAGATATTTCCGAAATAAACGGCTATTCGAGAGGAACTATCAGTGTTTCTCTTTCACAGCTAAAATCACTAGGATTTATTGATGGTATTCTTGATCCAAACCAAAGAGGTAGAGGACGCAAGAGAATCAAGTATGCAATTACTGATGGATTATCAGGACTAATTGCATTCGGAGTAAAGAAACTGGACTTTGAACTAGACGCTATTATTGATGAGCTTGGTGCACTCAGAGAAATAATTGACGATGATGGCGGTAGGGCGAGTAGGACAATTATTGCACTTGAAACGGAAGCCCAGAGGAATATTGTTCATCTCAAAGAAGTTGCTCGTGAAATACGAAAATCAAAGGTTCGGGCACAATCAGAGGAAGCAGACCTTTCACATTCTTCCAAGAAATAGAGTGCTTTATGAGTTGTTTCAATAAATACTATAATTTTTGGATATTTCCAAAATATTTATATATTATCGACATAGTATAAATATTTAGTCGGAAACAGACATATGACTCAAAACGAATCTTGAGGACTGTGTCTGATGACATAAAAAGAAAAAATAATGGTGAATGACATGAGTGCTAAAATCAAAAAATTAGTAACTGTCTTGCAAAATCTTCAACAGAATAGCGAAGTCGATGGTTGTGCCTTAGTAAGTGAAAGAGGCCAAGTAATGGCTGCAGCTCTTCAAAGCGGTGTCGATGAGAAAGCTGTATCAGCTATGGCTGCTGCATTAGTATCAATTGGTGGCCGAGTAGGGACTGCCCTTAATTCGGGTGAACCAAAGAACATCGTTCTAGAAGGTAATAATAAGACTGTAATCGTTCGTAAAATTGAGCGTGCAGCTCTTATAGCCACAGCTCCATCCGATGCAAAAATCGGTTTAATCGATTTTGAAATGGATAGTACTGCAACAAGTGTAGAAGAACTCCTATAGACGGATTGGCTATATTTCAGCCAATCTTTCTATATTGTCACAATAATGCTACTGAGGTGAAAAGATCTGTTTCTTAGAACATTGAAATCCTATGATTACAAAGTATACATAACTGGTCCTTTTCAGGCGGGAAAGACAACTCTGATTCATACATTGGATCCAGATGCGATCTCGGTTGAGCGGGATATGAAAGAAGATTACCGCGGCGAAAAGAGCACGACCACAACTGGTTTTGATCTTGGGAGAGTTCTGTGGTTAAGAAAATCTCCAGAACATCTGGGTCTAATTATTCCAAAGAATGAGTTCATCAAAGAATCTGGTGAATATAACGATTGGATAAAAAAGGAGATCGAGTTGCGTGGAGTTCCAGGTCAATTACACTTCAAATTTGTGAGAGATACTATGAGAATGAAAACTGATGGTGTTTTGATGATAGTGGATGCGTCGGATTATGGAATGATTGGTGATGCATGTGCGATACTTGCAGAAAATATCGCATCATTCGGCGATCTCCCTTTGATGACAATAGCTAACAAGCAAGATCGAGAAGATGCCGCATCACCTGAGGAAGTTGCTACCTGGCTTGGAGTTACAAAAGCTGTTGGTATATCTGCAAAAGATAGAGAATCCTCAAAGGATGCACTATGTTCACTTCTTCAATCTATCGAAAATACCACAGATGGTAAAGTCAGTAGTAGTGTTGCAAATGAAGCAGCTACAGAAGAACAAAATATATGATGAGGTTATAGATGATGAATGAAGAACAAGATATTCCTCCAATACAGGAAATACGAACGGCTCTAAATGAATTTGAGCAACGAGTACCTGTCTGGGGTCTAACGGTATTTACTGTTGATGGCTATATATTGGCTCATAGACTATTCTATGAAGAGATGCCTGAAAACTTAGAACTGGCTGTAAGCAGCATGTCTGCTGGTCTGATAACAATATCTGAAGATTTTATCCGTTTAGTGGATGCAACAAAGAAATTCAGACAGGTGCTTATTGATGCTGAAAGTGATCATGATTCGATGACATTTTCAATTTTACTTAGCAATGTTGCAGAAAATGTGATGCTTGCATGCATATTCCCAACAAGTGTACAACTAGGTCTTGTTACATTTGAGTTAGAGAATCTACGAAGTACAATAAATGAAATTGTAAATCGATGGGAAGTCAAATTGCATGATGAAACTGTAACTTAGGAGAATAATAAAATGACACTAGGAAAACATGATCTTCTGAACAATATAATTGAAAATTTAATAGCAGAATCAAATGGAGCCCTAACAAATTGTGTTGTCACAAATGAAAGAGGTTTAGTTGTTACTGGAATATCAAAGGATGGATCCTCAAGTCAAGATTTAGCAGCAATGATATCTCTATTATCAGACACAGCTGTAAGAGTAAACAATAATCTTGGTTTTGGTGCCCCAAAAGGTGTATCAATTGATGGAATCGGTGTTACACTTGCTTTGCATGAATTTTTGGTTCAGAATAAGCGATTTAGAATTGGTGGCATTATCCACGAGGGTTTCTTTAAACGTTATTTCTTCTCAAGAAGAAGGTCAATACGTTACTCGATAAATGACTTGCTTCAAGAAACCGCAAAGAATGTGCGATCAATTTTAGAGAGTTGATTAGACGATGATATTTGAACCATTGAGGTGGGTATTAAAATGAGCGAGTTTGACATCGAGATTATTGATTCTATCTCAAAACCATTACAAATCGCGTCAGATATGCTAGGTCTTCAGAAATCTGCTGGAGCAGTCTTAGCTGCGTTATATGCTAGTGATTTCAATACTGGAGAGCGTCTTTCATCAACCGATATCAGTGATGCAACTGGTCTATCTAGAAGTATGATATCGATGGTTCTATCTCAATTCGAATCACTAGGCATAATCGAAACTTATCTTGACAATAGCAAGAAAAGAGGTGGAAGAAGAACTATGCTCTTTTCGCTACGAGTAGGAATTCACGGCCTTCTGAGATTAGGAATTCAGAGATACCTTACACAGGTTCAAAGAGTACTTGGAGACCTGGAAGACCTCAAGAGCTCTTTGGAAACGGATGAGGTAAACTTGCGAATGGTACTTGATCGAGTAATGAGCGAATTGACTCTTTTCTTAACTGATCCGTGTTAACTGGATTGTAATGCAAACGTTGAACGATATTTTTACTGCATTATGGTACTCTCTTTTTCTCTTCCCTCCTAACTATTACTATTCTAAGGTATGTTGATATGTTACTTCTAAGTTAATCGGGATGACTTTGCTTGACTGATTTAGAACTAGATATTCAGAAGGCTATTGCTGAAAGAAATTACTCTGCAAGTGCCAATTTGTTGGATCATGCATTACATGAAGGTAGATTGCTGGAATTAATTAAGAAACTTGAAGAAATTGAACATAATGCTTCACTACTAACTCTAGAGTTTCGGGACCATATCTTTTACTACCTGGGTATGTGGGATATTTATTTCGCAGTTCAACTTCCCTCAATTAATGTATTACAATTACTACATGAGAACGATATTGAGAAAGATGCTCAAGTATTCATGATTGATCATATCAGAGGTCTTCTTGAAAGAGGGGATTCTAAATTCGATCAATATTGTGTTAATGTGGAAACAATTAGTCGTGGTCAATATGCAATTCTCGTACCTTCAGTATTGGACCAGAGAACAACTGAGTTTGAGAATTGTAAGATTCAGTATCGAAAAGATCCAACGCCTCTCTATTGTACTGCAGATTTGTTAAAAACATATTATGGCAAGAAGATAGTGTCAGCAACTCACAATAGAAGAACCTTTGATATTGTGGTGGACCATGAATTGTTTCGTACAATTGAAGAGAGTCTTTTGTCTGCAGGTCTTGATATAGAATCAATGCTTGAAGAAATTGATTATGATTCTTGGGAAGATTTTGTATCCACTAAGAAGAATTCAATACTGCAATATTCTGAATCTGGGGAACTAGTTATCTTGCGCAGAGTAATATCAGCTCGTTCCAATATCTATGCCAATAATTTCAGGCAACAAATAGCTGCATTGAATGCCATAGTGTTAGCTAAGACCCAGTTATGCAATGACGTTCTAATGGCTGTAGGATCTGATGATTCTCATCAATTGCGTCGCAGAGTATTGAAACATCTCGGTGAATCAGGGGATTCTGTTGTAATGGAATTTCTTGCGGGAGTAATGAAGAATGATGCAGATGAGTCAGTTAGAAAAGAAGCAGCTCGGGCATATTCTATGCTTACCTCTAGTAATCAATTTTCAAACATAGATCATACGATGCCCTCCTCGAAAAAAACTCCGCCTCTTGTTATAACAGAAATAAATAGAATTCTTAACGATTTGATTACTAAGGGTATGCCATCTACAATGATTGATGATACCCTCGCCGCAATTGCTATTCAAGGTGGTTCTGATGCTATTGATATTCTAACACGCCTTCTTGCTAAACCACAAGTAATTGTTCGGATGTCTGTTGTTAAGGCTTCGCGGTCTTTAGATAATGAGAGTGCAGCATCAATTGTTCGAGCTGCTCTTGAAGATGATTCATTGGATGTTGTGGCTTTAGCTGAAAATGAACTTGATACTCGTTGGCCTGATGCTGTCTGGGATTAGAAGTTGAAAATAGTCCGGATGACGAGATTGCTAGCCATTGTTGTCTATGACTATTGCAGTCAGCGTTCATATGTCATTGACATTGTGCTCTGTGATTGTCTAAGGAGTCGATGGATATGTTAAGTGATCCAGCGATCTCGTCCCGGTTGCACCTTCGGGTGCTAGTTTTCCTCCCGGGCAAAGTCCCATTTGCCCAGAAAGAAGTGCCCAACGGATGTATGTTGTTATTTCGGTCCAAATTGTTACGTGTAAAGGGAAATACTGTATCGTTAGTGAAGTGAGGAGGAGAGAGATTGAGGAAAGAAGTTCTCGACACAGTATTCACCTTATGTTACCGAATCGCGAATATCGCAACAAATTGCCCAATCGTTGTAATAATCGCAATTACCAACAAGAATATTGTGAAATATTCAAATATAAGATTACTTAGTGCGGCATAAAATCAGCCTATTTCTTGGATATCTTGGATTTGAGATAGCCGGGTGCTATAGCAAGCATTGATCTAATTACTGATTTTTCACACATAAGCATCTCTGCGATAATACGTTGTGATTTTTGTGAATCAATGAATCCTGACCCACCCCAACCTGCTGACTTTTTGCCACTTCCAGGTCTCATGAGTTTTCTTTGAAGCCAAAATCCCCATTTAAGATCTGCACCCATCTGCCAAGTCCATTTTTTCTCATAGGTCGATAAAGCTCTATCTGAGAATTTATTCTTGCGAATGCTTCGGGCTGCAACTTGAGCAGCAACGAAACCGCCTACCATTGAGTAGTGAATGCCTTCTCCACTAATTGGAGAACAATGTCCTGCTGCATCTCCCGCAAGCAAAATTCTTTTACCGTATGATGGGTTCATAACTCCACAAAGCGGCATTAAGGCTGAGTCTTTCTTGATAATGGTCCCATTTGATAACTCGCTTCTAAATGGTTCAACTTCTTTGAGAATATAATCTAGATATTCGTGCGTTCGCCGCTTGTTCTCTCGTACGTTTCTTACTAGACCCCCTGTTCCCATCACTGCGACCTTACCTCTAGGGAATATCCAGCTGTATCCACTTGGCGAATATTTGTTTCCGTACAGAAATACATTGGAATTATCCAGTTCCTCATCAACTTCAATGTGGTATTGAAGACCATAGCCCATTCTTGAGTTTGGAATCCTTTGTCTTATTGGTGTAAATCTTTGACTCACTGGATTTGCACCACTTGCATCAATAATCAGCTTGGAGGTAATAGTTCTTACTTCTCCATCCTCTCGCAATGTTACGGTGCATGATTCACTATTCGTTTCAACATTGCTCACTTTTGTCCCGAGAACTATACTATTTGATTGTGGAATCATATTCAGTAGTGTATCACCTAAAGCACCTCTACTTACATTGACTCCGAGAGGTCGGTCAAATTTGATAGTAGTAAGGTCTCTACCTGAAAATTTCAACCTCACTGTATCAATCTTATGTTGGTCCGCTATGGTTGGAATAGAGAACTGCCTTAGACTTGAACTAGGAATGAATCCTGCACAGGGTTTGCCTTCACCTGGTTTCAAGTCCCTGTCAATTAACATATAGTCTACATTGAGTTCTGCTAGTTTCCTTGCGGCAGATGATCCCGCCGGTCCTGCTCCTATCACAATAACATCTGTATCAGTATTCATTACAAACAGAAAAATGTCGAGTAGGCCAGATATTAAATTCTTGGGTCAAAGGGGGCTTTGTGTTGATAGATAGGTCTAACATTTATACTCAAAGCTGAGAAAAGGAATCCGAGGTTTGAGATTGGCACTATTAGAGAACATACTCTTTCACGGATTATTTGCTGCAGTCCTCATGGTGGCTTACTTACTACCAATCATGAGATTCCTGAATCCGCGTATCTGGGCAATGAGTGATTATCCAAAAGATATTACATCTCGAGTTGAACCTCAGACCAAAGATGAACGACGTATTGCTATCTTGATGGGCATACCATTTCTTTTCTTGATGCTTGTATACCCGCTTGCATCTACGCTAATCCTCGAAACATCTTATGTTGGCGGTATCCCATTAATGGATGCGTTTCTGAACACGTTTGGTGTGTTGATGTTTGCTAGTTTTGCAGACTTGATAATTCTCGACCTACTCATCGTTGGTACGATTACACCATCTTGGGTGATTATTCCTGGAACTGAGGATATGAAAGACACAGCTTACAAAGCATTTAGGAAAGAACATTCAAAGAGTCATTTGCGGGGTACCGTCTTCATGGCTATTCTGAGTCTTGTGATTGCAATTGTGGTGGTGCTGGTTTGAACTTGTTTTTTGTATCTCCATCCTATTAATCCGATGTATGAATCTCCGATGTAATGATTTAGAATGTACTATGTAAAAGAATTGGAGGTGGAGCGTGTACCACCCCACCATAGATATGGGCTTCTATTCAGTTTAGAGGCACCATAAACTGGTGGTACACGCCTTTGTTAATTTTGGAGGAAAGTACACGTTAACCCGGTGGAGTACACGTTTGGATAGGAGATTGGGAAGCAAAGAAAAATTTCACTGGTTTGGTATCTTGGGTCAGATATCCGGAGTGTTCAGGATTTCAGAACCAAGCCTGCCAATATTTTTTCCAGCGTTTACTTCATAGAGTAGTAGTAAACGTTAGTATATGGGGCCGTGTGATATCCACATATGATAGTTACAGATTGCATATCTATAGGATCTATTCAAAGGATATTAGTCTAGATCTCTCCGAGTGTGTGAACTCTGTTTCTCCAACAGCTATTAGAAAAAGAGTACCAAGGTATTACTCTCACTTTTGTTTGAATCCATTACCAACTATATGATGAGAACTGACTTTGATTGGACTGCATTCGAGATATACCTAAGAGCTGAACGTGGATTATCTGATGTTAGTGCGAAGAAGGCAATAGATCTTCTGACTACTTTTGGAAAGTCAGATTATGATCGTTCCTTGAATCAAGTTAATTTGTCCTCTCTACAAAAGGGACTATTTCAAGCATCACAGAGATATTCTCCGAATAGTATCAATCTAGTAAAGAACACTCTTAGACATTGGATTAGGTTTGTCCAAGATGTAGATGACCTGAGCGATGTTACTAAGGAACTCACATTCATTGATCGTCTGAAGCGTATGCTCGGTAGAAGTGCAGATTATGATTCCGTATTTTCTCAGCGTATTGAACGAATGTTGAAGAGTACAACTTCCACGCCTCGGCAAATGGATGGTCGTGAAGAGCGACTTGCTGTTACAGATATTGTTGAATTGATCCAAGGCTCCAGATCACAGAAATGGAAAGCACTACTAGCATTTTCCTGGGATACGGCATTTAGACCCGGAGAACTTGTTAGTATTGACTATGAAGATATTATTCATAGGGGTGCAGAGTGGGCTGTACGATTAAAACGAGAGAAGAGCGGCGATTATCAACAACATGACATTATGACTTGGTTATCTCATATGTGGTTCATTCCATACTATGAGAATCATCCTACAAAGACAGGGCCCCTATTTCCAACTAGAACTGGGGAACGAATGACTGTTCATGCACTTGGTCAAAATATTAGTGACCGGGGACGTAGAGCAGACAGGAAGCTCTATGCCTACACAATAAGAAAGAGTTCCGCAACGTGGTGGGAACGTACAGGTCTCTTACCTACATCATCAATACGTGCCAGGCTAGGGCATACCCAGAGGTCTCGGACTTTCGAGAAACATTACCTCACACTCTTCCATGAAGACTATACTGAAGATGTTGTACGTGCTCAAGGAAGATTCGTACCGGGTAGGCAAAATTATGATCAAAGATATTGCATATCTTGTGATACCATTAACCCTCCAGTGGATGATCCCTCAATTGCATTACTTGGAAAGAAATCTGAACTCTGCATAAGATGCGACAAACCTCTAATTGACCTTGACTAGATGCAATATTTATATCTCTTAAATATAATCATTAGTTAGGATGAGTTACGATTTGGATGAACAAGCCAAACCATATTCCAAAATAGGTTGGTGTCTTATAGCAGCTGTCCTAATTTGTATCTATTTATTTTTACCCGTAATACTAGTAGAAATTGGACCTAGTCTGATAATAATCGAATTCATTTCTGCATTTGTAATACTAGGAATTTCTGGTTGGTATTTACTTCGTGACCATGAATGATTGTAAAGAGAAGTGTCTACAGAGTTAGCTCAATTTTCTATCCCTCAATTGTTCTCTTATTATTGGATTCTTGGTCGATTCTTTTTCATTCGCTCTAGAATTCAATTTCAATTCTCTTTCTCAATTTTTTTCTTTGCACTATGCATCTTGACTACGTTTTACTATGCGTGTACTAGTCGTTTACCGGTACATTCTATAACTATAGGTTATTCAGAGTAACCTCTAGTTATAGCTCTCAAAATTAGTGCTTGAAACTGATTAGAATATCCTAGGAGGACCGTTATAGTGAATCTAGGGATTTTTAATCGAAAAAGGGTAGGTTCGATGGTGAAAATGTAGAGTCATTTTGATAGATGATTTAGAGCACGTGAAATTATAATCATCCTATATTTGTAATAAAAATCATTAACCATGTTAATGTAGATCTTACCAATCTTAAAATTACTACTTCGAAAATACGAAAGGTATTGAGTGAATAATATTTGCAGTAGTGAAATTTCTCGTTATTGGTTCAGTATTCAATATCTAATGGGATAGAGAACAGGCGAACATCATTTATATCTCGAAACTTTGAATGCTAACGACAGATACAATGAGGCATCTGCATCAATCTTAAGATACATATTCGAAAGACTTGTATTAGCGAATGACAATATTGCAGTTTGCTACTTGTTCAGAAATACGATTATGGGGTAACTAAATGGTAACAATCTTCATCGTCGACGACGAAGCTATCTTGCATCGATTATACAAAGATGTGTTCAGTATCAAAGGTCATGAAGTAGTAGCTGATGCCTTTGATGGTGCAGAAGCCGTTGAGAAATATGTTACAATAGACCCTAAACCTGATGTGATTATTCTGGATCACAGGATGCCCAATAAGGACGGCATGCAGACGATGAAAGAAATCTTAGAGTTTGAACCAAAAGCAAAGATTGTCTTTATCAGTGCGGATGCTAATGTTCGGGAACAGGCAATGAGCAACGGTGCAGCTAGTTTTGGTTTGAAACCAGTTACGATTAGACATATGCTGGATTTAGTCGAGAGCGCAGTATCTGACCAAGAATAGGTGTTTACATAACCAGAATCAGATACTTCTAGGGGGTCAAGTGTGCAGATGAATGAAGGTCACTCAGGAGTTATTGTTGCTGGTGAAGTTCCCCTGCTCAGAGTACTTCTTAAAATGGCTCTCGAAGATTCTGGTTTTGATGTGATAGCAGAGGCTGAGAATGCTGAAGGCCTCATGATAGAATGTAAAGGCAGCAGTCCTTCTGTTGTTATTATTGATTTTAATATGGAACAAGAGGCCATTGTTAGGTTAATTGAGAATTTGCTTGATATTGATCCTATAGTCGCCATTGTAGTCATATCGGACTTGGTAGATAGCCAGACCGAAGCTGTTTTGGCCGCGGGTGCCCGAGCTTTCCTCCAGAAACCATTCAGTATGTATGACATGACAGATATTGTCAGAAAAGTCAAGCCAGTTTATTAGCTGTCTTCCACCTTCAAAAATTCAATTCAATCTGGCAATCGTGCATCAGGGAAGGCTACAATCCCCTCTTTTCCTATTTTAAACATGACTCGTTTCATAACGTGATTTGCTCCTCTCATCTTCACGACTCTTATTGTTCGAATGTAATCCCCTGCAGAATAGAGCGTGTCTAATTTCAGCACTCCATCACAGATGAAAAAGGGCATCTCATCATTTTGAGCAGTTTTACTTGCTTTCAGTTCATGTGTAAGTATAATGGTATTAGATCCATCTGCAATCTCTCGGATGAATCCATAGACAAGCTGCCGAATCTCAGAACGGTTTCCTGCAAGTTCCAGAAGTGGACCAAGTCCATCAATGACTACTCGTTTTGCACCAACTTCTGCAGATTTCTTGCGTACAAGTTCAGCAAGTCTTGGTACTGTGAATGGCTGTTCACTTAGTAAAGGATGGTCGAAACTAATGACATATTCATAGCTTGTTTCAGTTGGTACTAGTTTCAAATTACCACTAAGTATTGTGAGGTCTCCTGACTCAACAGCTTCCTTGGGGTCCCATCCAAAATCCGTCATATCTTCTGTAATCATGTCCGATGTTTGATCAAGAGATAGAAGAATTCCTTTCTCTCCTTTTTCTACTCCATCAAAGAGAAAATGCCAAGTTAAGATACTCTTCCCAGTACCTGGTCCCCCGGCAAGTAAAGTCGATCTTCCTTCTACATATCCACCGGCCAACAAATCATCTAAGCCTTTGACTCCACTACTCACACGTTCTTTTCCCATGTAAACCACTGTAAAGAGCTGTGTGCATCGAAATTTAACCTTTCACAATTGGTCTAAAATGACCTGAACACACACATGATACCTTTATTTCTCGATTTCCTAATGTATGCGAAGGAAACCACTAGAAGCCTTTTGATTGCGATTTATGCATAAAAAAAGCGAGAGGAGTGTCCCAAAATATCTCTGAGAGAGGTTTTAGCGTAATTTGCCAATAAAATCAATCATCCCCGAGTTCGCGATGTATAGACCTGGCTTAGAGGAATCTGAGATTGAGGAGATTGAAAATAGACTGGCC
>JABCTV010000078.1 GCA_018238205.1 Candidatus Thorarchaeota archaeon
TTCGCTTCATTCTGAGGGACCTGAAAATTGTGCGGACACAGACTCTATAGAGGAACTTGAACAAGTCTATCTAGGAATCGCAAATAAATACGAAATGACCTTTGAAAAATCTTGTATCAAAATCGAAAACGTTATGGATGTTGGCAGAAAGCGATTGAAAATTTCAATAGATTCAATCTAGACACTCTTTGATTTCCAAGCCATCATGATAGTTTTAGAAAAGTCTGAAGCAGCTGCTCCGATTAGAGTAGCATCTGCGTTTTTCAAAACTTCTTCTATTACTATTGTAATGGAATTTTCATCTTCTTTACAACCCATAAGGGAATCTTCGATCACTTGGATAGTATCTTCAGGATGCAAAAAGAAATCTCCCAATATTCTAACTTGTTCTATTTTTCCAGAAGTGGTGCTTAGCTTCACTTTCACTAGCTTTCCACCAGGAATTTTGTAAATTGCTTCTTGCATATTTACTACCTCGAGAAGTTCCACGCATCAGTGGAATATTTTTCCTTAGCAAGTCTTTCAGCTGTTTTTTGCTCTTCTATACTCAATTTGCTTTGCATCAGTTCAATTTGCAACGCAGCTGAAAATCCCCAAGTTAGTGCTTCTTGTAATTCATCAACAAGAACTGATCTACCCAGAATGTCTTGAATTGAGGTGACTCTTTCTTTTACATCTGAAATCATTTTGTCTGAGATTTTCTCTTGAGGTACTTTCAATATGGTAAACATGAGATTGACATCTAAATCAAGGAGTGTTGTTCCGTGTTGCAACATACAACCATGTTGACGAGTCATCGCATTTCCAGAAACCTTCTTACCTCCAACTGTGACGTCATTGATTGGTTTGAACTCCGCGTTCTTAATTCCAAGGAAATCCAGAGCTTTTACAATTCCGCCACAAAGCAGTTTGTATGAATCAAGAATATCTGTAAGAGCTAGTGGGTGGTTCTTTGGCATCAGAATGCTATATGTGACCTCTCCATTGTAATCGTGAAATACTGCGCCTCCTCCCGTAATCCGTCGAATATAATCAATCTCATTGGATTTGCAGAATTCTATAGCCACTTCATCATGCATTCCTTGGAAAGTACCAATTGATACAGCTGATGGTTTCCATCTATAGAGTCTAAGAGTTGGCGGTGATTTACCTTCCTTTATACCAAGCATAATAGCTTCGTCAATAGCCATGTTCATGTAAGCATCATGAGTTTCTAAATCTATGAACCGGAACTTTTCCAATTATCCCACCAATCTTGTTTCTTCTATTGCTTTGCGGATTTCCGCTTGTGTTAAATCACGGGGAAAGTTGTACATTGGACCTCTAGGCCTTTCATTATAGAAAGGACGATTGCATCCTTTGCATCCTGTGACGCGAAATGCTTCTCCAGAAGATAAGGCTTCTCGAAGGAACGATTGATCGATGGTGATAGATATATGGCCATCATCATTCTCAATAATTTGATGAAGTTCTAATTCTCCATTGGATACAAGATGTCTTACGGCTTGGATTCTTCGATATGCTTCAAGATTTGGAGTTGGATGATCTTGAAGAGAAGTTCCTCTGATATTTGTGAATGCAAAGAGACCAACAGTCACTCCTTCTTCATACATCTGAATAATGAATTTCGCAGCCTCAAACTCTGATTCTCCAAGCCCCACAATAAGATGAGTTGTTGCTTTTCCTTTTCCGAAAATTGCGAGTGCATCTTGCAAGGCTTGCTTGTGCTTTTCCCAACGATATTGTGAGTCACGCTGTTCTCCTTTTATTTTTTCGAAGAGATCAGGAGTGCTCGCATCAAGAGCTATTCCAATATTTGAAACACCAGCATCCTTGAGTTTCTTGAGTTCACCTTTTGAAACTGGATGAATTGCCACTGAGATTGGCAATTTAGTGATTTGTCTTAACCTTCCAACGATATCTTCAACATCGTTTACAACATCAGGGTAACAAATTGTTTGTACACAGATTCTCCGAAATTGACCTGGTGGCAGCCAATTCTCAATTATGGACTCAAAGGTGAATTCAGGCCAAGAGATTCTTGAGAGTCTATCCGAGGAAGCTGAGCTCTCTCGTGCTTGTGGACAGAATGCACAATTAGCTTCACACTTTCCTTCTTGGTAGGTCATAAGAAATGCAGTTGTAAAATCCGGGTCTCTTGGTCCGGTCTCTAATCCTAACTGAACTGCAGTTCCAATGGATAGACGTACCTTCTCGACCAAGATAATCAACTTGCTTGAGTTCTATTCGGCTTTAATCATGTTGTTACAGCTATCAATCTTTAGCTTACACACTTCGCCTTCTGAAATAGTTCCGATGAATTCTCTGTAGAAATTTGGAACTAGCACTAGCTGGGGGACACCTTGTTTTTTGAATTGCTTTGGATAGAGAAAACAAGATATCCCCCGTAGCTTATTGTCATTAAGATAACATGAGAGCGAGGGACCTCTTTCGAAAAAGCTTGCTCCGTTCAAAGGATTGCGTATCATCCCTGCTGGAAGATTATTCAGTCCAACTAAAGATCCTTCAATGGGAAATTTATGACCAATAATTCCTCCATGTTTGTAATGCGAGAAACCTCCATCAATGATACCTACTATTTTTGATTCATTGTCAAAAGCTGATAGACCATAGAACCCATCAATAGAGGTAACAGAGAGGTTTCTTGGATACCCAATTATATTATCTTCAGAAACTGATTCCACAAGGAATTCAACTTCTGTTGATGCTTCTCTTGCTGTTATGGAATCAAAGCTGAATGGAAGGTCAAGGGGATACGATTGTGTTGAACGCGTGAAAGAATCTAGATGCATAACTTCCACATGATAATGAGGCCCAGTCCAATAATTGAAATATCTAGATCTAATCGTGGTTCCTATTGTGTCTCCTAAATCAACAACTTCTCCTTCTTTCAAAGAAGGCTTGCAGTGCATTATTCTCACTATACTTGTTTCCGTTACTTCAGGTTGTATTGCAATTACATAATCAAATGCTTCAGTTGGGAAATCCTTCTTGTACCCCATCTTGAACTTCTTGAGTCGAACGATTTTTCCAGAAATTGGAGATGCAACAGATTCTCCCCACTCCTGATGATGTGGATAGATATCAATTGCTGCCGCGTGAGCATGTCCAGTATACGGACTGTTGAAGTAAGAAAAATATGCGTCTTCTGGAGAATGAATCTTTATGCCCTTGGCTTCTCCTATGACATGCATTCTTTATTTCTCTCTCGTAAGCTTTGGAGAGTAGGTAGCATGTCCATCAATATGAACATGCTTCCTTAATCCTATGCAGCTTTTGCGGCTTCATAGATTGGTACTAGACGAGCTTTCCAAGCATCTAGTCCTTTTGGTGATTCAGGATAATCAAGATAGACTGCTCTGATATCGTTCATTAGAGTGGCTACCTTTGAAATTCTCATTAAGAGCGGTATCTTTCCAAAGCCTGAAACTAATCGTTTGAATTTCTCACCAGCACCAAATTTAACCTCGCCAGTCATGGAAGTATCTAAGAGGTCACTAGCCTTGATGATCTGCTTCTTGAATGCAAAATCTATGTCATCATTTGTGATGTTCAATAAGAACCATCTGAAGACATCTAGAGCTGCCTGTTTCCCGCCATAGCTATTGTGGTACCGTGGATTATACTTCCAGAGAGACTCGATTGAAGTATCATTTCTCTCTAATGCTTCTGAGATGGTGATTCCTGCATGGGCACCACCAAGCATTGATGATCCAATTCCGCCTCCGTGTATAGGGTTAACCTGACAAGCTGCGTCCCCAACAAGGACAAAATTGTCATCGACCATGGTATCAATGGGACGCCTGATTGGAGCAACTCCTCCACTGCTATCAAGAACTTCCACTTCGCCCCACGTGTCTATCCAAGTTTTCTTCACAAAGTCATTTTGGATATCCTTTGGATTACGATGGCCCTTGATAGTCATTACACCGTTTCCAACATTGACTCTGTTTTTACCCTGCGGAAATACCCAGGTATAACCTCCTAAGGTTTCATCTTGATTCCAGAAGATATCAAGATAATCTGGAGTATCAAAAGTGAAATCAGGGGTTTCATAGATATCTCGCCAAGCAACCATCCTATCCTCACTAGCAATGTGTCGTTCCATTGGTGAGGTCTCAGGCATCTGCATTCGAAGAACACCGGTTGCTCCTGTTGCATCAACAACAACTCGTGCTGTGATATCTTTGTCTGGACCTTTCTCTTTAGAAACTCTAAGTCCTGAAACTTTGCCATCATCAAAGAGAAGCTTCTTGACTCGAGTTGAGGCCATGCTTTCAGCACCTGCTTTTTCAGCAAGCTCGACAAACCATTGACCCATTTTTAGTCGATTGAAAGACATTCCAGTAGTAGTTGGTCCTTCCATTCTTAACCTGTGTTCTCTATCTGGTGCAATCAGATCAATTCCATTAACTTCATACTCTACGATACCTTTCGGCAGTTCTGGAATATCCACAAGATCTCTTAACTGAGTGATATGATGAGAACCGAGTGCATCCCCACAGGTTTTGTTTCCAATATTGTCACGTTCTTTTCTGTCAATGAAAAGAACAGAGTGACCTCTTTTAGCTAGCGTGTAAGCAGTAGTGGCACCACCTGTACCAGCACCTGCAATAATGACATCATAATCTGTCGCCATAACTATTACTTCCTTGATAATTTCCAGGATTGTTGAAGAAACCCTTCCAATTGCATCGATATGAGAGCATTGTCAGCCCAACCACAAACTGTTAGGTCTGGCATTGAAATCAATGATTCTATTGAATCTATCACTACATCCACTGCGAGTGTATCCTCCTTAATACGATACTGGATTTGTAAATCTGCGTCTTCTGGTCTTTTTCCAAATATAGCTTGAATTTTGACACCACGCTTTTGCGCTGCCCGCAGATGTTCTAGTACAGTCATTCCCAGAGAATCAAGATCTGGAGCAACAAGGAATATTGTTTCCTTTGCGCGTTCAATCATTGCCAGCATCTTTGCCAAGACATCAGCACTTCCTCGAATTGTATAAATCAAGGAGGGGATAACTCTCTTTGATTCTCGCGAATCTTGAATTTCTTGTAAATCATGTAAGAGTTGTTCCATCTTTGAAGAAAACATCTCTTTCACATGAGATAAAGGAGAAAATTGGTAGATTTTGGGTCTACCTGAATGGAGAACAACTAAACTCCTTCCAACGAGAGAATCAAGAACAGCATACAGATTTGCATGATGAATTCCAGTTTCCGTTGAAAGATCTGCAACTGAAGCAGATTCAAGTTGATTTAGAGCGAGAATCACAGCAGTTTCATGTGCACCGAAACCTAACTCACGTAAAGATGAGCCAGCGCGAGCACTGATTTCTTCTGTAGTTTTTTCACTCGAAAGGGTCATTTCTCTCAAAAAATTATGTGCAATTACTACTTAAAACATTTTTGTTCTTACTCAGTCTGAGAGGTCCATCTAGACTTCAGTATCGATGCTATCGTTGAAAAGGACGATTCGATAGCGTGCTTTACCTTCTTTCACCTTTCGAAGAGCTTCGTTTACTTTTGTCATAGGCATCAGCTCCACTTTGGGTTTGATGTTATGTGTTTGTGCGAACGAAAGCATCTCCTGCATTGTGGTTCTATTGCCAAGAAAGGAACCGGTGATTGATAGTTGGTGGGCTACTAGGTCAGTCGAATTGAATGCTACATCTGGGAAGCCGACAAGAATCATACTTCCATTCTTCTTCAAGGTGTTCAACAACACTCCCCAGTTGATATTGTCGCTAGCTGTGCATAGCAACAAATCAAAGTTGAACGCAGCTTGTTGCAAGCTGGTCTGATCATTCGAAACCATGAAGTGGTTTGCACCGAAGGCAAGTGACTGTTCCTTCTTCTCTGGCGAGGAGGAAATAGCGGTGACTTCGTAGTCGAGAGCACGAGCGAATTGTATTGCTAGGTGCCCTAACCCTCCCACGCCGATGATACCAATCTTCTGGCTAGGTCGTATTGCATATGATTGGAGTGGAGAGTAAACTGCAACACCAGCGCACATAAGCACCGCAGCCGCTTCAGAAGGTAATGTATCAGGCAACGGGTATGCGAAACGGTTATCCACAAGTACAGAGGATGAGAAGCCGCCATAGGGGACCCACACTCCAGATGAAACAATATCCATACAGAGATGTTCTTCGCCCTGTAAACACCACTTGCATTTCATACAGGCACGGCCCTGCCAACCGATACCAACCCGGTCTCCTTCCTTCAATCTTGATACAGCGGTACCCACAGCCGATACGTGTCCAACAATCTCGTGACCAGGGACAAAGGGAAATTTGGTTATTCCATAATAGTCTTCGATGGCGTGGATGTCAGTATGGCACACACCACAGTGTGTGACCGAAACCCGGACATCATGTTTCCCCATTTTGGGTTGCTCGTAGGTGAATGCCTCAAGTTGCTTTCCCACCGCCTTTGCTGCGTATCCTGAAACCAAAGAAGATGACAATCAAATGACCTCTCTGTTCAGTAGCATAAAACCTCATTTAACCGTATTGACTTATGAGGATTGACGAAAAATATTTAGAAATTTTACAATCTTCTCAAGATTTACTTGTGAACTGCAAAGCCTGTAAGAATTTCCTTCACTATATCCCGTGCGGCAATTGCAGTTAATCCCGAAGTATCGATTAAAGGATTGAGCTCAACGATATCAGCATATTTCACTTTTCCAGATGAATATGCAATTCGAAGAATAGAAACCAATTCTTCAATTGAAAGTCCGCCGGATTCGGGATGACTGACACCTGGGGCAATTGATGGATCTAACACATCAAGGTCGATTGAAACGTATAGATGATCAACACGTTCAGCAAGGGCTTGAATCTCTTGCTTAATTGTTAATTTGGTAACTTTGGGCAGCTCTTTCTTCTGCTCTGGTAAAGCGCATCGTATGTCAAAAGCAATGACATCATCAATATCTACTATTTTCTCGTCAATGATTCTCCTTAGGGTAGTTGCATGAGATAATTGGTATCCCCCCATATCTGAATACAAATCAGCATGAGCGTCCAGATAGAGAAGACCCCACTTTCCTTTTCGTTCCCTATTGAGACCTCTTAGAATGGGATAAGTAATGAAATGGTCTCCACCAAGAAACAGTAGACTGCTCTTTTTGGACGCTAATTTTGCCGTTGCTTCAGAGATATCGACGACCGCTGATTCAGGTAATCTCTGAACTACTTCTAGGTCTCCCACATCTTCAAGCGTTATCAATTTCGATAAAGGTTCCTCGGGAACATAGCCGTCTCCAATTGAGAGAGGGTAACTATGCGATCTCTCACCGTCCGTTGCCTTTCTAATTGCATCAGGTGCAAAACGAACTCCTGGCGTATGACTTGAAGTAATGTCATAAGGGACACCGACAATTCCTACATCGGGATCACCAGTTTCTGGACCCTTGATTCCGAAGAATGTTCTAGGTAAACGAAGATACCCATTCAACTCGTCTTTGAGAGGCATGAAGAATAGAAAAGATACTCACAAAATAAACATGTTGCAATCAGATTAGAATAGAAAATAAAGAGAATGATAATCCCATGAGAGGTAGATTTTCTCAGGGACTATCTTGTTTCTTGTTTTAGACTTGGTACGAACCGCCACTACCTCTTCCACGAGCTAGAAGCCCAATATTGATGATACCACCTAAACCTACTAATCCAATCGCGATAGCTGTATAGGGCATTCCATCAGCAATCATTTGGGAAAGTAATCCAACCATATCTGGACTGACAGAATAACCATCAATATGACATGACTTGGAATAAGTAGTGTTATCAAAATTGTATGTAACTGTTGCTGGATAGAAGATGTATCCACCTTCATTAACAAAAGTTACAGTGTAGGAGATATTTAACCACTCACCCGCGTCAAGTACTGATGATGTTGTACTCTGAACTCCAGTTACAGTGATATTGGGGTAAGTAGCTGCAAATAAGGTATCATCCAATGTAATGTTGTAGATTGGTTCTACTCCCTCATTGTGTACACCAACATTTACTGTTACTTGACCCCCTGCGGCTATAGTTGCAGGATTGAAGGTTCTTATAATTTCAATTTTTGGTGGAAATGTTCCTTGTTCAAAGTTGACAGTATAATCCGGTTGATTTGAAAATGCAGTAGCATTCCAAAAAATCAAGCCCGACTCACTATCATAGAATGTTCGATTTAGAGCTTCATCTGCGGGACTATAAGACGTTATATTGACATCCTGAGGAAGTTGTAAGGCAACAAGAGATTGACCATTGGTTAAACCATTGACGTTATCTAGAGGATCCTTACCTAAGAGTTTTTCAAAAATCTTGATTTCTTCAGAAATTGTTGAAAGGACTTGGTCTCCAATGTATCCTGCAGCAGCAATTGCTAATGGGCCGTCTAATGCAGGCAACTGCGCAGTTAGAAATGATGTGGCAGTTGTATTATCACCCATAAATCCTCCAATTAGATCCATTAGGTCGCCCATGTCAGGTACAGCTAGTAGTCCTGCACCAGATGCTCTTGCGTCTGTAAATACACTTGTGTCAATCGAATTTAGAAAACCAGATTGGTCCATTAAACCAAGTACACTCTCTACTGCTTCATCGAATGGATTGGTTATTTGGTAGATGAAGAGATTGATATCGAACGGAAGAGTAACTTCCATTTCTGGTGGGAAGAAATCTTCATCAATCCTCAAGTCTAGAAGATCTGCAAAAGCGAAACCAAATTGAAGATTTAGATGACTTCGAATCGCACCCATTCTAGCATGGGCCTCTGCATCTGTTACATCAACATAAACATTGATGAGCAAGCTGAAGTCTGAACCTATCATATCAAGAATGGAGTCGATATTTAATCCACCCTCATCAAATTGAGCGGCTACAAATTCTCCACTAGCACCTTCCATACCTAAGAAATCTCCACCAATCAAGTCCATAATGTAGTCAAGAAGCTCACCTTTTGTAGCCAATATGGCCGTCACCATGCAACCATCATACATTTCGCCAGGTCCAGATTGATCCAACCCTAACGCGGCTGAGGGAATTCCAAGTTGACCATAGACAACTGCTGGGACACCCTGTGGATCTATTGATGCAAATACAACCTCTGCACCGTTTTCAATTAGGTCGAAGATGAATTCTTCGCCCATATCTAGAGCCACAACTGCTCCACCAGCGTTAGCTGCGACCACAGCGGGTGCAGCGAAAAGAAATGCCATAGCTAGTATGACAAATGCGTGCTTGTACTTATTTTTCATTCTAAAAGTCCTCCTTTGGTCTGACAACAGATCCGATTATTGCTGCGACAATCACAATAATAATTGGTGTGAAGAACCAAATGATCAAAGGCATGATCAGAGTCATAATATCCAAACCGCCTCCTCCTCCAATTCCTGAAATAAGTGGTAGGATTTGATCGATTGCACCTTGGATCAATGGGATGCCAAGTAGGTCAATCAATGAATAGCCAGGTGGGATTACAAGTGTACCAAGTGCTAGACCATCTTGAAACAGAAGAAACACGCACAAGGCAATAATACCAAGACAAGCTAGCCAAACCATTAGTCCGACAACAAAAGCACCTTTTTTGGTGCCTGCTATCATTCCCCCGACAAAGCCAGCTCCTGCCCAGACTGCAATCATAGTAAAACTATTCATCGGATTAACGAGGATTAGATTCAACATGACCAATGATGGCCTCACATAATTTCCGAGTGAGGGTGCCAGGATAGCAATTGCAGATTCATATCCTTGTGGCAACAGGAACCAACCACCGAGAAGAACTATTAATAATGAAATGAGCCAGCCAAAATACTTGCTCGAAAATGATGAAATAATATTTTCCTCCTTGCAAATAGGTTCTAACAATATTCCAAATTCTAACCTATTAACACTTTGGCCTATGTTTATGATGAGCGAGTAACTAGTGTGGAATACTGCTTTAGGAAAAGAGAAATACTCTAATTATTCAATATTCAACAGTATCGTGTTACAGTGCTACAATATATAACTTTGAATGCAATTCGATATGTGTACGGAAGTGCACAAGCAAGTAATAGTGGGTTGGTCATTGAATGGAGGATAACACCGAAATGTCTTCAGTGTATGAACTAGTGCAACTAATGTCGTCACTAAACGACACAAGGAGGGCTATCCTTCTTGCGTTAGCACATATTTATCCAAGAAGTGTTAGCGGTGTTCAACTCAGTCGTTTGATTGGGTACAGTGGAAAATCAAGGAGTCTTTACAGAGGTGTGATTTCACACCTCAAAGAGAATGAGATGATACAGATAGACCAGCTTACTCCAAAGCTCTATGCAATTCGGGTAAACAATGAACATCCACTCCTATCTGTTCTTGTTGATCTCTGTAGGACAAACGGCGAGAGTGCTCGAAAACTGTACTTGAAAGCGCTGGAGGAAGAATGAAATTGGAAGACATGCTTCTGAAGCAGGCAAGAGCCCTATACAAGGATCGTCTACGTATTGCTCTAGCTGCGTTCATAGTTGTTTTCTCTATTACATTTTATCTATTCTATAATCCTGAAATAGTTTCCATTGGTACAATTCCTCCTGATGGTGTTGTTCAAAGTGGATGGACTCAAGGATTTGCGGTAGTTGCATCTGTTAATACAATTGGTTTCTGTTTGTCAATTACACTCGTAGTATTGATTTTTAGATTTTGGTCTTGGGCTTTTCTGCCTGGACCTGCATTAACATACACACTTGCAATACTAAAAGGCATACTTGGAACTAAAACCACAATCAGACACACTTTTGGAAAGAAGATCAGAGTGACCTTAGAAAACGGACTTCAATTTGATGTGAATTGCAGAATTAAACAAAAAGATACAGATGAATGGTTTGTCTATCGCTTAGTGTCATCACAACTTCATTGTCGCAAATTAAGGAATATTGCGCTTAGACATGGATTCGGTGTCAAGAATGATCGTCTAGTGGCTAATATTAGCAATAATGAGCTTCATCATAGAACTTTCTTACTGACTAAAGCAATGTTAGCATGCGCTTCTATCTAATTGTGAGGATGTCTTAACGCTCTGGGTTTTTTCTGTTTCTTTCGTTTTGCATAGTTATCTATTTCAGTCATCCAGCGCGTTATCATGACTGGGTGTGTCGTGTATCTAGAAGGGATAGTATTTCCCAAAGGGGATTTCTTCTGCTTCTTTTTTCTTTTCATCGTCATTTCTTATTCATGTAACATTGTAACTGAAACCTCATAAATCTTTCATCGAGTTGGACTACACTCAGGAAAGCTATTTTTACAAATTATTGGTTTGCTCGATTGATTTTCATGGTCATGAGAGTGAAACGCACCATAGATATTGCAATGAGCAATTACACTGAGATAATTGGATTCTGTGTTTTTACATACGAAGGACGAGTCGCTTATGCTAGTGACAATATGCAGATCAGTGAAGACATTAATACATTAGTTCAAGCTTGGAATGGACAATTTCAAAATTTTATACTGAAAGGCGTTTCTTTTATTACTGCTTTAACAACAGAGCAAGGATTTGTAGCTATTAACCCAGAAGGTGCTGTAAGCCTAATCTGTGGTACTGGAAAAGGAGTATGGTTTATTTCCGTATTTGCACCGATGGATGTCGATAAGGAAGGCATACTCAAAGAATGCATACAGGCTTCAAAGAATCTTGAGGCCAGTGTTTCAATTTTTGATATCTAAGTAGACGGTGAAATCAAAGGTTTTTGATCTGCAATTATTCTTGCAACAAAAGCAATAATCGCACCTACCCAACCCAATGATTGTTGTAATTGCAAAGTTATTCCCATATTGATTGTTCCGACCATTGTTAATTGAACCAACGACATCATTAGACCAAGTACACTAGCAGCAATAGCTCCAAGCAGAATGATTCTTCCAAGCCAAACTCTATCAGTTGTTAGAATGATTCCTCCAATGACTGATACTATACCTGCTAAAATCATCATTACTGCAAGATAACCCATTACTGCTTCAAACGTGAATAGGATCGGGAAAGCAAATCCGGCTGTTAGTGCATCAGCAAGCTCATCTACAACTGCAATAGCTCCACTTGCTCCGGAAGTGATCATAAGCACTCCACCGATAATAGAAAGTATGAGTGCATTCTTATTGTGAATATTCATCAAGAACAGCCTTCGTTAATGTCTTCAATTTAAAGGTAACTTTGGTATACTCCATAATAGTATATCTGATTTGTGAGTAACACCTATAGGTCTCATAGAATTAAGAATAGGTTATGCCAATTTATGTGGAAAGAGCTGGAGATGAAGATGCTCCAGTAATCATATTTGTTCATGGAGCGGGAGGGTCTGCAGCCACTTGGTTTATGCAGCTTAAAGGGCTCTCCAACGATTTTCACATTATCGCACTCGAATTAAATGGGCATGGCAAATCTCCAGATCTTTCAAAAGAAAATACAATTGAATCTTATTTAACTGATATCGATGAGATTGTCACGCAATACGAAAAGCCAGTTCTTGCGGGTCATAGTATGGGCGGAGCTCTATCACAGCTCTATGCGTTAAGACACTCTGATAAGATTGAAGGGATTATCATAATTGGCACTGGTGCAAAACTTCGAGTAGCTCCACTTATCTTTGACATGTTGGAGAATAATTTTGAGGGATATGTTGACGCAGCTGGGAGCTTTATGTTTTGTGAAGAAACCTCAGCAGAACTTATTGAGGCATCAAAAATTGAGATTCGAAAGTGTAAGCCTAGTATCATCAATCGCGATTTTGCTGCTTGTGATGGATTTGATGTAATGGAAATGATTTCGGATATTTCACTACCAGCACTAATACTAGTTGGTGAGAAAGACATAATGACTCCTGTGAAGTATTCTAAGTACTTGCATGAGAAATTACCTAACTCCACTTTACATGTAATTGAAAATGCAGGTCATAGTGTGATGTTAGAGCAATCCGTACAATTTAATGCATATATCAAAGAGTGGATGAATGCGCTTCAATGAATTTAGAAAGTTCAGAGATTTATCAATCGCTGGTCTCGACGTTTTTTATCAATTGAAGCAACTAATCTTGTGCGATCAAAGTATACTTCATTTCTAGTGATTTTCTTATTCTTAATTTCTACGATGTCAAGCCCGATTTCGTGGATAACTTCAGAACCAAGGGGAATTTTACATTCCCATTTAACAATCGCTCCAGATGAAATTGGAAAAACTTCTAGTGGTTTCCATTTCCAATCGCGATAAACATCAAGCAATTTACTAAAATACTTCCTAATTGCCTCTTTCCCTTCTAGTCCTTTGCGGTGAGCGGGATCTGTGTATAATGCATTATCCGCATAATATGACACGAGTGTATCTGGATTATTACCCGTCCATGCCTCAAGCCATTCTGTACAAAATGCCAGTAGTTCAGTATCGTTCATTCCAGCTCACACCAAATTCTTGATTTCGCTGTTTGCTCTTGCAACTACTTCTCCTCTTATTCTTTACTCATGAAATTATTGATGCAAATTAAATCAAAACCAACTTCCCTTATTGTTATATAGTAGCTGAGCTTTTGATTAGAAAGAATTTCCTTTATTATAGGAGCGAGAAATTTGTCTATGGATACAGAAACAACTGTTATTCCAACTGATAAGAAAGAACGAGTAGCTTGGTATCTTTACGATTTTGCAAACACAAGCTTTACTGTTCTAA
>JABCTV010000079.1 GCA_018238205.1 Candidatus Thorarchaeota archaeon
TGTGGAGTATTATCCAAAGGAGATCAAGTCCTTCTATATGAAAGACAATGAGGCTGATCCTCGTACTTACAAGAACAACGACCTTCTTGCACCAAAGGGATTTGGTGAGATGATAGGTGCGAGTGAGCGTGAGTCTGATTATCAGAAGATAATTGACAACCTTAACAGAATCGGGGATGATCCAAAGAAGTACGAGTGGTACCTGGATATCCGGAAATACGGCAGTGTACCGCATTCTGGGTTTGGTGTTGGAGTTGATCGATTAATGACTTGGATGCTGGATCTTGAGCATATCCGCGATTGCATTCCATTTCCCCGAACAGTTAGTCGGATATTTCCATAATCGTCAACCGAATACCCTATTAATCTTGGCACAATAATTGGAATGAAATTCTGATGAGGCAGATTGAGATTCAACCAATAGATGAAACTTTTGCTCCTGGTTCTACAGTAGAGGGGCAAGTTCTTGTAACCTGCGATGATGATTTTCAATGCGAAAGACTTCATATTTCTCTTTTAGGGACAGAAGCTGTGAAAGTTGTCGTTAGAATAGGAAAGACTACGATTATCTATCAGGACAAACGCGACCATGTAAATGATATCGTTAATCTCACTGAAACCATAACGATTCCAACCGGTGAATCACGCTACAACTTTTCATTCACTCTCCCTTCTGATATTCCCGGAAGTTACAACGGCACTTGTGGGTGGATAAAATATTCTTTAGAAGCTAAAGCAGAAATCTCATGGGCTAGAGATTTGAAATCTAAATTGGAATTGGACCTTGCTCTGCAATTAAAGCAAGGGACCGAAAAAGATTCTATTCCAGAACCCAAATCTGATATGATCGAGAGTGATGGCATTACTCTGTTAAAAGTAGACACCGACACGGATCATTTTTCTCCAGGGGACAATCTAGAATTTCGATTCTTCGTTGATAGAGAGGCTAGTTTTAGAGGAATTCGTGCCGAAATATTTGAACTAGAGCACGTTGAGCCAAAAGGGTTCAAGTGGGATTCAAAGAAGGAACTTGCTGAAATATATTTTCAAGAGGAGGAGTTTCGTAGAGACTCTTGGGTCGAAGCCACTATCCCAACAAATTCCAATTGGATAGAATCGTTTACATCGGAGCTCATTGAATATCGCTATTTTCTAAAAGTAACATTAGATATTGCGCGACGTAAAGATAAGGTAATTGAAATCCCAATAGTCTTTGTTAGGAGAAAGAATGAAAAATCTGGCTTTGATTTCTAATGGCTCCTGTTCCTTGAAACAATCTATCTATTCAGATTGTTTCTTATCGACTAGCTCTCTTTGATGAATCCTAACCATACGAACAGAGTAGAGCAGTAGAATAAATCCCCCAACAACTCCGATCAGCCACAAATCACTCGATAATGGATGACTGAGTAAATTGGTGAGAATATAGATATTGATGCTAGCAAAAAAGATTGCAAATGAAATTAATGTGGAATAGAATGACCATGGCATCTGTCGTTTGCTCATCTGCATCACTACTTGAACCGATGTGTCCTCAGATATAGACATTGCTAACATCTAGGTTTCTGTTTCATTATTATTATTGCCACTTGTGTCTAGCGGACTGATAAGCAAGCCATCAGATGTTGCCCGAAGAACGACTCTTTTTCCAAGACCTGCTAAACGACGAACAGTTTCTGGAATGACCATCCTTCCTTTAGCATCTATTTCCGTGATATCTCCATAGAGGATATGTTTCTGGCCCTCAATTAGCCCATCGCGAATTCGTAGAACACGATCAGCATATTCTGCAACCTTAGGATTATGAGTTACGTTGATCACTGTGGTTCCAAATTCTTTGTTTATGTTCTTCAGTGCTTCCATCACAATCTCAGTTGTTTCCGAATCCAGCTCTCCCGTTATTTCGTCTCCTAGCAGAAGCTCTGGATTGTTTGCCAATGCAACACATATCGCAACTCGCTGATTTTCACCGCCGCTGAGCTGACTTGGTTTATGGCTAACTCTTGGACCTAGACCTAACTGTTCTAAGAGCATCATTGCGCGTTCGTTTGATTGTTTTGATGGCGCTCCAGCTAGTTTCATTGGAAGTATGACATTCTTCAATGCATTTAGACCTGGAACTAAATTACCTATTTGCCATACAAATCCGACTTTCTGTCTTCGGTAAAGCATTGACCTCCGGTCATCAAGAGTTGTTACACTATGACCATCATAGAGGATAGCTCCCGCTGTCGGTCTATCTAATGCCCCGAGCATTTTCAGAAGTGTAGATTTCCCGGAACCACTGGGTCCTATTATAGAAAGGAACTCTCCCGCATTGACTTCAAAATCAATTCCACGTAGAGCAATGACCTCCTTCTGGCCTCGTTTGTAGACCTTCATGAGATCACGTACAATAATCTTGTATTCGTCTGCTAGTTCTTCAAGATTTTCCGACATGATGATCACTCATTATATTGTATCTCTTCTGCGATATTCAGTTTCAGGGTGCGTACTAATACAAGGTACGTTGCAATCAGCGATACGCCTATTGAAAGGGCGATTATGGCTGATATTAGTGGTAAGGGTAGCACAAGTTGTACTGGAAGTCTAGCCCAGAGTGTTAGAGTTGACACTCCCATATGTAAGAGTGGTATATTCATTAGTAGAAATGCCAAGGTGATTCCAACAGTTCCACCAATAGCAGCGGCAATCAGAACTCCTATACTGGTTTCTGTTATTGAAGAAATAATGATTGACCTGTTTGGTGTTCCGAGAGCTCGAAGAACCGAGAACTGTTTTCTTAATCCTCGAACTCTTACTATACTGACAATGAGCATACCTATTGTCAAATAGATAAGTGAGAAGATTACATTAAGCGTGTAAGTGCCATAGATTGATTGTGCTGCTCTAGATTCTAGGACCTTATCTATTGAGGTGAATGGCGACTCGATATCAGTGAAGCTGTAAGGTGCAATTGCATTGATGTCATTCATTACTTTCGTATAGTTTGTCCCGGGTTCAAGGTCAATATAGAATTTGGTAACTCGTGTGGTATTCATACATGAATGGATATAATCAATATCAGCTACAATGAAATTGCTAGCATCTGACTCACCTGGAACGTATGTTTGCCCTGATGCTCGATCACTAACTGTAGCAGTCATTAAGTCAACTATTGTACATTCAGTTAGATTACTCCATGCTGGTGCTATTATCTGAAGGTTAAGAATATCAGAGTATTGAGGGTAGCTCATACCAAGAGAGTCAACCGTGTAGCTATGGATAGGTTTGAATGAAGAGAGAATATTGATTCCATCTTCATTTGATTCTGATAAACTAGCAATCGAATTTTGCGGCAAGTTATAGTACGTAAAATAGTCTAACCAAAATGCTGATTCAATCCAGCTTTCTGGCTCTACTCCAAACACAGTAATTGTACGATTGATGTTTTCACCGCTTCCAAAGTGGTACGCATTCCAATATTGCACATAAGCAGTGGTTCTGTACATTGGGCTAACATGGGCCACTCCTTCTACGGCCGATATGTTTGCTACAAGATCCATTGTGATATTTGTTAAGATTGGGTTAATGTCGATTGTAACATCCGCTCCGGTTTCAAACATGTATATCTGTTTCATGTGAGTGCTACCAGTTGTAGCGGAAACTGAAGCAAATAGACCTGCTGTAAAAACCATAGCTATAAACATAGTTCCCATAGTTTCTGATTTCTTGAACATGAGAACTGTTCTAGACATCAGGCGTGAACCTACAATGAGGGATGGACTCTTAATTTTTCCAAGAACCCTTGCTTTGATTGATGCAGTTGGTCTTGAAAGAAGTCTTGTAAATGAAAAGAGGAAGATTCCCAATACTGGAATAATGATGGCTGCAAAAGCTAGAGAACCAAAGAGACTTTGACCTGAGAATGCAAAGACACCAATCAACGGGAAAAGTAGCCACCCACTAACTCCTACCGCAATCAAATCAATAGTAGTTGTTCCCATCTTTTCCGCATCAGCAAGTACGCTGCTTTCAAGATGACTATGCGCTTCTGAAGGAGTCATCAATAGCGCCTTCACGGCTGAAGGTATGGCAACTATCAGTCCTACGGAGAATGAAAACATGAATACAATAAATACTGCATAAGGCTGAAGCAAGATTTCGAAACCAGCAAGCCTCTGTGGGTCAAACACTAGTAGTTCTGTGACAGTTCCTGAAAGAAGCGCTGAAGCAATCCCCGTGATAATCGCACCAAGGCTTCCAACAAAACCTGTTACTAAGGCATTACTCAATACCCAATTGAATGCCTGCCATCCGGATGCGCCTCTTGTTTTTAGAGTGCCTACATCTTTTCGTTGAGCATCAGACAACAATCTTGCATTGTATTGGATTAGCATTGCTCCCATGATGACTGAAGGAATCGAGAATGATAGCGCAATAGCTCTAATACTGGCAGACCAACTTGAGAACTCATAGATTGCACCCATTAGTTGGAAATTATCAACCATTGCATAAGGAAGATTGTCCTGTTCAATTCTTTTTTCAATGTTCGATAGTGAACTAATTACGCTCGATGAATCAGTATTTAGAATTAGAGAATGGTCGAAACGAACCCAGATTCTATCCTGCAAACCATAGTAGGGATCATGTCCTAGAACATCGAAAGTTGAATCGATAGCATTTGGAGTTGTGATCATTCGAAGATATGTGACCTCAGGTTGCCCCCACCTTGGTTGATGCATGTATATATTTGATGAGAATGTTCCAACAATAGTGAAAGACTTTTGAATTTCAACCTCATGCCAAGTGCTGTTGTATCCAAATAGATCAATTGTGTAATTATCACCAATTTGAAGTCCTTGCCGAAGGAATAATGCATTCTCAACCATGCATGAATCATTATCATATTCTCGATCGAATATCTCAATGTCTATTGCATCTGAGAAGCTCTCAAAAGATGTGAAATTAATACCAAGATATCCCTTCCTGAAATCTTCTTCTTCTCCTTCCCACATATAATCATAAATTTCCGCAAACTTCACCTGTTCTGTAGTAGTAACATAATCCTGTTGAGCTACGTTCTCTTCAATATCATCAATTGTAATATTGCTCTGGGAATAGAACGGTGATGAAAAAGTGACCTGCATGTCTATTGGTACATCCGATGTCATATCATTTAGAACATCAGGTGATGTCGAATCCATGTAGAACAGAATTCCACCTAGAACGCCGCTAGAAAGGGCGAAGATTAGTAATGTTACCATTACTTCAGGTGCCCTTGATGAAAGACGTGAGAAGAGGAACAACTACATATCATCTCCATAAGGACCAGCTTCTGCCCATGCTGCATTGAGAGTAGAAGCCAGATTGATTCTCGAACTGAGTGCAGCGATTACAAAGATGAACAAGGCTACACTAACTACAAAGAATCCTAAAACTACAAAAATTGTAATCCAAGGAATAACTGGAAATACAGAAACCAGATACACATCGGCCCAACCTGTAGTTGAACCTCCAGCCAAATTTATCGATGTGCTTAGAAATAGTGGAGCATAGATTAGGAGTAATATCATGCTAAACAGCATCAATACTAACATTTCAGCTCCCTGTACCATAATTATCATTCTCTTGGATGCTCCAACTGATCTCAAGAGTGCGATTTCTCTTCTACGCGTTCGAACTCCCTCAACAGCATAGATTGCAAAACCACCAACAATTGTACCCACTGTAAGAACAGTAAGCATTGTATCGAGTGACCGTTCCATCACATACTGGGTATCACTGATATAATCATGTACGTTTTGACTTACAGACTCCCAAAGATTTTGATAAACTGCAATGTTTCCGTCATCATCAAAAACATCTTCGACGATAGCTGATGCATTAGCATTTGGAGCTGTTCTAACACAAAGGAAGCTGTATGAGTTATTGAGAAGTGTCAATTGAGAACCTAGATATTCCCTATTTACTAGAATTCTATGAGTTCCAACAGCACGAGGTTGGTACCCAAATCCAATTCCACCAATGAAGACCGGTTCATACCAGTAATCGTTTCTTGGTGGTACCTCAGGTATCGCATCTGTAATTCCAATTATACTGAATATGATTGGAATTGCATCATCTTCCAAAGTTGATGCTCGAAGAATATCACCAACTTCAAAATTGTAAGATTGAGCGATATCGGATGTAATAATGGCTGCATCTGGTGAAGTTTCTAGATTGTCAAGTAAGAGGGTAAGATCTGATGCATTGAGTGGATTACCCAAATAGTCATACCCAATATTCATGTACTCTCTGGGATTCACTGCTAAGAAGTCTACTCCTCCCCCATATCCTGCTGATAAGGAGAGACGTGCTTCTGATACAATTGTACTTGATTCAACCAATTCATGGTTTGTCACATTTGTGATGAAATCATCCCAACTTCCATATTCGTTTTCATCCAATGCAAATGTCAGATCTGAGCCAACACTCAGACGTGATTGATTCTGTGCTGTAACTGGCATTGATGCATCGATTATTGCACTGTTCCAGCTCAAACATATAGCAAGAACAAGGATCATAGCTGCTGCTCCTGCTGATGAAGCACCTTTTCCAACCCTTCTGATTCCAATGGATGCGGGAACATCCCCAACAATTCTTCTCATTACTTTGCTGAGTCTATATGCTCCCCATCTTAGCGCTTTCATTGATATACTTGCCACTCCAAGGAAAAGTGGTAAGGGTAAGACGGGTAGAATATATGATAGCACTGGATTGATAGCTACTGCAGTGCCTCCAGTAGTCAATGCAAGTAGAAAGAGACCTGACAATACCACAACCATCACGTCCCAACGAATGAGACCTAGTCCCTTTGATAACTTGGCCAATTTACCTCTGTCTTCATCAACACTTCTCTTGGTCGAATAGATTGCTCGATACCCACCCAATGTGAGCATGGGTATTGCTATTGTCACTATTCCTGAGATTAAGAGTGAATCTAAACTGATTAGAACTGGTTCTGAAAAGAATAGTGCTGGATTGAAAGTGAAGAACCCAGTAGCAGCAATTGCAACTCTACTTAGAAGCAAACCTAGTGGAATTCCTATGAAACAAGATAAGATTGAGAGTATGAATATTTCTCGAGTTGTTGCTTTTTCCAAATCGCCTTTGGCGGCCCCTCTAGAAATCAGCATATTTTCTTCATAACGTCTTTCGTTCACATTATAACGAATTGCTAAGAAATTCACCAACACTAGTAAGAAAAGAACACTTGATGCTCTGAACATCTCTATAATTCTCAACATTTGAACCCAAAAGATGTACGCTGTTACTCCTGAGGCAAGTCTA
The DNA here is from genome assembly GCA_018238205.1 of Candidatus Thorarchaeota archaeon. Lineage (GTDB taxonomy): Archaea > Asgardarchaeota > Thorarchaeia > Thorarchaeales > Thorarchaeaceae > SMTZ1-45. The sequence continues at coordinate 7,312 of JABCTV010000079.1, forward strand.
TTTTGAACATAAAAGCTACCTGACCAGGAAATACTAGGGTTGTAATCTGGGTCTAGCAATCTTATTGATTCATCAATTCCATTTAAGTACTGGAGTGATGCAGTGGGATTGAAAGCTGAGATACCTGATCGATCGACGTCGATAAGAATTTTAGTGTCTGCATAATCATCACTTACAACACTTGGTAGAACTATTCCAATACTATCGAAACTCCAGTAATATGGAGAATCAGCTTGTCCTTCATGGGAGTAAAAACCAACCACTATCATATCTTGAGAGTCATCCAGGTGCATTTCAAGTACATCACCAAGTTCTATCTCATCATATGTATGAGACGAATAGATTATTGCAATTTCACTTGTATTCTCTGGTAATCTTCCTTGTTCCAAGTTAATATAATTTGGAAAAGTTTCATAGAACTCTGCATCCGGAGTAAGTATGTCTCCCCATAAATCTAGATAGATGGTGTTATTTTCAATTTTCTCAATATATCCGTGACCACAACGTAATGCAGCAGCTTTTGTTACACCAGTAATCTCTCGAATGTCATCAACATATGGTTCAAGATTACTATAGTAATTAGTCACAGTGATGGCGATTTCACCTACGTCGATATTCTTCTCCCATTCATGAACTGAATATGAATCCACATAAACTGTGATTCCGATAGCCATTGTAGATGCCAATAGAAAACAGAGTAATGTCACACCCTTTCTTCGGAAGCTATGGAACGCCTCATATCCCGCAGGTTCTGCCGCCATGAATCATACCTCATTGTGAATTCTCTATTTGTCCATCGCGCATTCGGTAGACATGATCCATCTGCTCACCAACTTCAGGGTCATGAGTCACCGTAATCAGTGTGCCACCTTCTCCCTTTGTTAGTGAAATAAGAATTTCAAGAATCTCTAGTCCAGTATTATAGTCAAGGTCCCCGGTAGGCTCGTCCGCAAGTACGATGACTGAACTAGCAGAACCTTCTGGTTTCGCAAGAGCGCGAGCAATGGCGATTCTCTGTTGTTCACCTCCCGAAAGTTCATCCGGGCGATGCTCTGCTCTTTCTGCAAGCCCAACCAGTGAAATTAGGTGGTCTACTCTCTCCTTGCGCGCATCTTCTTCCACTCCCGCAATTAGAAGTGGAAGCTCAATATTCTCATATGCTGTCAATACCGGCAGCAGATTGAAGAATTGGAAAACATAGCTTATCTTCTCCCTTCTTACTGTTGTGAGTTCACTCTCAGACATATCTGTAATATCGAGGTTATCGATTATGACTCTTCCATTAGTTGGTCTATCAAGTGCTCCAATAAGGTTTAGACAAGTCGTCTTTCCAGATCCGCTTGGTCCCATAATTCCGATTGCCTGTCCACGCTTGATATCAAGAGACACACTCCTAAGAGCATGGACTTCAATCTCTCCCATTTTGTAGACCCGGGAAACTGATTGTAAATCAATGATAGTGTTGTTATTCAGATCAACCCACTCCGAAATTCTCCGCGACAACCTACAGTATTTCGTGAAAACTAATAAATAACTCCCTTCACGTACAAAGAATTGTACTATAACCACATTTTAGTGATTGAATAAGAAAGCTTTATCTTTATTGAAGACTTATCTAGTCATAGAATAGTAAGAGGTGCATCTATTCATTGTCTGACGAGATTATGGACAGGAAATATGAATTCTTCAGCAAGAAGGGATTTCTAGCGGGTTCCATCTTGGCTGCAACTTCACTAATTCTGCAATCTCTCATCACATTTCCTGAGATTTGGCAAACAAGACCTTTCGGTTACATGATGCTTGTTGTTTGTTCTGCCTTTGTAGTTGGAGTTACATCTGGTGGTGTTTTGGTCTATCTCTATCCACCTGACCAAGATGTCATTGGAATTGCAGGACTGGGGAGCGATGACTCCACTCAACACCTCTCACTGATTCTCGTTATACTCTCCTTAGTCGGACCCATGTTCTTCGGATTTTCATTCTTTTATGTAGAGTTTAGTAATGATGCTTTCATCTTCATCTGGGTATTGACAGGATTTGCTGCACCTAGTATTGGCCTCACAGCTGCAATGTTTGAGAGGTCTAGAGCTATTGCCGCTGATCTTAAGGTTTACTTCTCTATCCATAAGAAATTAGATATGACCAATCTAGATTGGCTTCATGGTCTTGGTCCCCGAACTGCAACGTATAGAATGGGTATGCTTGAGAATGCTGCAAGAAGTGTAGAGGGTCTGAGAATCATTGGCCATGAGATTGTGAAGGAAAAAAAACATGTTGAAATAAACCAGCAATAATATCGGAAAAGCAATCTATGGATGTCTTCTACGCATATGTGCCAATAGACCTTCTTCGCTCCATGCAACCCAATTACATTTCAAACAAGAAAAGGATTCACTACCAAATCCAAATCGGGGTGATGATTTTTCTTCCAGTTCATAGATTGTACCCCCATAACCACTCCTCCTCTTCTTCTTAATTTTAAATCTTTTATTGAAACAGTCTGAACAGATAAACATATTCTGGCGTGCATCGTTGATGAAGTTATCTTCTAGATTCGTAGCTGATTGAATTGGGTCCATTTCTTTTCCACAACTTTCACAGGGTTCTGACGACGTAATCACCACTTCATGTTTCGAGGTAACAATTCTATGTTCAATTTTTTAAATATCCATAACAGACCTATATATGAATGCTATGAGTCTTGTACTCTATTGAAAAATATCCTAATATATATTATTATAGTGTATTCTCATACAAGTCTGAAGCAGTCTTAAAAACTTCTTCTGTATTCTCTCCTGTCATTGAGGAGGTTTCAATAAAAGCAACCGGGTGTAGACTATCATCTGAGCCAAGCCGCTTCGCTAGTTCCTCAGCATATTGAAATCCTTCATTATAGCTTACTGGGTCTTCTCCTGAATCATCCTCTGACTCAGAACGTAAGTCTATCTTATTACCCACAATTACAATTGGGGGCGTGACCTCACAAGTAATTGATGATTCTCTTAGCCAGAAGTCTAAGCTTTCAAAACTCCAGCGATCTGAAGCTGCATAGACGATGACTAGTAATTGTGCATCATCATAGAACTTCTGACGTGGTAGTTTTGCTTTTACTGCCAAATCAAAAGACCAAATATTCATTTCTATTCGGTGGTTTGAACCGTCTATGATCTTTCTATGGATATAGGGTGAAACTTCTCCAGTTTCTTCATTGATGATTAAAGCTTCTGTACCAACCTTTTCTTTGAGAGTTTTCTTACCAACTCCAGTTTCACCAAGAAGTAAAGCCTTGCATTGAACTACTGGTTTTATCTGGTGTGTCGGTGTTACAGTTGGAAGTGGTTCGGGTTCTGGCTCGATATCTTCCTCGATAGTTTCAGCTACGAGTTCAATGATATCAGATTCGGCCTCTTCAATCTGGGATGCTGCAATTTCTACTCCTGGAGTTCGGACATAAGTTGATCCTGATGCAACTATTTCTTCCTCACCCTCTAAATCGATACTAATTTTTTGCGGCTTCTTCTCTTGAACAATTTCTTTGACACTTGGAGCCATAAATGAGTCACTCAGTGCTTCAACCGCTTGCAATGCATCAGCAATATCATCAAAATCATCAGCTGAGATTACACCATGCTCATGGGCACTTGTACCGGGACTTTCCACAATAGTTGCTGTAGGCTTCTTCTTTTTATCTTCTTTTTTCTTCTTCTTCTTCTTCTCTTTCTTCTTTTTCTCAGGCGCTTCTTTAATTGGCTCCGGCTCTGGAGGTGTTTCAATAATAGGTACTGACTCAGGTACTGGTTCGGGTTCCGGCTCTGGAATAACTCTTCTTGCCTTCGGAAGCCCAATTCGTTCTAGTACACTCTCCATTACTCCTGGAGCTAATCTCTTTCCCAAGTACCTGAAGTATTTGGTTAACTCTAGTGCTATATCATCAAATGACCTAGTTTTCAATGGGATTTTCTTCTTGATTACACCCTTATCTCGAACCTCAACATATGTTGGCATCAGCGTCAATGAGATTGTAGTACCAGGAACTATCAAGATTACACCATACTCCCAACAGGTATTATTTGACAAAATCTATTCTGCTATCTTAAGCGTTTCGTGTCTGGTATCAACAAGAGGTCAAAATCTTACATTAGAATATTGCTAACAGAAAGGATTAAGTCTTACTATGATTGTTTTCTCTTGAGGTCGGACGATGACAGATGTAGATTTTTCGAAATATGTTGAAGTGATTAGGGACTGGCCAGAGCCAGGCAAAGCTGTCTGTGATATCAGCCTGTTACTTGAACACCCCAATGTGTTTCACGAGGCGGTTGTTAAGCTCGCAAAACCATTTCTGGAGGTTAAACCCAATAAAATTGTGGGAATCGAACAGAGAGGTCTAGCCCTGGGTAGCGCGATTGCTTACTATTTGGGGTGTGGAATAGTACCTGCTCGATCTATTGCTTATATCCCTGAGGATTATCATCGTGAAGTGGAGTTACTTCCCTCTAACAGATTCGCGGATAGACAATTAGCCATTGTTTCTGAGTCAATAGATGCTGGTGATAGAGTTGGAATCATCGATGACTGGTTAATACAGGGGACCTCAGTATTTGCGGTCAAGAAACTGATTGAGAAGTTAGGTGCTACTGTTGTAGGCATCGGCTGCGTTATTAACAATATGTCTGAAACTCGCAGAAAACTCCTTGGTAGACCTGAAGTGCAGGCACTCCTTGAAGATTTTAAAACTGATGCTTTCCATGTTCGCGATTAAGAAAAAAGAGTAGGAAACCGGAGGTGTGATTAACACCATCCGGTTCTTTCGTTTGATTTTATTCTGTACTCTCACGTAGTTCTCGTCTGAGGATTTTTCCAACCTGTGTCTTTGGTAGATCATCGACAAACTGAATTTCGGTCGGGACCTTGTATACGGCCATCTTTTCTTTTGCAAAGGCTCGTAGCTCATCTACCGTGGCTGTCTGACCAGATTCAAGAACGACGAAGGCTTTCACAGTTTCTCCACGAGTTTCATCAGGGATGCCAATGACTGCTGCTTCACGAATCTTTGGATGTTCGAAGAGCACTTCTTCTACTTCATTGGGCCATACCTTGTAACCGCTTGCATTGATCATATCCTTCTTGCGGTCCACTATGTACGTCCATCCTTCTTCATCCATTTTCGCAATATCACCAGTGAAGAGCCATCCTCCCTTTAACACATCTGCAGTTTCCTCAGGGCGGTTGTGATAACCGAGCATAATCTGTGGACCTTTAACGGCAAGTTCTCCAATTTCGCCGATAGGAAGATCCTTTGACTTATCCTCAAGATCCACAATCTTACTGTCTGTGCTTGGGAATGGAAGTCCAATGGAACCAACCTTTCTTTTGTCTTTGTCTAAGGGATTAGCATGAGTTACAGGTGAAGACTCACTAAGACCAAATCCCTCAATGATGATAGAATCAGTTACTTCCTCATATTTCCTTGTGACTTCTGGTGGCAGGGCCATAGCTCCTGCAATTGATAGTTTCAAGGAAGTTACGTCGTACTTCTTAGCGTCTGGATGACTGTATATCGAGATTGCCAAGGTTGATACAATCGGGAAGAATGTTGGCTTCTGTTTGTCTATCAATTCAAGAAGATGTTTGATATCCCTTGCATTTGGAACCAGTACAATCTTACTGCCCCATGAAATTGCAAGATTCATCGATATTGTCTGACCAAAGATGTGCTGTAGTGGTAGTGCTGCAACAAAGGACTCTTTTCCTCGCTCAGCCATCCACTCCATCCATACACTACACTGCTCGCAGTTTGCTTTCAAGTTGTCATGAGTCAGCATTGCGGCTTTAGGAATTCCAGTAGTACCGCCGGTGAACTGATACACTGCAATATCCTTAGCAGGGTCAATTTCGATTGTTGGTGCTTCAGGAACTGTATCGGCAATGAAATCATTCCACATTATATCTCCCTCGCGAAGAGGTGGAACGGATTTCATCTCTTTCTTATACACAGTCTTTGGTGCCAGCTTCTGCTTTAACTTGGACATCATATCCCAGCCTTGAGCAACAATAACATTCTCAAGATTGGTTTCTTTACGGACAGCTTCAACAACTGCATAGAAGAAGTTGAGCACAACTATTGTTGTTGCTTTCGTATCTTGCAGATAAATCCGTAACTCTTTAGCCATTGCTAGTGGACTGACTGCTGTTACAATAGCTCCAGCCTTCAATGCACCAAAGTATGAGATTACAAATTGGGGACAATTGATGAGCATGATTGCTACCGTGTCACCCTTCTTGACCCCCATGCCCATGAGGTTGGCGGCCAAGTACTCCGTCTGGTCCCAGAGCTTGCCGTAGGTGTGCCTGGAGTTCA
>JABCTV010000280.1 GCA_018238205.1 Candidatus Thorarchaeota archaeon
AAGTCTATTTAATCTTTGAAGTCCCTAAACCGCGCGCAGTTTCTCTGTTGCTGTTACTTTCATCCAACCAAGAACTGTATTACCTGTTGCAATGTTCTACTGTGAGAGATACTAACCCACCACTGGACAGACATTCTCACCGGACCGCCTGCCCAACAGATGATAAAAAGACATACAATTCACGCTCGCAGATATGTAATTCATACCTTGCAACTAGAGTAAATATGTGTCATAAGGCATGTCCTCTCTCTCTCACTCCTTCTTTTCCCTTGATTCAAACTTCTCAGGAGCGCCCATCTTGTTATGTGCTAGCATTCCTTGCAACCACAATGTATAGGAATAGTACTAAACTGATGATTAATGAAATATAGAAAGAAAACAAGTAGACGCCCCCATCAGTTTCAAAGAACCATGCAATAATAGTTGTTAGAATAGAAGCGAAAAGAGCACGTACAGCCCACCTGAAGACTAATCCCAGTCTTCCAGGACGGTTTGCGAGTTTTTTCAGCAACTTGAGAGATTCGTCATGATCGATTGCAGCCATGGCAATATTGGTAGTAAGATTCTGTGCAGGTTTGGTCCAGGTATATGCCACACAGGTTATGATCAGTACTGCAACTAGAATTGTAATGAGGTATTGCTCAAGCAAGGATACATACAGGGCGATGAAACAGCATAGGGTGAAAAAGATATTGAGCAAAGTCCGGTTGGATTGTTTCTTAACCTGAAGTGGCTCAAAAAGCGCAAAAGACGGCGCTAGCACAATGAGTAGAAGCGAGTAGGCAAGAGATACAACATACAAACGTGGGTCATAAAATTCTGTGTCATGAAGGGCAGCTCCGGCGGTCACCAGAACAAATGCCAGGAATGCTGATGATAGAATCACTGTGGATAGAGCTATTCTGAATGGCCCAGAGATGACATCATCGCTATGCTCGCCTGCAGCATTGAAACTTCTTAGAAGTCTGGGGGTGATAAGAGGCTCCAATACAAAGGTATTGAATATCAGAACCAAGATCATTGATTTCATCAGAAATGATATCGTTTGAATGTCGCCTGTGAGGACTTCATTTGCGACAGCAGCTCCGGTTTCAGGAAACACCAAGAGGATGACAAAAAGAAGCAAGCTGCCGGATATCAAATTGATTATCAGAAGAATTGCACGAGTTCGTTCATGAGCTCCACGCACATCATCTCGTATCACCGCGAATTTGTATGCCAGAAAGGATGTAGTTATGATTGATACAAGCAGAATCAGATTCGCGAGCATAATCCCAACAGGCTGACCTGAAAGAAATGCGAAGAAGGAAACGATATTTGCCACAACGAGAATTATGGCGTCCTTCATCGCATCTATCGCTTTATCCATTTTATTCAGCCAGACAGAACCTTTACCTTCCACCGTCAGCAGCCTCTCGCATGCAGTATATCTGAGGGTTTGAGGTAATTCCGTACTACTATAAAATCGTCATGGCACGCGAGGTCTTTGGACCTGAGTTATTGGACAGGGTCACAGCACACTGATTAGACAGTTTATCTTCATTTCCAAGTGGATGCTTGTGTTTGTGTATAGAGGATGGACGAAATGGGCAAAGAGAATGGTTTGGATTGAAGATATTTCAGTTTACACAAAATCCGTATGACTGATGATGTCAATTATCTTGATTGCAAATTGCTTCTAGTTCATTTTCAATTCGAGCCAACTTTTTAGTTACAAATTCTTGGGGTATTCTCCTACATATTTCAAGAGCTTTCTCTGGATTGCCTGAGCGTTTATATGCTAGGATTAATTGGAAATACGCTTCGGAATTTTGCTTTGTTTCGAATTTTCCACGGGGTCTTGGATAAAAAGCATCTTCAAGAAGTGTTATTGCATTATCATATTCTCTTAGCCTTCGGAGTAGAGATCCCAAGAGGAACTTGACGCGTAGTTCAATATCTCGTAATTTCCATTCATATGAGTTTAATTCGTATCCTTTCGAAATAATTTCCAAAGCACGACAATACTTTGCTTCTGCAATTCCAAGCTGCTTCTTGTTTTGCTCATCCATACCCCATTTTCTAAAGGTTTCTGCCTTTGCTCCATAACATACCAAATTCATTTTAATCTCTTCACTTGAAGATGGATTATCATACATTGATTGATCGAACAAATCAAGAGCTCGTTTGTACTGACCTAATTGACTCTCAACCACCCCTAGGGAATGGCGGGCCCTTCTATCTTGGGGATTGACCTTTAAAGCTCTACTCAACAATCCCTTGGCTTCAACAATCTCGCCCAAATCCCTTTTCATCATTGCCCAAGATCGAAGAATTATTGGGTTTCTAGGATTTAGTCTGGCGGCCTCCTTAAATAACTCATTTGCCCCTGAATAATTGGATTCTTGCCTCTCAACTGTAGCCCAGATCTGATATACATAAGAAAGCCGTGGATTTGCTTCTACGGCTTGTTTGAAAATTTTTTGAGCGTCACCATAGTTACCACGCTGATAGGCAGCAAATGCAAGATTCGCTAATACAGCTGCAGTTCGTCCATGTGTTGTCGTTGCACCCAAATCTTCAAGTGCATGACCATATTGAACTAATGCCTGTTCGACCCTATGTTCTTTTTGAAGAAAAGCTCCATATTTTTTGCGAGCCTCCTTTTCAAGTGCCCTATTCTGTGAAAGCTCTTCAAGAGCAAATGCCAAAGTTAAAGGCAAAACTGAATAAACTATATTGAGGCTGCCATCTTTTTCTTGAATCGTTTCCTCGTTTAGCAGAGAGAGTTGTACCAATTGTGTCAAAGCTTCTTCTAGTTTTTCAGCTTTTAGATCTGTTGCTGCAGCAATCTGAACAGAGGTGACCTCTCCTTCAAAGATGGGCATGAGTGTCAATATTTTTCGCGCAGCACTAGATAGGTGACTATGATATGCTTCAGAAAAACAGAACTCAAGAATATGAGAACCTTTTCCTGAGAGCTTGTGTAAAGCTGTTTCAAGACGGTAGCCAGTACTCACCATTGAAACAACCAATTCAATTGCTAGAGGAATTCCTCCAGTAATTTCAAACAATCTGTCAAGTGTGGTTCTACTAGCACCCAAAACTTCCTTGGCTTTTTTATCAACCTCTTCAGACGATTCGTTTTCAATCTTTCTGATTCTTGTAATTAAGTTTTCTTCTGCTTCTTTTTCTATTAAATCAAGCAAAATATCTTTTGCCTTAGCTTTTGTTATTG
>JABCTV010000281.1 GCA_018238205.1 Candidatus Thorarchaeota archaeon
TGACAAAGTCAAGAAGAAATATTCCGATTTTGAACAGGTAGAGATTACAAGAAAGACCCACATTACCAACATACTTGTGATTTTCATAATGCTCTTACTACCAATTATGTTGGCAGTACCTCTAGGGAAATTATCACTCCCTCTAGTATCGATTGTAGTCTGGCAATTCTTCTTCTCTGGTTTCGGGGAGGAGATTTTCTTCCGCGGGTACATCCAGTCCAGATTGAATGTTGCCTTTGGTCGACCCTACGAGTGGAAAGGAATCAAGTTCGGTGCAGGACTCTTCATCACCGCAACCATCTTCTCAATAACGCATATGCTGAACACTGCAAACATATGGTACGGAGACTTCAATCTTGCTTGGTGGTGGGGCAGCTTTACCTTTGTGGGAGGATTGCTTTTCGGGTTACTAAGAGAGAAGACAAAGTCTGTCGTAGCTCCAGGTCTCTTACACGGTCTTGAGGCGGTAGGGGAAGGGTTGGCGCAACTCTTCTAGAATCATGGAACGACTCTCATACTGAGAAGGTATATCAAAACGTCTGAAAAATAGTTACCAATTAATCGCCTTTGGTGATACCTCAAATGCTGAGGTCCTGACTTGTCTTCCGTTTCAACTTCAAAGTGTATGCAAATTCATGTGAATGGATTCATAACTTCTTCTTCTCTTTGTCATATGATTCCCATGAATCAGCAGCTGAAGATTGACCTTTCGAACGAAGTTCTGAAAGCACATACTTCCTAATCTCTGTGCTCTCCATGACTGCCTCTGTTCTCGAAGAGAGAGAACTTGCAATCTCACGTGCAGTTTTGTATGGGCATCCACACTTCACAGCGCTTACAACAACCTTCTCAGGCATGAAGACTTCAGTCGAACCACTACGCTTCTTAATTTCCATGATGTTCTGTTTCCCGTTCTAGTTAGCTAGACGTAGCAACACGTCCCTGAGATATAGGTAAAATCATCAAATAAACGATTGCTTTGTTAGTTAATCTTAACCAAACTTACAACTGTCCAGTTTGTAATCCCATGACATGAAAACAGAGTCCAACCTAATGCGAATTACCTATAAGCAAGGCACTTCCCTCTCCGACCCACAGGCATGACTCAAAACAAGAGGTAATTTATAATGAACTTTGAAGAGTCGGATGAAGAAAAAATGTTCCGCGAGGCAGTGCGTGAATTCGCTCAGAAACACGTCGCTCCTGTCTGGCGGGATTATGATAAGAATCATGAGATTCCTAGAGATCTCATTAAGAAGATGGCAGATATGCAGCTTTGGGCTCCAACCGTTTCTGAGGAATACGGAGGTGCGGGCATTTCAATGACCATGGCATGCATTGCTGCCGAAGAACTTGCTAAGGCAGATTTATCCATCGCTCTACCAGTAATGTACCTTGTAGAGGCATCTTGGGGATTTATCTTCGATATGTACGGCACTCACGAGGCAAAGAGTGAGCTTCTTCCGAGGGTTACAAAGGGAGACCTATTCTTTGGTATCGCCACTACTGAGCCAACTGGTGGATCAGACTTGGTTAACTCAACCAAGACTATCATCAAACCCAAGGGCGATGGTTATGTCGTCAACGGTGAGAAGGTGTACATCAGCGGTATCGCAGAAACGGAGAAGTATGGCGGTGTCTACTGGACCCTAGGCAAGTCTGATCCAAAGGGAAACCACAAGGCTTTCGATGCTTTCATCCTCCCATTGAACATGGGCGATGGTCTGCATCCAGGGATCACCACAACTCTGTTCGAGGATATGGGGCGAATGGGAGTTTCCACCGGAGGTTTCAACATCGAGAATGTTGAGATTCCCAAGCACTACTTGATTGGCGAGCACGGGAAAGGATTCTACCATGCAATGGAAGGATTTTCCGCAGCGAGGGTCTTGATTGCTGCAACTTGTTTAGGTTCAGCAACGGAAAGTCTCGATATCGGTATCGACTATACCAAACAGCGAAGACAGTTTGGCAGACCACTTGCAGCATTTGAAGGAATTCAGTTCGAGGGGGTCAAAGCCTGGATGGCACTTCAGGCCGATACACTGTTGACATACAAGGCAGCTTCCATAATGGACAAGCACTATCGTGAAAAGGATCCAAAATACACGAAACTCGACATAGCCCAATGGACAGCAGCTGCAAAGTATAGAGCTCCTCACGATGCTCTTGATGCGATAACCATGGCAATGACTTGGCATGGGGCTTTTGGTTACACCAAGGAGTGTCCACTTGAGGCTGCGTACAGAGGTGTTCGATCATACACCGTAGGTGCAGAAGGTGGTGCTCACATTCAACTGGTTGTTCAGGCAAGAGAACTCTTTGGGGCAGAAAACCTCCCCTATCGCCAAGAGAAGCAGCCATAGTTTCAATATTCAATCGAGAGAGAGGTTTTTTCCTCTCTCCCTTTCTATTTTCCTTTTCAATAGACAAACTGATTAGTTGGTATATGTTCAGAATATGATGTAGGATTCACATTTGTGAAGTTCCGTTTAGGAGGTCTTGAGTTGGTAGAAGAACCAAGATACTGGGGATCATGGAAAGGAAGAGTTGTGCGTGCCATCGCTATAGATGGTGCAAGGACATGGAACGAGATTCGAGACGACACAGGATTGTCTCCTAAGAGTCTGAATAGAGTTCTCTCTGAATTATTCAATGCGGAAGCACTTGAGAAGAGAGGAGAGAACGAGTACAAAGTCACCTACGATCTGTATAAAGAGTATCAAGAATACTTTGAAACTATTGACAAGAAAACTATTGCAACTGCAGTGAGAGTCACAGAAGCAGAGCAGAAGGCTCTTGTTTCATGGATAGATAACTGGAAAGATTCGATGGATTTGACTTTTTCATTAGCTCGCGGAAATTACAGATACTGCTATATACCTCAGATCTATCAATGTCTGTGATAAGAGAGTAATCTTTCTACTGTAGCGTGCATTTTCAAACCGGAGATGTATTCTTGATATTAAGAAAGCTCTAATCTCTTTCGTGCAGGGGAGCGGGCTGTTAAATAAGTAAATAACTCAACATAGTTAGCATCAGTCCGATTCTGTGATGGAATTAGCCGGGCAACGAATGAAAGGGATTGAAACGTGATGCCAAACCAACTATCCTACTGGTGCAGATATGGATCACGTAGGCTCAAAAGGACCGGCCTGGAGGCGATTCAGGCTGGAGGAAGGAATTCTTGAAACGCCGCCTGAAAATGATGA
>JABCTV010000080.1 GCA_018238205.1 Candidatus Thorarchaeota archaeon
ATAGTGCGATTCCATTTGCTATTGGGATTGTAGCTACTCTTGCTGTAACATCAATTGTTTGTCTCGCTGGACGCCGTAAGACTCCTAACAAATGAGTTTGATATTAAGAAAGGGGATGAATTTATCCCCTCTTCTTTCACAGGCTTAAGCTATCGAGATACTTGAGATAATATCCAACGTGTAAGTTGACACAGGTACAAGTACATGGTTAGAAACAGATATTATGGTTCAGGTAAATTTCCAAGTGGGAAGTTTGTAATTGCAAATTTTTAATGTTACTACATTAATGATAGGGTTGGCCTTGATTATCAGCACCGTTCTCCTACTGTTCGTTTCTAGAGGGTTAAAGATAGTCAAGGAATGGGACCGTATTGCAGTTCTTAGGTTAGGGAAGTATTATGGTGTAAGAGGTCCAGGAATTATTTGGATGATGCCGATGCTGGACAAAGGAATAATGGTGTCTCTGAAGGAACAACAGACATTGGTCGATACTGGAAAATATGTTTCCAGTGATGGTTCTACTAGAAGACTCATGGGATATGTTAACTGGAAAATTATTGATGTACAGAAAGCTGTACTAGACGTTGAAGATTATCGCGCATCGATTTACAATACCATTCAACACCAAATCAAGAAAATTGGAGAGTCTTTCCCAGGTGATACAGTCATAATGGATGAGGAATCTCTGTATTCTGAGATAAATCAAGAATTGGAACCTATCTTCACCAACTGGGGTGTTAAGATTACAGAAATAGATCTGAAGATAGCACCAATTGAGAATGATGGTTGGTAGTTCTATATCGAAATCCTGAACTCTTCTATTATTCGAGAATGAAAATCAGAGGATGTGACCTTGATTGGTTATCCTGAATTACTGGAAGTCATCATACAATCAAATACTCTGTGTTCGTGGATGTAAGATGCAAGGTTAACTTGTTAACCCTGTTTTCTTGCCAGGTGTAAGACTGCTCTAATATCTCCCCAGATGACTCATACCCAGTTTCTGAGTCGTTAAAAGTGAGTGGAATACTCAAAAGTAGTAACACTCTGCATACTCGAATATCGAATACACTTCAAAAAATAATTTTGTTCAAGGGACACTTCTCTTTTTTTTATTTCTTACGCTTGTCCGAATGCTTTTATCAATGCTAAATTTGCTTCTTCTAGGCGATATCATTGACAATCTCAAAGCGTTCATTTCACTGGCAAGATGACTTTGACAAGGTTAGGGATTTCCTCATCCATACTTACAATCTAACTAAGACTTTTCAAAATTGGACCCCATCAATGTTCGAGAACACAAAGTTTGGTCCAGGTGGGACAGAATATGAGGATAAGGAAGACGAATACATCAAGATATGGGAAGCCGATATTGTTGGTATTGTAGCAGTCACAATGTGTAAGCCATCGGGTGACTGTCGAATCTTCATTCATCCGGATTTTCGAAACCATGAAGAAAGATTGGTAGAATCATTAGAGAGTCAACGAACTAAAATGAAAACTGATGACTCACCAATAAAGATGTACTTCGTAGTTGAAGCAGGAGATACGCTACGAGAGGACCTCCTGAAACAACGAGGATATGAGAATAAGGGTGTGTGTGAGCATAACAGAATTCTTCCCGATTATTACGAAGTATTGAACGTTACACTTCCTGATGATTATACAATAAGACATGCAGATTTGGAGAAGGACTTAGAACAATACCGAGCTGTTCAATGTTCAGTTTTTCCTCACTGTGCTAATATGACTCAAAACCTTCTCAAGATTTACAGTGAAGCTGAATTCTATGTTCCTGAATTAGACTTAATAGCTATAGCACCGGATGGTACATTCGCAGCCTTCGCAACAGGTAGAATAGATCCCCTCAGTAAACTTGCTGAGATTGAGCCAGTAGGTGTGCATCCAGGCCATAGAAGAAAAGGTCTTGCAAAGGCAATTGTTCTCGAATGTATTCGAAGACTCCAAAAATATGATCCAAAGGCTATCGTTATTCTAGGTGCGGCAAGTACTGAAGGTGCAACTCACATGTACGACTCCCTTGGATTCAACAAAACTAATGTTCATGCATGGGTGAGGGAAGTCTAGAGAATTGGAAAAAAAGAAAGAGAATGTCCAGCCCGATTGAACTGGACATATACTAATTTATTTCTTCTTCAAAACGAAGATGTAGATCACTGCAATAGCACCTACTGCTGCAATCGCGACAACAATGAGAATTACACCAGAGAGATCAGCTGGAGCTACTACATTCTCAGCAGTCAAAAGATGAGTAACAGATGCAGTATTGCCCGCATTATCTTTTGCAACAACTGTGATATTGTATACTCCATTAGGGACTAATGTAGTGTCCCATGCTATTCCTACTGAAGGAGCTGTATTGTTTGCTACGGAAACTCCTTCAATGAAGAGTTCGCTACCAGCAAATCCACTACCTGTTTCGATTACATTAATCGTTATGTATTGAACACCTTCTACTGTAGATCCATTAGCTGGGTCTATAGTAATCATAGGAGCAATTGTATCCGCTGTACTGAATGAGAAGTAATCTCCACCATCCATTGCAATATCTGTCTTTCCAAAGGCATCGGTAGCTGTGACGAAATATTCTATCTCACCCCAAGGAGAATTGAATTCAACCTCGAAGATGCCATCTGTTGTTTCTACCATTGTAACATTTACCCACGCGCCCGCATCAGCACGATAAGACAGTGTAACAAGATCGGTAGTTAAATCAACAACTTCAGCAGTAATCCATACAACATCACCGACTTCATCCACAACTGTTGGATTCTGAGTGACCTGAATTATTTCAGGGGCTGAATCCTCATAGATGTAGAAATCATCCATGAATATTGTGAAATTGCTACTTACATCAGCTGATGCATCCAAAGAAAGGGAATACAAGGTAGTATTTGGCAATTCTCCAAAAATTTCGTCAAAGGTTTGAACAAGATCAATTTGCCAGTTAACCCATTCGCCTATTGTATTTGTGTCAGATTGAGGAACAAAGACTTCATCTTCATAGAAGTCCCAACCAGATAATTCTAGTGAACTAGCATTCATAATCGAGAATATCATAGTATATTCGTCGAAGTAGAGAGTAAGAACCAGGTGATCATTCGAGGATTCGTTGAAACTCTCAATATACCAGTTTAGGTCTAGAAATACTTCAGTTGTCGTGGTTATCGGAATGTCAATACCAAATTCTTGATACCGTCCAATTTGACTACCGTCAACAAGGGTTAGATTTGCAGCCTTGTTTCCATTTGCCGAGAAATCAGTAACAGTATGACTTGGGTTAGAATCAAAAGTACCGTCCCATCCGTAAATCGGATCTCCAACAGCACCTTGATCCTCATACCCTCCATCGTGCATAATTGTAGTGACAAAAGAAACATCATCGAAAAGGATTGATACTCTTGAACCATCCTCCTTAGCTGTTGCATAGAAGACAATTTCAGTAATGTCAAGAAGTGTACATGAATATCGAGTATTTACGTCATCAATCACACTTCGATTGAATAGATTCCAAGTTCCAGTTGTATTGAAATCGTTCACATAGATTACAATGTCCTCAGAATTACCTATAGTTAGACTAGTACCACCGTAACCTAACAGATAGTATACATTAAATTCGTCAGTCGTATTACTGACTTCTAATTTCAGATAGGCTATAGAATCATTTGTGGATACTTGCCAATCTGCAATATTCCAATATAGACTGAACTGGTCTTTATTGCTGGAGCTAATCATTTTGTAAATAGTATTAGTTAACTTAGAGTAACCTTCATCACCGACTGCATTGACTGTCATGTTCAGACTCCAATCGCCTTCGACTCTTGTTGTACTCTGTGAGATATCGCCGGAACCTTTAGCTGTAGTGAAACCATACCACCAATTACCTACAGAGCCGGTTTCAAAATTACCACCATTGATTAGACCACCAACGTGGACGTAAGTACCATTCGAGAAAATAACATCATCAATGTAAACTGTAGAATACTCGAAGACATAACTTCTGACATAGAATTTGAAGAGGTCTAATTGATTTGGAGCGCTTCCGTAATAATCTATGTAATCTTGGGTAGCATTACGATCAAATGTATTCCATTGTTGTAGAGGACCAGTGTCTAGTATGTAATAAACATCAAAAGTTGAATTGGACATGCTAGCAGTTGACCCGAGAATATAGTGGACATCGTAACTACCGAAAGGTATGGACAGCTCAAGTGTGTCTCCTAGATCAGGATTTGCCAAGACATCAATATAATAATCAAAGGATACGGTAAGATTTGCTGGATTCGCCATTGACCCCCAAGGATTAGGATAAAGTGTCGCACTTGCTGGATGATCGACATCAGTTCCCTTTGCCATCATTTTAGCAGATCTAGCTCCTTCGCTAATAATTGCAAATTCTAAATCAATGTCAATCATAGATGTTCTTCTGGTAACAAGCTCGGCTGGTTCGTGTGGGTTCTCCCAACTCTCAAAGCCACCATTTTCAAAAATGTCTATTGTTGTATCGACTCTATCCAAGTCGGTTTCAGAAATGAAGTTTTGTTCTTCCACCAAATTCACTGTATTGTCGTTATCTGTCATAGTAACTGACGTTGTCGCAAATGAAACGAACAACATTTGTGAAGCTAGTAGAAGAAGGAAAATCAAAGATAGTTTCTTAGTATTCATCAAAGCATTCCTCAGTCGTGGGCGTGATTGCAAACCAGCGCGAAAATTTAGTAATATATACGTTGAGGATATGTCTATTACAACATAGTTTAGAGAAAAGGTCTTGCAAAGACAGTTGTTCTTGAATGTATTCTAAGACTCCAGAAGTTCGAACCCGAATATATCGTTATCCTAGGGGCAGCAAATACTGAAGGCGCAACACACATGTACGACTCCCTTGGTTTCAATAGAACTGATGTTCATGAATGGGTGAGGGAAATCTAGAGAATTGTAAAAAAAGAAAAAGATTGTCCAGCCCGATTGGACTGGACATAGTCTATTTTATCGCTTCTTCAGAACGAAGATGTAGATGACAGCAACTGCTCCAATAATGGCAATTACAACAATGATGAGAATTACACCAGAGAGGTCAGCCGGAGCTCCCACGTTCTCTACAGTTACAAGATGAGTAACCACGGCAGTGTTTCCAGCATTATCACTTGCAACAACTGTAATGTTGTATTCACCATTGGGGATGACTGTTGTATCCCAGGAGATTCCAACGGTATCCAGTGTGATATTCGCAATAGAAACACTATCTATGAAGAGTTCGCTACTATTGAATCCACTTCCTGAATCTTCAACATTGAACTCGATAGATACGATATCACTTACAGTAGTTCCATTTGCAGGAGTCAATGAAATGACTGGGGCAATTGTATCCACAGCTGTAAATGTGAAGTAACTTGCACCATCCATTATCTCATCAGTCTTGTTGAATGCATCCGCTGCACTTACAAAATACTCAACTTCAACATCCCAAGGTGAATTGGTAAGATTCGCTTCAAAGACATTGTTGCCTGCATCTATCATTGTAGTGTTTGTCCAGTTGTCTGTTCCAGCGCGATGATGTAAAGTAACATCCAAGGCTGTTGCGTCTTTGACAGTCACGGATATCTCTGTATTATCACCTGCTTCTGGAGAAGTCGGATTCTGAAAAATATCTGTGATCTCTGGAGCACTATCCTCATAGAGATAGAAGTCATCTATGAATACTGTGAATGAACTTGATACATTGGCATATCCCCACAACGCAATGCAGTCCAACGTTGTATTTGGAAACTCACCAACGGACTGTTCATAATCATGAGCAATATCAATTTTCCAATTGATCCATTCACTTTCTGTGTTTGTTTCCGGTAGTATAAAGGTACAATCATCTTCACTAATGATTTCATCTGAGAGAGTGGTTGTATTCATGATTATGTAATTGAAGTTATAGTCCCCTATTCCCAAATAGAGAATGAAGAAATCTTCTGAAGATTGGTTGTACTCCATATGCCATGTGATATCGAGAACCATTTCATTCTCCGAATTGATATGGACCGCATCATCAATAGATTTGTCGATCCACTCTTCATAATCATCGGATACGGTAAAATTCCCGGCTTGATCACTACTATAACTAAAATCAGTCACAGTGAAGCAATCATATCCATAGTATTCGTCATACCATCCGGGAACGTTACTTCCTAGTGGTCCTAGATTTTCATAACCTCTGTCTGAAAAGGTCGAAGAAATGAACGACATATTGTCGTAAAGAACAGTCAGCTTCGCACCAGCAGTACTTGCTTGAGTATAGATTTGAATAGTAGAAATGTAGATGTTCTTATCTTCGCGAACTGATTGGACATCTTCATAGATACTTGTATTCAGAGTCATCCAATCTCCCGTTTCGTTAACATTGCCCAAGTTGAATTGAATATCCGCTGATCCACCACGCAAGTCTGGTATTGTTGGACCGCCGGCAGCTGTTACATAATAAACATTGTAACTATCGGTAGCATTCTCAATAGATACTCTCATGTATGAATAGGAGTCATCGACATCGAGCTCGATATTTGTTACCTTCCAGCTAAATGTGAAGACATCTCGGTTGTCATCACTGACCATTCTGTAAATATATGCAGTACAAATACTTATAGAAGTATATCCATTTGTTGGGGACATTACAGTTGTATTAAGACTGAAATCACCTTCAATTCTATCAGTGCTACTTGAAATATCACCAAATCCGCCTACATTATTGAAATTGTACCAAACTAACCCTGAACCACTTTGCTCGAAGTTGCCATGGTTAACTCCACCACCTACAATAACTGTTCCGTTCCTGACGAGATAAAAGTCATCAAAGTAACCGTATGTATATGGTGGTCCGTAACTGTGAGCGTAGAAACTAAATGTGGATAACAGCGCTGGCTCTAAACCAAAAGCTTCAATGTAGTCATTTGTTACATTTCTTTCCAGTTTGTGCCATGTCCCGAAACTATCATCTATAATGTAGTAGACTGTTGTTGATGTGTTAGTTAGAGCAATGTCGCCTGCCATACAATATCCAACATTTCGTCCATCGCTAAAAGGCAGGAATAGTTCTATACGGTCTCCCAGTTCAGGACAACCGACCTGTTCAACTCTCCAGTCCAAGCTAATTGTTAGATTATAAGCATCTATTGATGCCCAATTTCGTAGGTATATCCTAGCAGTTGCTGGATGATTGATGTCAGTTCCTCGAGCTCTCATACCTAGTGATCGTATTCCCTCAGTCGTGATACCAAACTGATACCACGCTAGACGATCTGTAGTCCTAGAAGTGTAAAGATCTGCAGGATCATGAGGTGTAATCCAATCCTCTACATCACCATTTTCAAATGCTTCGGATTGAAGGTTTACGCGGCTCAAGTCTACTTCTGATATTTCGAAATTCTGATTTATTGCCATCTCTTGATTGTCATTCATTTCTGAATCTATGTTTGATATCGGTGTTAAGAAAAGAATGAACCCTTGAGATGCAAGCAATAATAGAAGTATCACTGAAATTGTCTTAGTATTCATCATAGCATTCCTCATATTCGGCTTGCAAGGTTTCGCCAATTATGACCATTAATATAGGTTAGGGGTATATTGCTCAATATTGTCGAATAATTAAGGAAAATACGTCGAAATTTCTGTAGGTGAACGTGAAGATGTCAACAGTTTCAGTTGCAACTGGTGAGAGAAATCTCGAAACGGTCTATAGGGCTTTGAGTGGAATTAACTTCGAAGGTGCGTTGTCAGATTGGGACAGAGTTCTCATCAAAGTGAATTTTGTAACAGCGAAAACATGGGATACCGGAACTACAACTGATCCAATGGTTGTTGAAGCCTTAATCAATAGAGTAAGAGACCTCGGAAAGGAGGTTCTTGTTGTTGAAACTGATGCAACTTCCACAAGCGCAGACAAAGCAGTTGTAAAAACAGGAATGAAAGAAATGCTCGACAGAAGGGGGATTGAATCCCAAACCTGACATTATCTTGATGGATCATCGAATGCCTATCATGAATGGAGTCACTTCAACAAAGGAAATCTTGCACATCAATCCAGATGCCAAAATTCTATTCATAAGTGCTGATGAAACAATAAAGAAAGAAGCAATGGATGCGGGTGCTTTAGATTTTCTAACCAAACCTATTCGAAGTGCGGATTTGTTTGCAGCTATTAGTAGTCACTTATCAGAATAAGAAATGTGATGGTGAACACCTAGAAGCAATTCATTTCATTGACCTGCTACAGGAGAGTCCTGGGTTCTTTTTGGGAACTAAGGGCTCTTCTTGCAGCACTTCTTCTATAATAAGGTTAACAAACTAACTCTTGATAATTTTTTACTTCTAATCCCTGCTGCACGAGCTGATTCCAGAGTACTCGCACTCTCTCGGACTGAATTCTTGCTGTTCATTCCTGGAGCAACAACAGCTTCAACAAATGTCATCCCAAGATAGTTGCAGATATCTTTGAACATCCCAATAATATGACGGGCATAATGCTCATTTCCTCCACCCATCGGAATCGTCAAGATGATACGTTTACCTTGGAAGGTTCTCTGATCAACCCCGTACCAGCGGTCAATGAAGGCTTTGAACTGAGCACTTGGTCCCCACCAATAAATAGGAGTTCCAAGTACCCACGTATCACTTTTCTCCATAAGTTCGAGAAGGAACTCCATATCGTCATCTTGTACACACTTGCCATGTTTCTTGCAATAATTACAAGCACGACATGGAGCAATACTCAGTTCTTGAAGAATGATCTTATCTGAGACCGCTCCACATTCAGCTGCTCCAGCTAATACGGCATCCACGAGTGTGTCAGTGTTTCCGCCCTTACGGGGGCTGCCAACAATTCCAAGTATGCTTTTCCCTTCAGAAGGTTCTATCTTAGAACCACACAGTGTTTTAGTAGATTGCATTTTCTTACTCCTGTTTTTTATCTCCCCTGTACACAAATTGAGCTGAATATTGGTTCAATTCTGGAATAACCTCGGAAATCGCTACCGCAAGCCTGTCCTGTGTGCTAAAGCCAAAGCCAACTCTAATCGGAGTCTTATTCCAACCAGCGTCTTTAGCAGCTTTCGCAACTTCAACAAGTACTCGTTTCCATGCATAGTTGTGACCCGGTTTGATAGATGTGAATCTCATGACGACTCGTTCTTCATCTCCTTGCAAGATTTGACCATCTGGCTTGAAAAGAAGAGGTGCACTTGCCGCTACTGCGGTTTCTCCATCAAATAGGATAACTGCATGACCATCTTTGAGGACTCTATCCTTGAAATATGGTTCATATGCATCATCATTTGGAAAAGCAGTACTCATACGAGGGTCAGTTTTAGTCAATGCAATGAGTGTGTCAAGATCATCGTCTGTTGCAACCTTAGCTTTCAAAGAACCAGCAGGTCCATCGAACTCTTTTTTGATTGTCTTCTCCACATCAAAGTCCTTAGTGAAAGCGAAACCACTTTCATCCTCGACAAATCCACTCTCTTTGAAGTATGCCATCTGATCATCCTTTGTTTTCGACTGTAGCACGACACTTGTGACAATTGTATGTATGTTTTCCTTTTTCTTCCAATAATCAATCATATCATGGAGAAGTTTATCCTTTACTTCGATTGGACATCCAGGAAGACTCCAAGGATAACCAATGAGGACTCTACCATCATTTTCATCCCCAACATCGGATGTGATGTACGCTAAAGGTTCACCCTCTTTTGTTAAAGCGTAGCGTGTAGCTTCAGCACCGCGTTGGTCATTCCTCGGTCCAATCTGCTCTGCATTAGCTGGAATTCCAGATACTTCAGTATAGATTTTCGCTTGGACTTCTTCGTATTTCTTTCCAGTTTCCCAATTCTTGTATTGTACTTCCATTGTTTGTTCACTCCTCGTGTTAAAGTGTAAAATCCATTACTTCCTCTCATGCCAATAGAATATCTCATTGAGCTTGATGTTTGGGTTCATCTTTGCAAGACCGATTGCAGCTGCACCTTCAGCCCTGAAACCAAAGAAGGATCTAAGTGGAAAATCAGTCATTCCTGCAGCTTTGCATTCCTTTGCAACTTCCACAGCAAGACGGTTCCAAGAGTATTCATATCCTGGGCGGGATGCTGTGAATCGCATTATGTATCGTTCCTCTTCGCCCTTCAGAATATTCCCATCAGGCTTGAATCTAAGTGGTGCTGAAGCAGCAACAAGTTTGTCACCATCAAACAGCATAACACAGTGTCCATCCTTGAGAACTTTATCTTTGAAGTAAGCTGAGAATGCTTCTTCATCGGGAAAGGCTCTACGTAGATGCGGATCAGCTAGGCAAAGCTCAACAAGAGCTGGAATGTCTTTTTCAGTAGCAACTTTACTAGTGAGTTCAGCTTCTTTTCCTTCGAACTTCTTCTTCACATCTATTGCAGCTGATTTTTCAATGTCAAGGTCTTTACTGTAAGTATAGTATCGCTCAGCCTCTACAAATCCTTTCTTTTTAAAATACTGAATCTGCTCTTTCTTTGTCTTCGAACCGATAACAACTGCAGTTCGAATCTGTTGAATCCCATCCTTGCTGTACAGGTGGTCTAATAGTTCATCAAAGATCTTATCTTTTGCTTCCGTTGGACAGTCCTTCAGACTCCAAGGATAGCCAATGAATCCCCTCCAAGGTTCATCCTGAGAAGTTGAAGATGTAACATATGCAAGAGGTTTACCATCTTCGGTTAATGCATAACGTGTAGCCTCTATTCCCCGTTCATCATTGCGAGGTCCGATTTGTTCTGCTTGTGCAGGAAGTCCTGAAACCTCAGTATAGATAGTAGCTTGAATCTCTTCAAGACCCTTGCCAGATTCCCATTTCTTGTATTGTACTTTCACTATTTTTTCCCCATTTATTTTGTGAAACAAATTGAGTAACAATAATGGTTTGCCTAATAAACCTTTATTCTTCAATGCTTCGAAGGTCACACTTATAATGGCAAATGGAGTCTTCCGTAAACTATAACGAAAGTTTAACGCAGTGTGAGTTAGGTCTACGAAAGAGATAGTCAAAGTTACTCGGGAAGCAATCACATGACCATGATAGTAAAACACTACAAGAGGTCTGCAACAGACCCTACGCGAATGATCAATCCACTAGATGTGGTCACAGAAAATTGTACTCGCCTAGATACTGTTCTTAGATACATGAGCCAGCTAAGACCTAAGAGAGTTACGGATTATGTGCGGGCTCTTGAGAAGCGTCTTAGTAATGAGATAGGTTCATTCAACATAGACTATACAAATCTGGATTTGGATGATAAACTAAAGAGTCTTGAATTTCTTAGTAGATACTGCGATTTGAAGAACCTCATCGTGCTATTTTCATTAAACACGATGAATCTACCAGTAGATTATGTTCCAGAATCAGAAGAAACAGAGGTGGGTCTCTTAGATTGGTTGAAAGCAACCAATGTTTTCAGATATCATCGAGTGAAAGCAATCGTAGATATCATGGATAGAGAAGAAGGCATTCAACTCTGGAAAGATTTGGTCTATCGAGCAACTGAGGATGCAATCAAATCCTCCGATGAAGAAATTCACCCGCCAATCAAGGAAATCACTGAGGGTTGGATGAAGGAAGGAGAAACTGGTCAGAGCAATTTCGAACTAACAGTTGTAAGCTATGATGATTACAAAGTTGCGTTAAGATTTGACCGATGTCCAGTCTTTGATTCTGTGAAGCATTTAGAAGACCGTGAGGTCGCATATCTCTCATATTGCTGGACAGGGGAATCCGAAGCAGAGTTGAATAAGAAATCAAGAAGGAAAAATACTCCTCAGACTTTGTATCAAGCAGACTATTGTCTTGAATTTTATTGGGATAATGACGTCCATCCAGATGCACAGCCACCAGCACATGATTTCTGGCAAACCATTGAGATGTAGGAATAATTTTCGAAACTCATCCTAAATCATTATCAGCTCAATGAAGCGCTTTAGCAAGTTTGATGTCAATGGAGATGGAGCGTCACTTCCATATTCTACTAATTCCCAGATGTACTCTTGCAGTCCTCTTGACACTCCACTATTATTATGGAAAGATCTCGGTACTGTTTTGATGGTGATATCATTCTTAGCGAATTCTTTCTCAAGCTGATGAAATGATTCTAAATTGCACGAAATACCAGCGTTTACTGCATTTAAGACATTGAATCCGTATGAAGTTAACCACAAGTTCTTGAGATTGGCAGACTGATGGTCAATTGATACTTTTACTTCTGAAATCTCACTTTGTCGTTTTGCTAACACTTGCTTGATTCTTTTGGCAAACTCTCCATGTTCTTTCGCTGTATCAATATCAAGACCAATTGTAGTTCCACCAGTGTCAATTTGTTGAAGGATATTTCCAGTTACATATTTTTGAATTTCATCAGGACCAAAAAGCTGACCAATTCTTGGAACTATATACTCAAGATGTTTAATCGGATTTCCATCCAAGAATCCAATCCATGACATACCTAATGATGATAGCAAGCATTGAAGCAAATGGTAGTGTATCCACAGGGGCGTTTCCATTTGCATGTGTGAAATCATTTCGAGAATTTTGGATTGACCCTTTGGAAAAGAGAGGTCTTCAGCAAAATCATGAATCCATTTCAATCGCAGTCTATACGGTGCTTTATCTTCAACTGGATCTACAACTAGAAAAGAAAGGCGGGTCGCTCCATTCTCAATGAGCATATCATATCCCCCTCTTCGAATATGATTCTCAGGAGTTTGAGTAAAGATCATAGCGGCTTGCATGAATCCCTCAATTAGTTCAGGAGCGGTCGATAGCTCTGAGTATTGTATTTTTACGATAGGTTCGCCACCGTCCTTATTCAGAACTGATACATACCGTACCTTCTCAGAATCAAACTGCAACTCAGCACAACCCCTATCCCCAGTTAATTCTTTCAAGTTATTAATAATCTCATTTGAAAGCGATGGTTGAAAGCGATGGCTTTGAACCTCAAGCATACCCTTAATCTGTTCATCTGATATTACGAATTCCAGATCAGAAACATAAGAGTAGTTATTCGCAGGATTAATTGTCGGGATTCTTCTTGGAGCTGGAGGTCTCATTTTCATAAGTCCACCTCCGGGAGGTGGTGTCCAAGGTACTATAACTACTGCAAGTTCCTCAACCGTCTAATCCCTCTCGCAAATCTGGACTACGGAGTTTAATGTGGTCTTCCCAGGTTTGACAGTGAATCCCAGTACAGGAGGATTGGGCTTGGATCAGTTACTAGTGGGCCAAACATTAATCGATATCGGAGCATCCAGTTCGTATCCCAAACAGGACTATATCGATGAGAACCCAGGTGTTGAGATTCTTCCCACATTAACCGTTATCCTACTAACCAGGTTTTATCACTACCTCTTTAGATTTTAGTTTTTCTCCTAAGGGCAAGAATCGTCGCAACAACCACAGCAACACCACCTATGCTGAATCCAATAATCAATGTCAACACAGGACTGAGAGTGGGTCCGGTCGGTGTTGTTGGAGTTGTA
>JABCTV010000081.1 GCA_018238205.1 Candidatus Thorarchaeota archaeon
TTCAGCAGATGGTAGAGATTCTTCAATAGTAAGGTGAATTATCCGCTCATCCTGAATTGGATATGTAGGGATAAATATTGGTAAAACTAACATCACTAGAAATGATAAGATTATTGCGAGATGGAAACCCTGTTGAGCTTTACTTGAATTTGTTAGACGACTCATTAATCATCACCTTCTGGAAATGGTTGCTCTCTCCATATTTTGAGTGCTTCATACCAAAATATTGCACAAGCAAATATCAAGAGAACAATGAGCATAGCTGAATACCAATCAGCAAACCAAAATGCCAGTGTTATAAAAGCAGCAGTAAGTGATGAAAAGAAGGTAGCATAGAATAGGAATCGGGGAACCATGAGACGACCTTTACCCATGAATTGATTCAGTATTCCAATTCTCACATCACGTGTGACGCTGTATTGTCCATGAACATCTTTATCGACGAGACCATACTGACGTAATCGTTCAAGATGATGCATAGATAGAGAGGGGCTTGATAGCTTGGCGCCACGCTGAATTTCTCTTGCTGTTAGTGGTTCAGTATGACGTAGCATATACCAATACACGCTGAGCGTCTTTCCCTTGATCAGCTGAGCCAATTCTTCATCAGTTGGCTTCTTTTTCTTCAAGACCACTACTCCAACACTACTCCAATATCCTATTTGCAAGATAATAATGAAGACCACTTAAAGACTCTTAATATTACTCTGAGGTCAGAGTCCGGCAAGGCAAGGCTAAAAAGGGGTTGTAGTCCGCCATGAATCACGCCTGAATGTACTATTCAGCAAACCTCCAAATTACTCTATGATGGAGTAGATTCTCCCACATAAGATTCCGGAGAGAATACTGATGTCCACTGTCAGGAAACCAATAACCCCAGGGCCTCCAAGAAGACGAGAAAAGGTCTTAGTAATTCTACAAGAGCAGTGCAAAGAATGTGGGCTCTGTATAGAATTTTGCCCCAAGAATGTCCTTTGTCTAACTGACATCTACAATCGGAAGGGATACCATCCAGTCACAGCCTGTGACATTGATGCCTGTGTTAATTGCGAGTTCTGTGAGCGTATATGTCCAGACATGGCAATTTTTCTAATAGATAGAAAAGAAGCAGAGAAAGCCTACAAAGATGGAGCATTACAAGAGGGCACAATGATTCCTGAATTCGAAGTTGAAAAGGAGGAGGCAAAATAAATGCCAGAACGCGTTATGTTCACAATGGGCGATATTGCTTGTGCTGAGGGTGCATTAAGCGCTGGTTGTAGATATTTTGGTGGGTATCCAATCACTCCTGCGACTGAGATTGCAGAATGGATGTCAATACGTATGCCACAGGAAGGAGGAGCATATGTCCAATATGAGGATGAGATAGCAGCCATTACGAGTGTGATTGGAGCCTCGTGGACTGGAGCAAAGTCAATGACCGCTACATCCGGACCAGGAGTTAGTTTGATGTTGGAAGCGGTTGGCCTTGCTGTGATGACTGAAACTCCACTAGTATTGGTCAATATCATGCGTGGAGGCCCAAGTACAGGGCAGCCAACTCGAGGTCAGCAAGGAGATATTATGCAGGCAAAATGGGGTAGTCATGGAGACTATCAGATAATCGCATTAACTCCAGCCTCCGTACAGGAGATGTTCGATCAGACAATTCAAGCTTTCAATTTATCAGAAAAATACAGAACACCAGTCTTTGTGTTAGCAGATGAAACTGTTGGACATATGAGGGAACGTCTGGTAATTCCAGATGAGAAAGATCTGAAGTTAGAGAATAGGAAGTCACCTACTGTGGACCCAGAGGACTATCTTCCATTCAAAGCAGATGATGATCTCGTACCCCCTATGGCAGTTTTTGGTTCCAAGTACCAATTCTATGCGACAGGCCTGACTCATGATGAGCGGGGATATCCCAGCGACAAAGAGAATGTTCAGATTGAACTCGTTACTCGCTTGCAGAACAAGATTCTCCATAATGCTGACAAGATCATTGATGTTGAGCGCATAGAACTTGATGATGCAAAGATTGGAGTGATTGCTTACGGTACCCCTTCAAGAAGTGCAAAGAAGGCCATCAAGGATGCTCGTAAAGAAGGCATCAAAGCAGGACTTCTCAGGCTCAAGACTGTTTGGCCATTCCCAGAAAAGCAAGTAGCACAGTTAGCGTCTGAAGTGGACCACATCATTGTTGCAGAACAGAATCTTGGTCAAGTCTACCACATGGTAAAATCAGCAGCTGCACCGACTCCTGTACACCTGATGGCAAAACCTGCAGGAATGCCTCAATTACCACATGAGATTCTAACCAAGCTTAGAGATGTCAATTCAATGTAAACTGCGTATATTCTTAGAGCCCAGGTGGATTTTGGAAGTTTCAGATTAACAGTGTTAATGAAATCCTTGACCACATCAACAAGCCTTTTATCATGTTTAGTTAGAGCCCGTGATAAGGAGAACCTCCTATGACTGAATCCACACCAGTGCTCAGGCATCCTATGTCCAAGTACATTCGAGAGGATAGGCAACCCTACATCTATTGTCCAGGTTGTTCAATTGGCATAGTCACAAATATGATTGCGCATGCAATCGAAAATCTTGGTATGG
Source organism: Candidatus Thorarchaeota archaeon (assembly GCA_018238205.1). Classification (GTDB taxonomy): domain Archaea; phylum Asgardarchaeota; class Thorarchaeia; order Thorarchaeales; family Thorarchaeaceae; genus SMTZ1-45. Next base: position 2,599 of record JABCTV010000081.1, read on the forward strand.
ATATTAACAAAACTGTTGTCGTTTCGGGAATTGGTTGTACTGGTCGAACTTCTGGTTATTTCAAGACCGGAACCTATCACACAACCCATGGTCGAGCAATCGCTTTTGCAGAAGGGGTTAAGATCGCGAATCCAGAACTTGAGGTCATTGTTGTCAGTGGTGATGGAGACTTGGCAGCAATCGGAGGAAACCACCTTATTCACGCCTGTCGAAGAAACATCGACATGACTGTCATCTGCATCAATAATTTCATGTACGGGATGACTGGTGGCCAATTTGGTCCAACCACAGAACATGAGCGTTACTCGCAGACTAGTCCACGACCATATGGAAATCTCGAGCATCCATTCAACCTTGTAAAACTTGCAGCCTCTTCAGGTGCTACCTTCGTTGCCAGATGGACAGCTGTACAAGCACGGAGAGCAACAAAATCTATTGAGAAGGGAATCAAGAAAGAAGGCTTTTCCTTTGTAGAAATCATTGGAGCATGTCCTACAGCCTACGGTAGAATGAATCGCCTAGGTGACGGAGTTACCATGCACAAACACTTGCTTGAAGTAGCAGAAATTCAGAATGGACTTCCACCACACGAAGCAGAACTCGACTATGATACTAAGATCGTTTGTGGAGAGTTTGTGGATATCGAGAAACCAGAGTATACTGCGGTCCTTGCAGAGATGCAACGCAAAGCCAAGGGTGGATAAAATGAGTAGATACGAGGTTAGAATCGGTGGATTTGGAGGCCAAGGTGTCGTTACCATGGCAGTGGTTGCTGGAGAAACAGCATCACTTTACGATAAGAAATACGTCGTACAGACTCAATCATATGGACCAGAGGCAAGAGGTGGAGCAAGTAAGAGTGAAATTGTAATCTCTGATGAAGAGATAGATTTTCCAAAAGTGCAGACTCCTGATGTATTTGTTGTACTAAGTAGAGCTGCATTCCTTGCATATATTGATGGTCTGAAGGATGATGGTATTCTAATCATTGATGAAGATCTTGTAAAAATCGAGAGTGAAATTCCAGATACTGTGAAGGTTTACAAGATACCTGCAACAAGAATAGCCGACAAGGAAGTTGGAAGCAAGCAGGCGACTAATGTTGTTATGCTTGGAGCTTTTGCGGTAATCACTAAAGTTCTGTCACTCGAAGGTCTGAAGGCACGAATCGAAGAGAAATGGCCTAGATTTTTAAAATCAAACATACTTGCGCTAGAGCTAGGAATGAAAGCCGGTGAAGAAGCACTAGCAAAGGCTGCATGATTTAGTGATTATTCGATAATCATAGCGTCCCGACTTAGGTACACCATCTCAAATTCGCCTGATAGGTCCAATACATCTCTTGGACAACTTTCAACACATTGTCCACACAGTATGCATCTATCAAAGTGACAAATGGGTCTAAATCCTGTCTTTGTTTGAACATCATCAGGGCGACATTCAATCATTTCAATCGCACCTGAAGGGCAGACTCGCGAACAAATCTTACATCCCGTACACTTGTCAGGATTCTTGAAGACCCACTTACCACGAAGGCCTTTAGGAATGTTGAGCCCGTCCTTTGTAAAAGGATAGAGTACCGTCGCTTGCTTCGATCTAGCACTCTTGAGTAGTTCTCTTTGCATTTTACCAAGTCTTGCCATTGTTAAACGCCTCCAATTACAAACTGAATTAAGATAAGCCAAACCAATGAGAGTGGTACAATGTAGCGCCAAGCTGCATGGACAATCTGGTCAATTCTCCATCGAGCAAAGACGGTTCTCATATTGCTAAGAATTAGAAGCACTATAACTGACTTGAACATGAATGCAAGAGTATAGTAAATCCAACCAAGCCATGATGCAGCCATTGTAGCTCCAAAGGTCTGAAAGATTGGCAGAGGAATGTATTCCAACAAGTAAGGACCTCCAAGGAACAGAGTTATTGTAAGTCCCACGCCAGACACAAGCATAATTCCTTCAGCCATGTGAATCATAGCTAGCTTCTTTCCACTATATTCAACCTGCCAACCATGCACAATCTCAGTTTCTGCATGGCTCACATCAAAGGGAATTCGTTCCAGTTCTGCTTGTAATGAAATTAGATAGATGACTAATGGTCCTGAAAGTAGTAGCGCATACCAAGCAGGTAAGCTTCCAAGTGTATACATGATGGTTGCAATTCTTAGACTTCCAGTAAGCAATGCAGGTGTGACAACTGAAAGGATGAGGGGGATTTCAAAGCTGATGAGAAGCATTCCAGTTCTAGCAGCACCTGTCTGACCAAAAACATTGGATGAGAAGTATCCAGCCAGTATAATTGTAAACGCCATGAGTGTTGAGATGAATAAAACAAGTATGAGATCGCCTTCAAAGCTGATTATTCCTTGTACTCCTGCAGCAGTAGGATTCATGTCCACAATAGGGAGAAACATGCAGAGTAGAAGACTCAGTACTAACATTACTACTGGAACTGCAGCAAACCCTCTCTTGTTGGCTTTTCTAGGTGTAAGGTCTTCTTTTCCAAGTAGTTTGAGAAAGTCCATCAGGGGTTGAAGAATTCCTCGCCAACCTGTATGAAGAGGTCCATAGCGATTCTGAAGACGAGCATGGACCTTCCTATCAACCCACTCCCATAGGAGGGCTAGGAAGGTTATGAAGAAAATACCTGGAAAGACTAGTATCCAGAGACTTTGTATCAATACCTCAACGATAAGATCGACGATGACTTGCATATCAAGCAACTCTCCGAGGTTTGTTTGCATAGTCTTTGTTGGCTTTAATTCGTATCTCATCAAGAGGAACAAGCTTGATCGATTCATCCTTTGCATCCACTAGCACAATTCTGTCTGTGCAACTGTAACATGGATCAATAGCTGCCAAAATCAAGGGAGCATCTGCAAGATAATTTCCACGAAGACACTCTGCCATTGAAACCCAATTAGCATGAGTAGGAGCACGAACTTTGATTCGGTAGGGTTTGTCTGATGGGCCACCCTCTCCATCACCTGTAATCAGATAATGCACACATTCACCACGAGGGGCTTCGTATCTTGCATAGATTTCATTCGGTTGAATTTTGGGTCGGACCCTATCACGAATTGGGCCATCTGGAAGATTGTCTAACATCCAAGTGCACATGTGAATGGTTTCTATTACTTCTTGAACACGGACTACAGCTCGACCAGCTACATCACATCTATCAGAAAGAACCATCTCGAAATTTCCAGTATCAACGAGATTCACATAGGCCATTGTTGGATCAGTGAAGCGAACATCAACTGGTACATTGCTACCTCGGCCTGTAGGTCCTATCGCTCCATAAGACTTTGCGATTTTTGTTTCGAGAAGTCCAACGCCATCGATACGATTCCAGAATGTCTTTTCGTGTATAGCGACATCTCTGTAGTATATCATCCGCTCTTCTAGCTTATCGAGTCCTTTCCGTAATCGTTGAATTAGAGGATCATTAACATCACGACGAACTCCACCAATGGTATTGTAATCGTAGTTCACACGGTTACCAGATAGGTCTTCTAACATATCCATGACTATTTCTCGGTCACGCCAAGAGTACATGAAAGCTGTATCAAATCCTACTTCATGGAATGCAACTCCCAACCAAAGAATGTGTGAATGGATTCTCTCTAGTTCCCAGATTAGAGTTCTCAAGAATTTAGCTCGTTCGGGAATCTCCACTTCGGCTGCAAACTCAACTGCTTGTGAGTAATTACCGTTGTGTGTAGCAGAACAAATACCACATATTCGAGCCATGAGATAGAGGTTCTGCAGGTGCGTATTTCCCTCTGCAAGCTTCTCTATTCCTCTGTGATTGTATCCAATGTTTACTTCCGCGTCTACAATCTTCTCACCTTCAACAGTGAGTTTGAACATACCTGGTTCTTTCAATGCTGGATGCTGTGGGCCTATTGGAATCGTAATTCGTGGAGGTACAACGATTTTCCTTGCTTTATCCTGAGTCATACTATAGTTCCTCCTTTGATTTTGGACCCAGTGTCTTAGAGCGCTTCATTAAACCTCTAGGATCCGTCCAATCCTTGCGTAACGGGTATTCATCCTTGGGCCAATGCTCTGGAAGTTCGACCCGACGTACATTAGGATGTCCTAATACTGTTATACCAAACAATTCTCGAAGTTCGTTCTCAACAAATTCAGCAGCAGGGTAAAGGTCTGTGATTGATTGATACTCTGGTTTGGATCTTGGAACATTCAAACGGAAGGTGATTCCAATTTTCTTATCGGTAAGAAAGAAGTGATACACAGCTTGAAGGTCATCACCGAGGTCTCTTCCAGATAGTGTTGAAAATTGCCACATATCATGGGTTTCTTTCATGTATTGAACAACATCTCGCAGGCGTTCTGGAAGTATCTGGATGAAGATTCTGTTATGCTGTTTGTGAACATAAGTACCCTCTGTGATTATTGCATCACCAATGTCTGCAGTAATTCTTTGTAATAATTCGTATTCCTTTTCATAACCACCATCAGTGGGGGCTTCGTGATGTTCACTAACTGGTTCTTTTGGTTTACTCATACTTCTGCAGCCTCCTCTTCAACTTTGGTTGTGGATTCTGGTACTTCTTTATTGAGAGCTTCTGAGAGAATCTCAAGTAGCTTGTAAGCACCAAACGTAATTGCAGATGGTTTTGGGGGACATCCCGGAACGTATGCAGTTACTGGAATGGCCTGGTCAACACCACCCATAACGTTGTAGCCACCTCTGAAGACTCCGCCACTGCATGCGCAGGAACCTATCGCAACAACAAACTTGGGCTCTGCCATCTGTTCATAGATTCTCTGAAGCCTAGGTTTAATCTGTTCAGTCACAGGTCCTGTAATGAGCATGATATCAGCATGTCTTGGACTGCCTACTAGTTTCACACCAAATCGCTCCAAGTCAATACGAGGCATGAGTGCAGCAATGATTTCGATATCACAACCATTACAGCTACCTGAATTGAAATGAAAAACGTAGGGTGATTGAACACGTGCTCTGTTGATGAGGCGTTTTAGAAATCCCATCTAATCATCTCCTATTCATCTTGAGGACTAACTGATACGTAAGCTGATGCCACCAGAGTCATAATCAGGTAAACGATAACAATGATACCTGGATTAGCCCACGTTAAGAACAGAATGAAGCCTACAATATCAAAGAGCATGAAGAATAGTGCATAATTGAATAATTCAAGATTGAATTGTACCTTTCCACCAAGAAAGGATGGTTCTCCACATGCGTAGGATTCCACTGCGACACCAGAAATCCGGGCCTGTGGTGCTGCGGCACGACCAATAAGTAGAATCACAGCTGCAAATAGGAGGCTTAGTACAATAACAAGTGAAAATCCAATCACGAGATCCAAATGTATCACCTTCACATCTGTTGACTTCAACTGGCGGGGCTCAGTCTAACATTAATAGCCTTGATGGTATAGGCCCCATTTCTAAGTAGGTCTTTGAAAGTATTTTATATTTGACAATGAGGATGAATTTCAGGATTTTCCCTTTAGTGCAATAACCGCAGCTCCTAGTGCTCCTGTGAGCTGAGGTTCTTCAGGAATCCATAGAGTGGTTCCTAAATGCTTTGAAAGATAATGACGAAACGCGGGGTTCAATGCTACGCCCCCAGTAACACAAACAGGAGGTACTACTTTTACGCGTTTTGCCAATGCAACAATCTTTGTTGCCATTGATTCGTGGATTCCTGCTGCTATATCATCTGGTTTCGCTCCAGCTCCGATATGACCGATAACTTCACTTTCAGCAAAAACTGTACATGTGCTACTAATTGAAGAAGGAGAATCTGATTGAAGTGCAAGAGGTCCTAACTCGTCTATTGTTATGCCCAGCACCCTTGCCATTACTTCTAGAAATCTTCCAGTTCCTGCTGAACACTTGTCATTCAATTCAAAATCTTCGGGTCGTCCATTTTTACCAATTCGAATTACTTTGGAGTCCTGTCCACCAACATCTATCAGAAGACGAATTTCAGAATTTAGTGAGTGAACACCGCGCGAATGACAAGTTATCTCTGTCACGGATTTCTCAGCATTCTCTACACGAGCACGTCCATATCCTGTGCTGATTATCGCGATATTATCAAGTTGAAGACCAGATTGTGATTCAAGTTCTTCAAGAATTTTATCAATTGCCTGAGAGGCGGCTGCTCCTGTGAGCATGATATGTTTTGCACGCACCTTCATGTCAGAGTCAATAAGAAGACCCTTTGCAGTTGTTGAACCTATATCAATACCAATTCCAAATTCACTCACAGTAAGAACCTCACATGAACATCTCTAGCAAAGCATCCACTCGTGTTTGAATTTGTGCCTCGTTATATACTCTAGAGTCGACCATATCCCCTTCAATCACAACACCAGGAACACCAGTCCGTTCAGATACAATCTCCTTTGAAACTAGTTGACCAAGTGAGTAGCGTTTACAGGACCGTACAGAGAACATCACAAATCCATCAAGGTTGTAGTCATCTATCAGTTCACACATTTTATCGATTTTTGCTTCTAGTCCCTTGTTGAGATAAACATTGGAATAGATACTTACCACACTATCAAACAAATCATCACCCTCAATTTTTCCAGACCAAGCATGAGTGTAGGTATCCGCAGGAAAAGCAACTCCACGTTTTGCAAGCCCATTGAAGAAACGGAAAATAGAATGCCAAGGGGGAATGTTATCCCAGAGCAGACGTATCTTCTCATCACGGATTGCACCAATCCCCTCTTTTACCCGCATCTCAACCTCATCTAGAAGCGTTTCATAAAAGTCAATGATAAGTTCTGTACCCCTCATTGAAACAACTGGAGCCATCGCTAAGAATCTATCAGCACAATTGAGAGGTGTGGGGCTTGCCTTGCATGCGGTCAATGACTTGTTCCACAATTCAAGCGCTTTACTTGAAAGGTCTGCAACCTCATGCATTCTCTCATCGGTTAGAGTCGTATTGAAAGTAGTTCCAAGAAAATCTACTAATCTATCGAGCCCATTTCGTACATACTCCTTGTGATGATCAGGTTGCCCATCGTCAATTGGAGGTGTGTCAAACAAGAATACGGGGGCTCCTGTTTGTTCTGAAACCGCATCGTACCATCTAAGAACTGTACCACAGATATTGTTCCCAGCAAGGAGTGCTTGTGGAGCAGGAAGCCCATCCATAGGGCTCTGATCTGGTTTCTCAACAGAACCAATACTTGACCGTGCATAAGAGCAAAGTTCTTGGGAATAACCAATCTCTTCAGCAAATCCACAGACTTCCGGTCCTACTTTCTGAGACCCGACCACTGCACCATACTGTTCAGGATAGCTTACGCCTACTCCCATAGCTACTGGAATCTCCACAGGAAATCCAGAAGTGACCCATGCAAGACGATTCTCCTCGCTAGCCTGATGTCCTTCCAACATATACTGGAACATGATCTGCTGAAGCAGTTTGTTCGACTCAAGTTGACGGTAGACTTTTTCTTCCTTTTTCTCCTCTGTCATCATGTTCACCTCATGTGTATCCAGCTGATTCCAAAAATGTCTGAATTTTAACTTCAATCCGTGCTCGGTCTGATAGTTCTGGATCTATAGGAATTCTCACAGTTCTAATTCCTGCTTCTGATGCAACCTTCTCAATTGACGGAGCTTCGAACTGATCAGGGTCACAAAATGATTGTTCACAGATTAGCAAACCATCAATATGAAGTGCTTTGACTAGATCCTTGAGAAAGCTCATTCGATATTGTAATCCTTCTTGAGTTGGTTCACCAGGCGCTGCAAGAATTGATTTTGCCATTTCTGCAAAGGGATCTCCATTCTTGTCTAATGGCGGTGCAAATACACTCTTGAAACCAAATGAAAGAAGATCTGAAACAATTATGGAATCACTAACCCCATTGATTCCGTTGATGATTGTGGCAATAGCTTGAGGTTCTACCATTCCGCCTACAACAAGGATCCTTGGTCCGGATGAGTGTTTGAATGGTTTTACCTTGGAGAAGTCTTTCTCCTGAAATCCAGACATGATGGAGTTGGTGATATCTAAGAGACCTTTCGATTCCATCTTCTCTTTTACTGACAAAGAAACTCTATGAATTTCGGAAGCTACAAACACTACAGGAGCAGTCAGGAAAGAGCGAACAAGTCGTGACAATTCAGTATATGATAGTACTTCAGGATCAACTACTCTAGCGCTGTATAGAAACTGAGCATCATGACGGAATTCTCGAACCATTGACACTGCTCGTTCATAACTATCTATGATGAATGCGCGGTCGAGGGTCGATTCAATCGTCTTGCTTAGAAATTCAAGTTCCTTTTTCAAGTAAATTTCTGTAGAATCATCATCAGCGTATCTTGTTACGGGGTAAGTCAAACGATAGATACGGTCATCGGGAAATCTAATCTTCCAGATATCAGTGAGGTTCTGCAGAGAATCACAAGTATTACTTGGAAAGAGTAGACCGGTAATCTGGGGTAGTTGTTCATTGGTTCTCTGATTGTATAGATTTCGGATGTATGAACATGCAAATGTTTGAAGACTCTCTTCAAAACCACTACTTACTCCTGGGATTGCCCTCATTAACGAGGGGGTAAGACCATGAGCAAGTATTAGTTCTAGTGGAGTATGTGGATAGATGTATCCAATAATATCCTCACCAGCTTTTACAAGCTCTCGCAGACCTAAACCAGATTGTTCTAGAACTCCTTCGTAGCTCACAGTTGTTCCCTCACCGGATTGTAGGGTATAATGGTGATTATCTAACAAAATCCGTCTTATTTGTTCCGTTGGATAGCCAAATTTTACTGGTAGAAGGTATTAATTAGTACAATAGCTATGCAGGACAGCTATACTTTGAATGATTTTGACCATTAAAACAATGGTCAGATAATGAAAAGGAGAGGAGACAACTATGGAAGACCAATTATGGCACAAATCGAGATGGCCATCCACTGTCAAGAAAACTCTAGACTACCCGGATGAACCTCTCTATGCACTGCTTGATAATATTGCTGCGAAAAATCCAGATGCACCTTCGACTTTATGGTCCGGTGTATCAAGGAGTTTCGCAGAAGTGAAAGACGAAGCTGACAGGATTGCAAATTTTCTGGTCAGCAGAGGAATTAAGAAGGGAGATCGGGTCGCTATTTTCTTACCTAATCTTCCACAATACCCACCAGTCTTCTTTGGTATTCTGAAGACAGGTGCTATCGCGGTAACATGCAATCCATCATATACTGAAGCAGAGTTGAATTTCCAGCTCAAGGATGCTGGGGTCAAGGCTGTATTCTGTATGGATGATAAGAGATTCACACCCCTGACTTACAAAGCTGCCAAAGGAACTGATGTTGAATCTGTGATTGTTTGTAACGTGAAAAGCTTCTTACCAAAAGTAAAAGCCGTTCTTGGAGGTCTCTTAGGTAAGATACCAAAGAGTCCCCATTATGAGGAAGGAATCACATATTTCTACGACAATATTGTGGCTGAGTTCCCTGCCGAAGCTCCAGATGTCAAAATAGATGCTAAGAAGGACTTGGCCCTGATTTTGTACACAGGCGGTACCACAGGTACGCCTAAGGGAGCAATGCTAACTCATAGCAATCTGTACGCAAATGTGATACAAATAGAGGAGTGGGTTCAGTTGGAACCACCAGGTGGTGGAGCTCCCGAGAAGCTTATTCCTGGTGAAGAAATCTATGTTGGTGCTTTGCCTTGGTATCACAGTTTTGGATTAACCCTAACAATGATTGCTTCGTACTTGATAGGAAGTGCAGTCATCTGCATACCTGACCCACGAGCTGGGAAACCTCCACTAACAGAGCTACTATCAGATGTTCAGAAATACAAAGGAACTGTGATGCACTGTGTTCCAGCACTTTTCGCAGGTATGGTAAACAATCCAGAAGTTGGAAAGTATGATCTATCATCGATCAAAGCATGCGGTTCAGGTGCGGCACCACTCCCACCCGAGCTAGCAAAGAACTTTGAGGCTGCAACAGGATCGTTAGTGTTTGAGGGATACGGATTAACCGAAACATCACCAATGACTCATGCGAACCCATCTCTTACGAACCTTCGTAAATTTGGTTCAATTGGTGTGCCTATTCCAGATACATACTCGGTTATTGTCGACATGGAAACTGGCGATAAGGTTCTAGCTCACGGAGAAACTGGAGAGATTGCTGTACATGGGCCACAAGTTTTCCCCGGTTATTGGAATAAACCAGATGAAACAGCTGCAGTGTTCCGTAAGTTCGATGGTAAGGAGTACTTCCTCACTGGAGATATTGGTCACATTGACGATGATGGCTTCTTTGTTATCTCTGATAGAAAGAAGGACATGGTGAATGTTGGCGGTCTAAAGGCCTACCCGAGAGAGATCGAGGATACTCTGTATGAACATCCAGCGATAGCTATGGCAGCAGCCATTGGAGTGCCAAAGGGTGATGGTACAGGTAACGAATTTGTGAAAGCATACGTAGTATTGAAGGCGGGGCAGACAGCAACCTCTGATGAGATAATCGCTTGGGCAAAAGAGCGATTGGCAGGCTATAAGAGACCTAAGGAAGTTGAGTTTTTGGATGAACTCCCAGTAAGCACTGCAGGGAAGGTCTTGCGTAGAGAACTGAGAGCCAAGGAACTTGAGAAGAGAGGTCTAAGTTAGACCAAGTAAAGCGGGAGAATGTACTCCCGCAGCTCCCTTTTTTTATATCCCTATTCTCCATTCACAAACGTTCAAAGGTTGCCCTCATTGTACCGCCACAATAGCTACACTGAGCTTCTAATGGACCCACCCAATCGACGCTTTCATGGGAAACTTCCGCACCGCATGATGGACATTTCAAAGGTAAACGTACAGTAGTTGTTTGACTTCCATGGGTTTGGACCGATTCATAATGTTCCTTAGGAATCGCGTGCATCGGGGCATC
>JABCTV010000282.1 GCA_018238205.1 Candidatus Thorarchaeota archaeon
TTGAGAGTTCCTGAGGTTGCCACTGCGGCTTCTACCACTGAATCTATTTTTTCAGGGTGTACTGCTACACTGGCTGGTCCTACAGGAACTACTGCGAAACCGAGTAAGAAGAGGAAGATAAGTAAGAAGGCTCCACTCTTTTTCATTTTTCATTCTCCATTTATTGAGGCGTACCAAGTAGAGAATTGATTTTGAGGTCACTAAGGTAATGACTTCAATTGTGATTGAACTACTCTGCTGGCGTGTCCTCTAGTTTCCTAACCAATTTGGCGATAGAATTTTGAACTTATTATTATTGTGACAGACAAATTCAATGTCAAAACGGACTGAAAATACTATGAAGAATAGAACCGCGCGCTCATTTACGATTTACCGCAGGTTTTGTCAATTATTGCTGGAGATAAACATTGAGAAAACGCTTGAAAACGCTCTAAATCCCTTCTTAGAAGTCCACTAAAAAGGCGAACAGAATTCACACACTCTATATAACAGCAATTTTACAAATTACATCTTGCTTGCATATTCTGCCGGGAGGACAGGCACTGCATGATTCAGCGAGAGGAAACCTTGAACACTACACCAGCGACATCCATCGACAGGCCCTCCACCGTACGAGAGTCTGACCTCAGGACTCGCCTGAAGACTTTTCCAAGAGATGCCCAATCGTGGTACTCTCTAGGCACTCTATTGCGATCAGGTGACAGACTTGAAGAGGCAGAATCTTCACTTCGGAGGGCCATCTCTCTCAATCCGGGTCCTACTCATTTCTGGGATGAACTTGCTCGTGTACTGATGGATATGGGTCGTATTGAGGAAGCATACCAGTTGTATGATGGTGGTGCTAGAAGTTCATCCGCATCAATCAAAAAAGAGCTTCAAGAGTTTAAACAACTCGGGCGTAAAGTAGATGTTGAGGAAACCTCGCCCTGCATCTCATGTCCTGACTATTCGTATTATGGTTGTTCCAAGGGTCAAACATGTGATGCAATTATTCAATGGCGTTCCAGAGCTCAGCACTTATCAATCCGGAAACGAGCCTAATTCTCACTGGAAGCACATTCCGAATCACTGATTTGGCATGGAGTTTTTCAATGGTACGAAGCACAATCATGGATGATACGATATGTCTGACCTTTCTAAACTAGTAAATGACTTGCCCGATCAGCCCGGAGTATATCTCTGGAAGGATGAGAAGGGTGAAATTCTATACATTGGGAAGGCAAAGTTGCTGAGGCGACGTGTTGGTTCTTACATGCGAAAACGAGGTCTCTATCGTAGAACTTGGGAAATGATGCAGCGCGCAAGAGACCTTGAAACTATCATTACCAATACTGAGCGTGAGGCTCTCGTGCTTGAGCAGACTCTCATCAAGAAACACCAACCTCGCTATAACATCGCTTTGAAGGATGATAGACGTCATGCATGGATTCGCGTGCATAGAGAAGATAAGATACCAACTTTCGAGATAACACGAGATGCTGAGAAAGATGGTGCCACGTACTTTGGACCCTATGGCAGCACAAAGCGACTAGAGCGGTTCATGGATACAATTAGAAAATTGATTCCTATTGCAATGTGCAAAGAGCCAGAGAAGGTGAAACGCGCGTGTATGGATTATCACTTGGATAGATGTTCGGGACCCTGTGAGCAATTCATCTCTCTTGAGGAATACTGTGTTCTTGTTGAGCAAATGTGTATGTACCTAGATGGTCGGTCTGAGGATCTATCTCAGTTCATTAAGGACCACATGGATAAAGCCTCAGATGCTATGGAATTCGAAAAAGCTGCTGAACTTCGAGATAGACTTGCCGATATCGAGATTATCATGAGTCGTCAGAAGGTTGTGGAGTTTGAAGGTGCAAATAGAGATATCATTGGGATCTCGCGGACTGAGCAGGCTGCACTTGTTGAGCTGTTGATTGTAAGGAATGGTCGACTGATTGGACAAGATAATTTCTATTTTGAAGTAGATTTGGATGTGAAGGATGTTGACGTACTTACAGCATTCGTCGAGCAATTCTATTTTGCTCTCCCTCGACTTCCAGATGAGATTATCCTACCCTGCTCGCTTCCTAATATGGAACAATTCAGTACTTGGTTGAGTGAAAACAACGGTCATGATGTCAAGTTCTCTGAGGCATCTGAACCTCGAACATGTGAGCTGGTTGAGATGGCAAACAAGAATGCTCATCGGGCTCTAAGGAAGATGCTGATATTAGGTGAGAGTGAAGACGAGATTGTCAATGAAGGTGTTAAGGAACTAAAGGATGCTCTTGGTCTCAGTCAGGCTCCCATGCACATTGAGGGTTTTGACATCGCTAATATCCAAGGAACTGATCCTACTGGTTCCTGTGTTGTCTTCATGAATGGTGAACCTCTCAACAAAAGATATCGAATGTTCAAAGTTCGAATCAAAGAAACCCCTGATGATTATGCTATGATGAAGGAAGTTGTCTATAGACGATACTATGGAGTTATTGAACGAGGTCATACTCTCCCTGATTTGATTTTGATTGATGGGGGAAAAGGACAACTCAATGTGACTATTGACGCTCTAAAAGAACTAGGATTGGAATATGTCCCTGTTGCAGCTGTGGCTAAGAGGGAGGAACGAATCTTCACTCGAAGCAATCTTGTAGGAGTTGTCTTGGATGATGATTCAGATGGTCTCAGGCTAATCCAGCATATCAGGGATGAGGCCCACAGATTCGCACAGAAATATCACCACAAACTCCGCGAAAAACGATTTACAGGATCTATCCTAGAAGAAGCTCCGGGGATTGGCCCAAAAAGACGTAAAGCTCTTCTAGACGAATTTGGAAGCTTCGAAGGTGTCAGACATGCTTCTATCGAAGAACTTTCAGAGGTTGATGGAATGTCTAGGTCCTCTGCAGAAGGTCTTAGAAAATGGCTTGATGATGAGGCGTCATAGTGTTTCGCTGTTCGGTAGAAAGAAATACCCCTCTTTTTCTCTAACTCTATACTCTTGAAACAGGTAGGAGATACTAATGGTCGTCAAAGTGTTCTTAACAATAATTTCAGAACCAGGACGAATCAATGAGATCTATACCGCGCTAAAATCCTTTGATGAAGTCCGCCTTGTATGTATTGTTGATAGCGGACCCCATGATATTGTTGCACTTGTAGAAGTTGATACTCTGGATGGATATCGAGTTCTAATTGAAAAG
>JABCTV010000283.1 GCA_018238205.1 Candidatus Thorarchaeota archaeon
GGGGCTACATCAATCTTCTTTGAACCCATAAGGCGAAGAGTAGTGACCCAGGATGATGGAAGTGTCCCCCAAGTTCCAGACATTGTTAGCTCCTTCACAGCCATAATATCAAGATCAATATCGAGGGATTGTCCACGAATACCAAGAAGGGTGACATGTCCAGCAACCTTAACAAAATCAAGAGCTTGTCGGGAAGCAATAGGTGATCCGGATGCTTCAATTACGACATCAGCACCACGACCATCAGAAGCTTCCATCACTGTCTTTACTGGATTGGAATCCTCTTGAACATCAAGGGTCATATCAACTCCAATCGTTTTTGCAATATCAAAACGCCATTGGTCTGCTGACACTCCAGTCACAATTACTTTCCCTGCACCCATAGATTTTGCAACCTGTGCCGCAAGAAGACCCATTGTGCCAGGACCCTGAACAACAACAACATCTCCGGGGATGATAGGAGATTTGTCAATGACAGAATGAACGACGCATGCGGTAGGCTCTGCTACTGCAGCCTCCTCCATTGATACACCTAGTGGAATTTTGTGAATGATATAATCCGGTGCAGTGAGATATTTCGCAAAGCCACCATTTGCAAGAGATGTACCTAGAATCTTCTTGCCATCAGCTGTACAGCGGTTCATATGTCCAGTTTTACATTGGTAGCATTTTCCACAGTATTGAGTTGCAGGGGATACAACTAGATCGCCAACATCAACCTGTGTCACATCGGGTCCAATTTCCACAACTTTTCCTGAATATTCATGCCCGAGTACAACAGGTGGGGTATAGAATGCTTGATCATGCTTGATATGGACATCAGTACCGCAGATTCCAGCTGCAGCAATCTCAATCAAGACTTCATCCTTCATAGGACGAGGCTCATCAATTTCTTTCAGTTCAAGATTGCCTGGACCTCGTGCAGTTTTCATAAGTCCTCTCAATGATTGTGACCTCAAGTGAGCTGTAGAAAGAGACCTATAGAATCTTATGGATGGGTCTGAAAATTATAATTAACGTTCGAGAGAATTGAAGAATTGGTCTGGTTCACTCCCTTCATCAAGCGACCGGACTCTGAAACCAGTACCTTGCTCCCCACGAAGTTTACTAGCTGTTTGTGCACCTACAAAGCGTCTTCTAGCTGGAGCTTCCTTGCCTAACCAGAGAAAGACATTCTTCCCTTCATCATCGATTACACAAAGCACACTATCGGAGATCATACTGTTCCTGTTGATGCATACCTCGATGGAGGTTCCATCATCCTGCATTTCTAACGCATTGACCATTTAGATTTCCTCAAATCGGGTAAGTGGCACCTCAACAGATGGTTGCCTGTTGAATCCCCCACAAACTAGCTAGTGAAATACTTTACTCACGAATGTGTATATACTATCCTAGCATGGTTTCCCATGTGAATTTGACTAAGAGTGTAGGTATTACCGAGCCAATACGTTGGAAGAGTGTTCAAACTTTTTCAAACTTAGCTCGTAGGGTTCCGCCACAATAGTTGCATTTTGCCTCAAGAGGTCCGGTCCAATCTATGCCTTCTTGACTTATTGCAGCACCGCAGGAGGGACATTTCTCTGGAAGTCTAACTGTGGTCATTTCAGAACCATCGGACCTGGTTTTTCCTCGATGTTGGTCAGGAATTACGAATGGTGGAGCTTCCATCGTGAAACCTCTGGCAACTCCTCTTGCAATACCTGCGCCACTACGACATACTACGACTATAATGATGACAAAAACCACAATGAAGAGTATGAAAATTGAGAAGAACATGGTCATGAAGTTATCAAAGATACCGGTGAAGAAATCAAATGGGTCCCATAAATCGAATTGCAATTTATTACCGCCTCAATTAGTATTTTCAAGCTCTGTCGTTGATTGACACCTTATTAACGTTCATTTTCACTAATCTCAAGTTTCAATTGTTTGGTTAAGATGAAAAGGATTACCAAAAATACGTAACATTCAAATTATCAGAGTTTAATGATAATATGGGCGTAGGAGAGATTATAGAATGCAGAAGAAACAAATCAGCGCGTTTTTCATTGCAAGTATTCTTACAATAGTGATTATTGTACATGCCACCCAAATCAGTGCTATTGGTCCAATACCTGATGATCTCAATGCGGGTCCATACGTGGACAAACTTGTGTACAAAGTGATTGTTGACCCTAGTCAGACGATTCTCGCCCTCCAAGCCGGTGAGATTGAGATGGATACAAGTTTCTTTAATCCAGTATATCTCCCTCAATTGGATGCAGATCCTGACATAGACATCTTTAGCGCACTAAGAAATGGGTACGGTCACCTCACCATAAACTGTCGTGACTATCCATTGAACATCAGTGCCTTCAGAAGAGCATTCGCATTCGCGTTCAACAAAACTGCTGTTACTGCAGATGTCCTGGATGGTTTCTCACAGGAACACGACTCACTAGTACCCTATCCTAACGGATGGTGTATTGAGGACGAGTTCTCATACCACTACTACACCGACCAGACAGCTATTGGCGCTGCAATCCTAGCTGACGCAGGCTTCACAATTGATGGAGGAACAGGATTCCTGCTTGCTCCTGATGGCAGTCCATTCGATGTCACCATCGAGTACGGATCAGGGTCAGAAGAGATTGCTGGTGGTACAGCACGAATTGGTGTTGATGCCCTACGTTGTCTTCACGTTAACGCCAAGGCACAGGCTGCAGACTTCAATGAGTACATCTCAAGGCTGGACAGCCATGGCGATTATGATATGGTCTTCTACGCCGTAAACTTCTACAGCAATGACGTCGACTGGCTTGCATACGAGTACTGGTCTGAGTACGCAGATACTCCATACCAGAACCCAACTAACTTCATAAATGACACCTACGACAGCTGGAGAGATCAGCTTCTCTATGGAACAACCTACGAGGAGGTCTATGAAGCTTCGTCTGAGATGCAGAAGATTCTCCAGTACAACGTGCCCAGGCTTGTTGTGTACGAGAATATCTACATGCAGGCATATAGAAACGACCAGTTCACTGGTCATGTTGAAGATCTTGGTAGATACATCTCAGGTCCATGGACCATGAGGAAAATTCAGAACTTAGATGGTTCATTTGGTGGTACTGTACCAATTGCTATTGGTCAGGAACCTGACAGCTTTAACATCTATGTTACAAACTCACGCTAC
>JABCTV010000284.1 GCA_018238205.1 Candidatus Thorarchaeota archaeon
AGTCCACCAACAGACGGCGGGATAAGCGCTACAATAACTACGGCCGGATCATCCACAGTTTATCCATTGTCCCAAATTTGGGCAGATTACTTCCATGCTGATAATCCCGGACTGTCACTCAATCCTAGCACTGGTGGTAGTGGCTTAGGTCAGTCATTAGTGAGTCAGGGTCTCATAGACATAGGAGCTTCTAGTTCTTATCCAAAACCAGATTACATTGTAGACAATCCAACTGTTGAGATTCTTCCCATATCTGCTGATGCATTGGGAGTAATTGTTAACGAAGAAATCAATGGGTCCGTATTCAGAATGGATTGTGACATGGTCGTTGCAGTGTTCCAACGCAATGTAACTTCGTGGGAAGACTTTGCAACAATATTTGGAGTTACTGTACTTCAGACAGGACCTATCAGTGTCTATGTTCGATCTGATGCTAGTGGAACAACTGCGACTTTTGCTAAATGGTTAGAAACTGCGGATGAAAATAACAATACAAACAATGCTGATTATTTATGGGGTTTCGGTCATGAAGAAGCACTCTCATTCCCTGCTGGTGTTAATTCAGTTGACGGAAATCCAAGTGTTTCTTCAGGAGTGATTTCTGACGACCATGGCATTGGGTACGTTAGTTTAGCATTCATAGAGGGAGCAATTGCAGTTGATCTGTACAACCCAGGGAATGATGAATGGATTACTCCAACAATCGCCAATACCATAAAGGCAATTCCTACAAACTTGACAACACCCGGACAAAATCTTATGAATTCAGAAATAGAAGGAGCATATCCAATCGCGAGACTTCTGTTCTACCTTGTGAATCGAAACTATCTAAGAACATACACTATAACATTTGTTTCTTGGTGCATTCTTCAAGGTCAAATACATATACCAAGCGTCGGTTATGTACCAATCAATGGAACATCTGCTCAGGCGTACTCACTTGATATTGTAACTTCTCTGATTGAAAACGTGGCTTAGAATATACAAATTTGGAGACTAATTCGATATGACAACTGAGAGCGAAGTTATTGTTTCAGAAGACGATACAGCTGAAACTAGTTTTCTCCATCGACTTACTCAACCTATCACGGATTTCAAAAATGCAGATCGCCCAGGCCGAATTGATATGCTTGGTCGCATTGGATTATTCATTCCAGCTGTAGCTAGTACCCTCGTCATTATTCTTATTCTAACTTTTCTGTGGTTTGAATCTGTACCTATTCTTACAGACCCCGATGGGGGAATAGGTATCATAGTAAATCCAACATGGGACCCGAACAGAGACCTCTACGGCATTGCTGTCTTCATTGTAGGTTCCTTGATGTGCACAGGAATTGCCATTGGAATTGCAGTTCCCCTCGGTATTGCAGGGGCGATATTTCTAAGTGAGTTCTGTCCAATGCGCTTACGCAGACCAATCAAGATGATTATTGAAATGATGGCTGCAATCCCATCTATTGTTTATGGTCTATGGGCATTCCTTGTGCTTGTACCCATCATAAAGAACAATCTTGCCCCTCTCGCTGGGAGTACCAGCAATGGTTTGACACTACTTGCAGGTGGACTCATTCTTGCTGTGATGTTACTACCAACAGTTGTGACCATTTCTACTGATGCTCTTCAAACGGTTCCAAGAAGTCTTCGCGAGGCATCCTATGCTCTGGGAGCAACTCAGAGTGAAACTTCACGTAAGATAGTACTCTCTGCTGCATTGCCCGGAGTAGGTGCTGCAGTTGTGTTATCACTTGGTAGAGCTGTTGGAGAAACTATGGCTATCTTAATGGTTACTGGAAATTCTCTTCAGATTCCTTATTCACTCTTTGATCCAACTTACGTGATGACGAGTATAATTACTAATCAACTGGGATATGCCTTCGTATTTCCGCTTTGGAGATCGGCACTCTTTGCAATCGGTCTAGTTCTGCTCATCATGTCAATTTGCTTCACACTCACTGCTAAATTGTTCATTCGATGGGGAATGAAAACAAGGGGGTATATCTAGAATGGAAAATTCCAAAGAACTAGAGAGCCCGGTCCAAAAATTTGTTTCAATGATAGGTCTTCATGAAGCGATGAAATCTCGGCGTCATTTGTCAGATTATCTCTTCAAAATAATTCTTTGCGTAATCATGTTCATAATTGTTTCACCTTTCTTTTTGGTTCTCATCCAAGTAGCTGGTGTTGGATTTTGGCAGGTGTTTGGAACTGGACCCGGGCAGGGACTTGAGTTCTTCACAACATTTCCAGGAGCTGGTCTTGAGGGAGGAATTCGGAATGCATTCGTGGGAACTGTTGAATTGATTACGCTTGCTTCAGCTGTTGGCATACCCTTGAGTGTATTAGGCGCAGTCTTCATCAATGAGTATACTCGCCCTGGTTGGACAAAGGAACTCATTGAGTTCACAGCAGACGTTCTTGCAGGGATTCCATCCATTGTGTTCGGTGCATTTGGTTTTGCATTTCTAGTAGATTACCTTCACATCGGTATGGGAATTGTGGCAGGAAGTCTTACTCTAGCTTTCATGATGATACCAACTGTTCTAAGAACAACACAGGAAGCTCTTCGTGCAGTACCGATGTCTCTTAGAGAAGCGTCACTGGCTCTGGGGGCTACAAAATGGTCAACAACTTGGAATATTACTCTGCGATCTGCATTTCCCGGTATCATCACTGGGGTGCTGCTAGCCATTGGTAGAGTTATGGGTGAGACAGCTCCTCTCATCTTTACAGCTGGGAATAGTTTGAGTGTTCCAACAGAAGTCGCAGGCCCAGGATCTTGGGTAGCTTCAATGCCATACACAATCTGGGCTTATGTCAATGACCCGAGAGCATACCTGCAGGAAAAGGCTCATGGTACCGCATTAGCTCTAATGATAATGGTTCTAGCAGTCACTGTTATTGCAAATATAATTTCAAGAAAAGTTACAAGGAGGCTGGTTTAAACGCCAGAATTCGAACATCACATAGAACTAGAGAATCTCTCAACGTGGTTTGGGAAGAAAAAGATATTGAAGAAGAATGGAATAAAGAACTGCGCTATATGGTTAGTGAAGGTTGGGATGAAGCTCAAAAGGGTCTAAGCGTGGATCCCAAAAGTGGACATCCTTTTATAGATGGGGTCATAGAATTATGTGGATTATTTCGACTTGGACATG
>JABCTV010000285.1 GCA_018238205.1 Candidatus Thorarchaeota archaeon
ATGATATTGATGGAATCGGATATGCGGGATGGAACACGTGGAATCCAGTATTTGACCCTTCAGAACCCCATGTAACATGTGGTCCGTATATCTTAACAGACTTGGAAACCGGTGAGTTCTATGAACTTACTTACAACCCACAATTCCATTATGCTCCTGAGCGATCAACTACTACTACAACTACTACCACAACTACTACTACAACTACTACCACAACTACCACCACGACTACCAATAATCCACCGTCTATCACTTCAGCCTTTGGAACGACCTATATTGTTGGAACAACTGGGAATAGAGTATGCTGGGGAGTTTACGATGATGACCCATCATTCTACATGATATATGTGAATGGAGAACTAAATGAAACAGACACTTGGGATGGCTCAGATATTATTGTAGATGTTGACGATCTCTCAGTAGGAACTTACAACTATACATTGCTACTATTTGATAGCTATGCCAATATGGCAAAGAGTACAGTCTTTGTAAATGTCTTATCGGAATCTACAACCACAAGCTCCACTACAGAAACAACAACGACCATCACTAATGACACAACTTCAACCTCAACAACTACACCCACGACAAGTGGAGATATTCTCACAATCTTTACTCTTGCAATAACTCTAGGTTCTGGAATTGTCATAATTGTAATCGTTATTGCCATAGTAAAATCAAAAAGATGATATTGAATCTTGACTGGTTGGATTCATTCATGTATCTACAATAGGCCCTTGGAAAGTATCTAATCACAGGTTCAATGAATACCGAATCTACCTAGCTTCTTCCATTCCAGCTCTTAATGATAGTGCAGTTCTGAAGAACCGTAGACTGATTGCAAGCATACCAAGTCCGAAAGCAATTCCAAAAATCGTTGGAAATATCACTTCGGGCGAAGTGATGCCTAAGTATACCAGAAGCACGCCAATTCCACCGCCTATTACAAGATGAAGCAATCCACTTAACAACGTCATTGCTCTGAATGCCATCTTCCGTGGAAACTCTAGATGGACTATCCTTCCTGAGGCTCCATCCACAAGAGCATCATAATTTCTGATTTTGTAACAGTATTTGATATGCCAGATTGGGATGCTTACCAAGAAAACTGCAGGAGTCTTCATCTTTTCATCCATCTTTGTAATCGAATCAACCTCTTTCAAGGCTTCTTCTCGTAAGACACCTGACATTATTTTCTTTGCCTTTTGCAAGGCTACTTTTTGTTCCATGTGAACAGGTTTTGTAGTTCCTCGAACTTCGAGAATCTGGTCCTTGTCAAAGAATTCCTTTCGCTTTGTCGGAATAATGTATTCCTTCAATGAACGGGGTGTATCAGGATTTGCTGGAATGAAAATATCTTGTTCCATATTGAGCTTTCCAGTTTCAGTGATCTTATTCCAACTAAGACGCTTCTGTTGTTTCCGACCTTTGAAATCAGGTTTTTTCTGAATACCTGTGTAGTTAGCTTTAGCTTCTACTTCAACAACCCAGAAAGGCCAGAATACAAGTTTGCTCTCCACTACTTTAGATTGTTCGAGGTTTTTGGGAGCTCCAAGCTGTTTCGTACCCCAACTATACATCTTGTCAGTTGCCTGATCTAAGTCATATTGGAGGCGCATAAAGTAATTCTCTTTGAGAATTTCACCAGATTTTACGTTAACAGTCGTATTGCAATATCCACAGACGACGGTACTGCTCTGTTTAGGAATCTCTATCTGTCCATCACAGTTAGGGCAATTAATTTGAGTCAACTTAATCACTTCCTAGTTGCTTGATTGCCTTCATGAACTTGAAACCCTCATCACGTTCTTTGCCTTCCGTGTCTAATTGGACCTCATATTTCAGAGCGCTCCCCATGATAGCTATTGAACCCCCCCAGAATGCAAGTGCAGCAGCGAATACAAAAACTGGGATCATCCAAATCTCATCACTGTTCGATGAGTCACCTTGAAAGAGGGCCCAGAGCAAGTAAGGAAGTACTTGAAACAGGAGACCAGACCCAATCAGTAAAACCATGCTAGCTAACCATTTCTTGATTCTGTATCTTTTCGTAACTGGAAGCTCTCCCATGAGGATTTTACCTGTTGCACCAGACACTGCTACACGGAAAGTTCCTTTCTGATAGGAATAACGGACGAGCCAATATGGAGCATGAGTGTAAGTACTTGATTCAGGGGTCAGATTCAATCTATGGTCAAGTAACTTGTCCATCTTCTCAAGTAACTCAATTCGTTCTCTATCCATCCTGGACTTGTGGGCTCTTGTTGAAGCATCTGAATCATCTATCTCTGCATTCAGGACTGGTGCACTGTCGGTAAGATCAATTTTGAACTTTTTAACCTCAGCGTCATCAAGTGTCTGAATGAATTCATCGATTCCGAAAGTAGCAGCATGTCTCCTTGCAATGACCCACTCTGTTAATTCTCCAGAGTCACGATTCTCGATTTTATGCTGGGTAGCGCTTTTACCGCTTCCCTTTTGTTTAACACCAAAATGGTATGACTCGAAATGACCTGTAACTTGAAATATGGGAATCCACTGCAGTATTGGTTCTTCCAATTCAATACTCTTTACTACACCGCTCCCAACACTCTTAGAAGCTGCAAATTTCAACCACTTCTTTACAGCAGACTTCACTGATCTCGATTTCAGTTTATTTGGAATAATGAGGTGCTTGATCTCCGAACCACCCACAGTGAATGTGTAGCCGCAGTACGGACACGAAGCAATAACATCGTCAGCTCCAAGTGGATAAGGTGCATTACATTTCTCACAACGAAACTGTGTAATAGTAGAGGTCTTAGTAGGCATTGAATTAACTCCCTCCGAAGAAGCTATTGATTTTGCACTTCTATTTATGAGTATGACTACCCAACACATGTTTCCATGAAATTAGGAACTTATAAAATATTCATAAATTTGACGACAGAATCTATGATTTATGAATATCAAATCTACCGAGCTTCTTCCATTCCAGCTCTTAATGAGAGTGCAGTTCTGAAGAACCGCAGACTGATTGCAAGCATACCAAGTCCGAAGGCAATTCCAAAAATCGTTGGAAATATCACTTCGGGCGAAGTGATGCCTAAGTATACCAGAAGCACGCCAATTCCACCGCCGATCACAAGATG
>JABCTV010000286.1 GCA_018238205.1 Candidatus Thorarchaeota archaeon
CTGGTTTCTCCATGGCCAGGGACATCACCCATGCCGGGTTTAGCGAAGTCGTGTAGCCAGGCCGCTATTGTTACGATATCCGCATCAGCTCCTGCATCTTTAGCCAAATCCTTGGCAACAGCAACAACTTGACTAACATGACTATAACGATAGTTGAATAGGGGTAATTCGGACTCTTGTTGAGCTTTCAGCCACTCCTTACGGGCTGCAGTAGACGTTCTTGAAACAACAAGCTGCTCTAATTTTTCTTCAAGACCATCCTTCATAGTCATCAGCAGTGTAGGACCATCCATGCTGTTTATGAATTGTATCACTTGGTCCTAATTCCCGGATAGAGCCTGAGTGTATTTTCGAGGAGGATATCACGCATTTCTTCTTCTTCTCTCTTCAAAATACTAGCCACTTCTCTTAAGGCCACCCAGACGTTCATGGGTTCGTTTCTGCTCTCTCTATCTGGTCCCAACACCGGACTGTCTGTTTCCACGAGAATTCTCTCGATATCTACAGCCTTGACAAGCTTTCTCTTCTGAGCTGAACGAACAACTGAGGTTGGTATTGAAAAGTAGTATCCATTTTCCCGAGATGCAACCCGCGCCAAACTGGCCTTTCCATCAAATGCATGCATGTGAACATGCTCGGCGTTCATATCTTTCAGGACGTCAAGCGCCCGTCTTCCAGCTGACCTTGAATGGATTTGGATTGGCAATCCGTTCTCGATAGCGAAATGAATAGCCCTACGGAAAGTCTGGGCCTGCAGTTCGCGCTCCTTGTGGTCTCTAACTCGGTAGTGATCAAGACCAACTTCTCCAACAGCAAGCATATCGTCCGAATGCTTCTCCAAGAACGCAAGCAGCTCTGCTTGTTCTCTGAAGCAAACCGGATCAAGTCCAATGGAAGCACTAACAGATTCATGTTCTTTCGCCAGTTTGATGCATAGATCCCATCCTTCTCTACCAACTCCCGAGCAGATCATGTGAACGCCTTTTTCGGACGCACGATTGATGACCGCTTCACGGTCTTGTTCGAACTCGCTCTGTTCCAGATGGCAATGAGTATCCACAATTAATGGCATGCTTTTCATTCCAAGGTCGCCGCTCCGGGGTTACCAATTTCAGCGTTAAGTGGTTTGTATTCCTAGTAATCTTGCCGCCTCCTCGCATTCGAGCTTGCGTATGTATCAACTGCAGAAAGATATCCTTGACTATGTCAATCACTCCAATAGCATATGCGGGATTCGAATCAGAAGATGTCAATATCGCCCATTGTGAAGTAGTGATTCCTGAAATTCATCAATCTCTCTTGATGAACGACGTTGGTATTTCGATGAACAATCGGTATAAAATGCCTTTCCTCACGCGTGAAATCGTTTGACTTGAGAAACTCGAAGAAGTGGTGATTCTCGTTGATCACAAGGTTCGCTTTCCGAATCGCATATTCGTTAGCAAAGCTGACTATGATGTCCAACACCTTTTGATAGACCACTGAATTCGGGGGAAGAATGTAGTCAATTATGTGAAGAGTTCTATCGTGTCCAGTTGCATATATCTTCAAAACGAAGTATCCAACCAACGTCCCTTTTCTCTGGATTTCATAACAGTGGTATGCATAGCCAACTTTCTGAAGATATCTCCAATTCAAATGGGCGGCACTTCGCTTGAGCATTATTGGCAAATCTCTCTTGTGAGCATCAGCAAGACAATCAAACCTCTCATCGAAATGAGTGATTCTCCTAATCATTACTTCGTCGATTTCCTGGGATTTATGGTCAGCTAGGTTTGTTTTTGCGTATATCGACAACTCGCCCAGTTTCGTCCAACCTACCTTCATATGTCCGGGAATCGCAATTCCTTTAACCCATGGAAATCCAATAGTGAATGCCACATTGCTCTCTCCTTCCTCTCTCAAGGAATGGGCCCCAAGTTGTGTGAACATTCCCTGTAGCCGATAGTCTGGGTGAGTAGCAGCATCAAAAGCTAGTGACGCCCTTACTACTCTCCCGAAGAAGTAGCAGTCATACCTTTGCAGGGAGTACTGTCCCACAATCTCACCATTATCATCAGCAATCCATGTTTCGACTGGCCCATAAGGTGATGAGTAGTATTCCCATTCCACGAAGTCCGGACTCTTATCTCTATGAGCCACCAACTTTCTCCAATCTAGGAAGTGAGGACGGTCTGATGACGTGAATCTCCTGATTTTCCAGTTGACCTCCATTTCCATCACCATTATTCATAAGACACCAAATCACATTTCAGCCAAAGACCTAAAATATCCGCACTGAGAAACCATTTTGAATTAGATGACTGCCTCATAATACTGTTATTCCTTGCTCTCGACTACGTTCGCAACCATGATCTTAAGCTCAAATGCCTCGGCATATTTGGTATGTGCAAAAGGCCCACGATAACCAAGTGCAGATTCAACAACATCTCTGGAGAAGTACGATCTCCTATCAATCTCGGATTTATAACACCAAATCGCCTCGATTTTCCGCGCGACTTCCTCTTCGGTTAAAGGAATAAAAATATTCGGAATAAATCCTTGGCAATCTAGAGGGACCTCATAACTGATCAGAGTTGCTTTACCCCCCTTAAAAGCTCGAAAAGACTCGTTCGCGATAACTTCATGATCTTGGTGAATATCTTGTTGCCAATGCGTAAAGACCAGATCGAAGGAATTAGATCGGCTAATGTCAACAAGACTCTGTAGTATCTTCTGTCGATGGTTGGGAAAATCCCTGACAGGATAGTCTAGTATTCTCAAGTCAGTAATACCTAGAATCTTAGCTGCTTCTTCGCACTCGTAACGTCTAACGTCCTCGGTATATTTTGAAGTGTCCGCAGCTGCGCGGCATATTGAGAATACAAGCGATGTGACTCGGGACCCAGAAGCAATGAGCTTTTGTATGATTCCTGCGCATCCGAACTCAGCATCATCTGCATGTGCAGATATGAATAATGCATGTTTTGATTTAATCTCCATTTTGCATTCAAACCTGGTATGTTTCAAGGAATTCGAAATGGATGGATTTAAGCATTTTGTTCACATAGGCCCTGTGGAATAATACAAGAATTCAGAGGCGGAATGACCACGTCACTTGATTCATGTCT
>JABCTV010000287.1 GCA_018238205.1 Candidatus Thorarchaeota archaeon
ATCGTAGGTCAATGGGTCGCTATCGAAATCAACACCATCCCATTCAATCGTGATTGTTCCATTCAAGATTTCGCCACCATTGGGAGTAATCACTTCAACTGATGGTGCTCGATTCTCTGCTAGCCACGAAAATACATTGGCTAGGAAGATTGGATTGTCCGAATCATAAAGACAACCAAACCCGTCAGCATCTCCGTCGATTACACGTCCAAGGTCTATGTCAGTTAAGAAAACTACACGTCCCATATTGTAAGTCGTTGCTGCAAAGACTGGCAAGTTGATGGCTGGAGTACCATCATTCCAAGTTGTAGTACTATCACTATCTGTTGTAACAAGTGCAATTCCAGTTCCAATGGAATTCAATGCATTCCCTACATATACCTCAATTCGGTCTACTCCATCCATAATAGGATGGTTTCCAATATTATCGCCATCATAGATTACATAGTTAGTATTGGGTCCATGGTCATCAGAATCGTGGATTGTTCCAGTGATATTCACAAAAAGGTTGAATTCTTGTCCAATAGGATCTACTTGTTGAGAAAGCGCACTAATGTCACCCCAAAGAAGAAGTGCCCCTCCTTCAGCAACAAAATCATCAACATAAGCAATTTCTGTTGTATTGTAATCCACTGTACCATCGCAGATAACAAGAATGTCTGCATCTTCATAAGCGGTAGGATCGAATGTATTCATCCATTCAACATTATATCCATTGAACATCAAGAAATTTGCTAGTGAATTCCAAGTGCTGTAGACATAACCCCATGGACTATGAGACTGGTCAAACACAACGGTTTGTTCAGATATTCCAGCTCCTGCAAGCCACCTAAAAGCATTTCTAGTGAAGATTTCATTATCAGCATCCAAATAGTTTACAATAGCATCTGAATCAAAGTCGTCATCTGACACGAACCCGTTGTCACAAAATATTATGATTCTTCCAGCTCCAACTAAGTTTGCCGCTGCAACAGGGATACCAATGGCTTCGTCTACTCCGTTCCAAGTTGCGGTTCCATCCGTGTCTGTTGTAATCAAAGGAACTGCACCTACTGGCATTTCAATCAGACCAGGAGAAGCATAGACTTCAACAACATCCACACCGACCTTAGTCGAATGCATCTGGATATTCTTTGGCATGAAGTGAATAAACCATGGGTGTATTCCTGAATCATCTGAATCATACAAGTCTGCGGTCGTGTTTCGAGCGAATCCAAAAGAGTCCATCAGAGGATCAGTTGCATTACCAAAACTAACCCTTTCAGTTACAATAAGAAGTGCACCTCCTGCATTGACAAAATCTTGGATAATGCTAATCTCCGTATTATTGTATTCTGTACTGCAATGCGTAATTACGAAAATATCACAGGCTTCAAGGATTGCAGGGTCAAAGATATCCATTGAGGATATTGAGAATCCATAAGATGGTAAATCCTCAGCAAGTGTTGTGTACCCTAACGCGATATCGTAATATTGTGTATGCGAATTATCAAACACTACATGTCTGTGCAGAAGTATTGCATTTCGAAGTAAGATGTCTTGATTCCCTTCCACCGTGTACATGTCAAAACCTAATAGAACTACATGGCCTTTGCCCATAATTTTGTGAACGACTACAGCTTTTGAATTAATATTATCTTCTACAACAACAGTACCGTCTGTGGTATCATAACTTACCGATCCACTGGAACTTGAATATGTAGAAGGCATGTTTCGAGCTAATGCATCATCAGTATCAACTAGATTCATTTGATGTACATAAGCAATCTCAGGATTGTAAATTTCCATGAGTCCTGTAGCATTCAATATTTGGTGAGTTGCACCTCTTTCTGCAGAATAATATTCAAAGCCCATACAAATTACTATTCCACCATTTTCAACAAATGCTGGTAGAATTGGCTCCCAAACTCCTGCAATTGTATTGGACATTGTATAATTACTATATTCATTTTCTAGAATAAGTAAAATATCAAATTCATCGATCACTGATTCCAATTGAGTATAATCAGTGAGATTATCATATGTGAATTTACCCTCAAGACTACCAATCAGTGAGGTCATCACATGATCATATTCTCCATCTACTTCTAGGTCTGCCAATTCAGTATACATGAGAATGTTAACTGCCTCATTACGACGATCATCGCCATAAGTTTCAGCAGGAATTAGTTGCTCATTATTTACGGTTCCAGCTAAAGCATAGGAAGCACTCACGCTACCAATGGCAAGTGTACCTATGAAAAGTAGAACAGTAAATGCACAGAGCATTTTATTTTTAGAATTCATTTTATAATTCTCCTAAGTTACCATGCAATGCGGAAATCATAAGCGTGCTAAGATATCAAACGCAGGAAAATAGCGTGCTGCCTGGTAACGCGAATTACCAAAATACATGCGTGAAACTATATCAATGTTATCAGAAAACTGTTACAATCTGTAAATGAAACTATGTTAATGTATAGTTACAAAATGCACACAATTACTGAGGTTCGGTTAGATTCTTAAGCACTATGCTGTTTTTCATATTCAGGAATCATTATTGACTCCAAAAAGGTGACTATCGATTGTCAGAGAAAATCTATGTGATAAGCTGTCGACAAGATCTTACTGGTCTAGGTATGGATAGAATGAGAACTTCTGTCGAGGGATTAGACGAAGCAATAATATCACTTGATTGGTCCAATACAAAATTGGTGCCAGTTGTCGCGTCCGAAAAAGTACCATTTCAAGAAGGTGAAACTCGAATAGTCCCAATTCGACCGATTAACGTGCCAAGTCACTCAATGGTCTTTCAATCTTTCTATGGAAGTAGCGGCATGGGAGATTTAGCTTGTATTGGAAGTACAGAAATGAAGATGTATTCCGAAGATAGATCCGCCACCATGGCAATGTTTAGCTCTCGAATCAAGGCTTCTGTATTGTCAGGGGATTTACTTGGTCAAGTGCTAATAGTTGAAGGTAAAAAGAAATAGCTCATTCTGCGAATTAATGGTTCATCCCTGCATTTCTTGCAGAGATGACCTCTCAATTTTCTAAAGTGTTATAATTTTGTCAGATTTCTCCATCATGATGTCTACTACGTCAGAGTATTCTACGAGATTG
>JABCTV010000288.1 GCA_018238205.1 Candidatus Thorarchaeota archaeon
GTGAAGAAACTCGTAGAGCAATTTGGTGAAAAAGTGCTAATAGGTACTGGAACTGTTCTTGATGGTAAGATGGCTCGCGATGTTATTGATGCAGGGAGTGAATTTATCGTAAGTCCAAATTACTCACGAGAATTGATTGACACTGCTAAGGAATTCTCTATACCGATTATCCCAGGTGCTCTAACACCAACCGAAATCTATGATGCCTACTCTATGGGTGCAGATGCTGTGAAAGTATTTCCCTGTGGCACAGTTGGAGGAGCATCCTACCTGAAAGCAATCCGAGGTCCGTTACCCCAGATTCCATTGGTTCCTACAGGTGGTGTAAATCTAGAAACTGCTGGTCCAATGCTTGATGCTGGTGCCTTTGCATTGGGAGTTGGTGGTGCAATTACGGATAAGAGAGCAATCAGTGAAGGCAAGTTTGAGATCATAACAGAGAATGTAAGGAAATTTATTGATATTGTAAAGGAGCACAGAAAATAACCCAATTCATCCTTAATATCTCCAACAAAACAACTATAACTTACGTTTAATGCGCCAAGACACCGGATTGATTTACAATGACTGACGAATTACTTGAACTCATGCAAGAAAAACTCGCTGACGGTCTTGAGAAAGAGAAGACCAAAGAAGCAATCCAAGACTGGGAACGTACCGTTCTTTTGACACTCAAAAATGACTCTGTATACCATTTCATTGTTGCAGATAACACCATCACAATTCACGCAGGATCAATTGATAATCCTGATATGCAAATCCAGAGTGACAAAGACACTATTCGCAAATTATTCCTCGAAGAAACGAGTGCAGCAAGTGCACTATTGAAGAGGAAACTCAAAATCAAAGGTTCAACCTCAGATCTCATGAAGATTAGACACATCTTCTAAAAACTAGTTTCCTTGGAGTTCTCATATTGGATAATATTGTAGTGCAGAAGCTTACTGCAATTGTTGGTGAAGAATTCATTTCAACAAGAAAAGATGTTCTTCTCACTTACTCTACTTCAGCATCAACCAGTTATGATCCTGCAATACCTGGTGCTGTAGTGAAACCAGCAGATACTCAACAGGTTTCTGAGATACTGAAAATTGCTAACGAACACAAGATACTAGTGACTCCCCGATCGGGAGGTTCAAGTCTACAGGGAGAAGTAATCCCAAAGAAAGATAGTCTTGTAATTGACCTACTTCGATTATCGGAAATTGAGGTCTATCAAGACCTACGATCAGTCACAGTTGGATCGGGAATCAATTTTGGAAAACTGGATAAATATCTCAACCAGTATGACCTCTGGTTACCTGTATATCCGGGTTCATCTCTATCAGCCACAGTTGTTGGAAATGTTGCAGTAAATGGTTCAGGCTTCGGCTCTCCCAAATACGGTTGTATCGGTGAGCTGGTTTTGGGTTTGGAGGTCGTGTTACCAAATGGTGAAATTATACAAACGGGCTCTGAAGCAAATCCCAACGCACCAGGACCGTTCCTTCGTTATGCTTTTGGTCCAGACCTCACTGGTCTGTTCATTGGCTCTTTAGGGATCTTTGGAATCATTACCAAGGTATCTCTGAAAATCTTCAAGAGGATGCATCACTTCGATTACAACACCTATGGTTTCGAAACTCCTCAAGAGGCTGAAAAATTCATTCTCCAGTGCAAGGAGAACGAAATCAGTGCAACTTGGATATCTATCTATGAAGGGCGAATTCTGGATTTCTTCTTAGAGATGGTCGGAGAAGAATATGGGGTCCCACAACACGATTGGCCAACAATTACTGTTTCAATGGTCATAGGTAGGGTTCGTGAGGACCAACTTGCAAGTGATAGTAAGGCAGCCAAAGAAATCTGTGAGCAAACAGGTGGTCATGTCATTGGTATCGTTGAACTACCTAGAGAAGAATGGAATGATAGAATGCGAGAGTTTGTAAGATCATCATACATTCACGGATGGCACTGGCGTATTCTTTACCATCACCAAACGCTATCACAATGGCATAGAACACTTGAAGAAATGTGGCCAATCTTTGATGAATTTGGAGTCCTAGGCCACACAGCTGGTTTCCAGTCCGGTCATTCTTCCTACAATTATTATCCACAGATCTACTATGACCCTCAAGATGAAGAAGATGAGGGAAAAGCCAAAGCAGCTCATAAGGAATTAGCTAAACGTTTATTCAAGACGGGAGCAGTTCCCTTCAAGCTAGCACCATACTGGGTTGATGGAATAACCGAGATGGAACCATATCTTGAATTTTTGAAAAGTTTCAGGAGAGCAATTGATCCAAACAATATCATGAGTCCAAGTGCAATCCCTAGAATCGAAGGAGAGGGTGAATAGATGAAAAAGAAGATCATTGATGACATATCAAGAATTGTTGGAGATGAGTTCATCTCGACAAGACCCGACGTTCTTCTCACTTATTCACAGTCCGCATCAATGGCATCAGATCCAGTTATACCTGCTGCAGTAGTCAGACCTGCTAACAAGGAGCAAGTATCTGAGATTCTTAAGATAGCAGGTGAAAATAAAATCCCTGTAACTCCGCGGTCAGGCGGTTCCAGTCTGCAGGAAGAAGTAGCTCCAGAACCAGACGGTCTTGTTATCGAAATGATGCGCCTAAAAGAAATTACACTGCACAAAGAACTTCGATCGGTAACAGTTGGTGCAGGTGTTACATTTGGAGAACTAGAGAAGTATCTCAAAGAACATGATCTACTCCTTCCAGTGTATCCGGAATCAGCTTTGGTTTGTTCTGTAGCTGGCAATGTATCTGTAAATGGGGCAGGACCTGGCTCTAGCCTCTACGGTTGTATTGGCGAACTAGTTCTAGGGGTTGAAGTTGTTCTTCCTGATGGGACAATAATCACAACAGGTTCCGAGGCAAATCCTCATGCTTCAGGTCCATACCAGAGATACTCCTTTGGTCCAGACATAACTGGTCTCTTTATCGGATCCCTTGGTAGTTTTGGAATCATTACCAAGGTTTCAATGAAGGTCTATAAACGATACAAATTCTATGATTACAATACTTATGGTTTTGAAACCCATGAGCAATCTGAGCAATTCATGGTTGATATTAAACAGCATGATATCAATGGAA
>JABCTV010000082.1 GCA_018238205.1 Candidatus Thorarchaeota archaeon
CAAAATGGTTTTGGAAATAGCATGATGATTTTTCAGGTCTTGATATGTGTGTGTGAATGACACCGATAATTTCGTAATTATGCAGGAAGAGAGCATAGCTAGTTCAGAACCATTACCAGTAGGAATCTATGTGTTGAGGGCTTTCGACGGAAAACAAACTTATATCTGTTTCACGAAATGAGAAATATGGAGAGTATAGATTGAGTCCTGATTGGTTGGCTTCACGAGTCACAGTTGTGATTATGGGTATTATTGGTCCAATCTATTTCTTCTTGCTTATGTTATTCATTCCCCAGATGACACCATTTGGAGACCCATGGTTAGACTTTGTATTCCACTTCGTTGCGGCTCCTACTGTATTTTCAATCCCATGGATTGGCACAATATACTATCAACGATACAGATTGGCAAATACGATCCACATCATGGATGAAACCATTACTTCGGTTCCACTCCGATGGAGAGTGTTTTACGGAGCTAATGCTGCATTCATACTGATGGTCTTCATTCTTCCAATGGCCGCTCCTCTCATTGCACTCATCGAAGGGCTCATTGTTGCTGGACATGTATTCTATCGTGTTGGAGTGGGAAAACTAGGTGGGGGAAAACCTGCAGCATTCCTTGGTGTGATTGTTGCAATTGGATTGTGTATATTACCTGCATTAGTAATGATAGAATTCTTCCCAATGTATATCGATGTGTGGTCAATCATCCTTCAAACGTGGGCAGACTTTTGGATGGACATCACCTATGGCTTTGCTCAATGTCTTGTCAATGCATTGAGTTTTGGAGCTCCTGTTTACTTCATCTATTATGGAGCAAAGGAATACGACAAGGGTCTCTACGGCGAGGTATACACAAAGACTCCCACAGCTTGGATAAGACTTGGCGAGTTTATCTTGTTCATTGTGTTCCTGTTCATATATCTTCCACCAATCCCAACTCCATTTGGGGTAATACCTTTTCTTGACCAATCAAGTCTTTTCTATAATTACATAAATTGGGCATCACTCAGTATTGTCGTTATAATGATAATAGTGAAGATGAAACTAAAGGTCAAGGAAGACACAACTATGGGCGGAGCATCAAATATCTTCGTTATTGGATTGTTCCTAGTTGTTGAACTCTTCTTCAAGACAAACCTGATTCTTATTACATCAATAATTTGGTTAGCATTCATTGTATATGCTGTACTTGCTATGGTTAGCTATCTCCGAGCGTCGCCCAGAGAATTATACTGATTGGATGAACACCAAATCAGGTTCAAAGGTCGAGAATTTCCAGTTTCTCAGTTAAACGGATAATAGGGAGATGAAGAACCATTGGTCCAGCATCTGATGGCGATTCAACGAACTCCACCTTCTCCTTAGGTCTAGTTGTATAAGATAGGAAATTAGCCTCTGGTGGTCCTTCGCCTTCAGTGTGAACCCAGAGTGGTAATCCATAATAATCATAGTAACCATGATTGGAAATCAATGTACCATAGATGTGCTTGCCCTTGTGCTCGAAATAGAGCATGCTTGCAGGTCGGTCCCTTTGCGACCAAGATACTAGCATTCTTGCCAGGTCTGTCATCGAGGCAATCTTCAGATTAACTGGGGGTCGAATATCTTCCTTGCTCATTTTGTTGCGCACCAAATCGCTTTTTGCTCATGCCCTTATAAGAGCAATCATTGCGCGCTGATTAATGGATAGCATTATTCAGGTTTATGAAGCGAGCTTCGGATTCTATCAGCTGCGGATGCAACAACTCTTCGATCAATGCCCACAATAACCACTGGAGCACAGATTTTTGATTCGCTACTTCCAACTGAGAAAATAACTCGAACTCCATCACCTCGAAAACATACGAAGGTAAAACCATCTTCATGGATTAACTGATCTAACTCCAACCCACTGGAACTAATACCAGCTGCAACCCAGTTAATGAGTATCAAGGGTTCTGTATCTATGCGGTCCACAGAGATTGTTTCTCGATGGTCCTTCTCAGATGTAAAGAGGTATCCATGTGATGCTTTGC
Organism: Candidatus Thorarchaeota archaeon; assembly: GCA_018238205.1. Lineage (GTDB taxonomy): Archaea > Asgardarchaeota > Thorarchaeia > Thorarchaeales > Thorarchaeaceae > SMTZ1-45. The sequence goes on from JABCTV010000082.1 coordinate 2,021, forward strand.
TATAGAGTATCTTTCTCGTTGTAGCCTTGGAAAGAAGCTCTTTAGACACAGGACCAAATTTCTTTACAAGAACCGCGGATGCATCAATTTCAGGTTCAGAAACAGGAACTATCTCTACGTCTGATAACGAGGGTTCTTCGACAGGTTCCTCAACTCTAGGAGATGCCTCATCAGTTATGGAAAATTCTTGCTTCTGCTCTTCGAATAGCTTCTGAACGTAATCTTTCATCCAGCCATCCAGTACCTGCCAATCTTCTTTGCTCAACTTTAGAGGTGGTCTGGGTACCTCAGGAAGTTCTTCACCAGATTCCTCCAACGCTAAATCTTCTTCTGCCTCAATTATTTCTTCAACTTCTACTGATTCTTCTTCTTCAGGTAGTTCGACCAGCTCAACTTCATCAGCGCCTTCAGGAATCAAAAGCTTGACAGCTTCAAAGAGACCAGAAAGCCTGTCGGTACCTCCATGTTGGGACAGTCTCGGGCGAACCTGCATGATGAAACCACGCTTGTTCTCTGTGGTCTGATCAAACACAATCGCCGCACCACGGGGTAGACTACTAATGAAGACCTTATCCCTGAACTGGTCAGGCAGAACCGCAGGAGCTCTCTGTTGGAGTGCTCGGATATCGTTATCGTGGGACAATGAATGAGAGATAATCAAATCAGCTTGAGAAATTGCGTCATCTGAAACTGCAGAGGGTTGTTGTGTACAAAGAACAAGACTACAACCAAATCTCCTACCGAGTTTTGCATAGCCAATGATTGCATCCTTTGCAGGAGTATCACCAGACCTTGGGACAAGGGTGTGAGCTTCATCGATAATGAGCCATGTAGGAGGTAACTCTTCACGAGCACTTGTTCCCTCGTCAGTCCAAGCCATCCTATATGTGAGAACTTGTCGACAGAGCATATTAGTTAGAATCGCAAGAACGGCCTCAGCATCAGAACCAAGGGGTGCTACGTCAATAACTGTTATCTGACCAGCAATAGCCAAGTCTTGAGCACTCGTGCCCCCAGGATGAAAGATACCCATTCTATCAGCACGCTTTAATCTCTGGATAAGAGCCATACGAGTTGCGGGTGTGAAGAGTCCTTCAATTGATGGGCTTGTTTCAATACATCGAATCATGTCCTTAATACTAAAGTCACGTTTCAACGAAACATGTTCTCCTGAATCAAGGGCATATCCTTTGCGTACACTATCAAGAATTTCACTAATCAGATTCTCCATGGTAGTGCTTAGAGTTCCACCTTTTTCTAGAACATAGCCCCAATCAGAAACTGTCAGCTCCTTGGGACCAATTGATAATGGATAAAGCCTAGCCTTTTTCTTAACCTCATCTGGGAGACCTACGTAAGTCCTGCGAGGAATATAGACGTTCACAGGGAACCCTCTTGATTCATAATCCCATTTCTTGAGAAGATCAATCTGATCGTCATTTGGATCTACCATCTGTCTGAACACATCAACAGTGTCAACCATGATGGCAGCAACCTCAATCTCTCTACGCTCCATCGCAAGAGCTAGTTCTTCTGCAATTATCCCGAGAGTGTAGCTCTTTCCCGAACCTCTTTTTCCAGCGACGAGCATAACATGTGGGCTCATCAGGTCAAGTTTCACTGGCATTCCCATTAGAGATGTTAGAACATCATCAGAGGTTTCTGCGACCCCACCAATCATTCCAAGTCCACCAGCACGGTATTTTCTATGGAATGAGTCTGAGCGTCCTAAGACTACTCCTATGTTCAAGTCAACATGCAAGTCTAGAGCTTCACCCACACGTGGACGGTATGGCAGGGCAGATTTGTGGATGAGATCTATAGGCTTGTCAAGATCTTGTGCATCTTCGGGATGTTCATTTTCAGGCGTGTCTGGATTTCCCGCATTCATTCGTAAACCTCCAGACGACTCCAATGTGAATTCGGATAAAGGTTAGCTTGATGGTATCCTAGCGCGCGATTCATTCAGCAAGACTCAAAACACAACTAAAACAGAGAACATTCTATGCAAGACCTGATTCAGGATGGCGACCTTGTCTTCATCTTCCTAGACGGTAAGAGGAATTGGATACGTAAAGTGAAGGCAGGAGAGAAGTTTCACTCCAATAAGGGAATCTTAGCATTCGATGATATGATAGGACGGCCTTTCGGTCACAAGATGGAGAGCCATGCAGGCATAATATTCCAAGTGCATAGACCAAGTCACACAGATATTCAAATCGCTATGGGAAGAAATACACAGATCATCTACCCAAAGGATGCTGCGACTATCCTCGTCCAAGCCTCAATTGGCGCAGGCTCGCGAGTCGTAGAATCAGGTACAGGTTCTGCTGCACTCACAGGAATCTTGGCAAGGGCAGTAGGTCCCACAGGTCATGTGTACACCTATGAGATTAGAGAGGACATGTACATAGGAGCACAGAAGAACCTTACAAAGTTTAGTCTCACTGACAACGTTACTCAGCATCACCAAGACATCCTAGAGGGCATCAAAGAGGAAAACGTGGATGCCATTGTCTTGGACTTGGCAACTCCTTGGTTACTTGTGGATGAGGCTCATAAAGCCCTCAAATCCAGTTGCTTTCTTGCCAGTTACAGTCCCACCATTGAACAAACCATGAAGACATGCAAAGCCATGTCAGAAGAGGGTAAATGGGGAATGATCAAGACTCTTGAGATATTTCAGCGAGAAATAATGGTTAGAGAGAACAAGACCCGACCAACAACATGGATGGTGGCGCACACGGGATACATGACCTTTGCCAGAACCATGACCGTAGAAGAATAAGCATAATTCTGCCAAAAACAAATCCTTAAATGGAGTTGACGCAAGTTTTAATTGTCGATTGTTGTTGACGGTTGTTGGTCACAGTGACGTATCGCCATAAGAAAGACCCGTGTATGAAGGAAACTAAAGAGATAGTTGAAAATATCCTTCAAATTGAATCGTCAGACTATGATTTAGCTGATTCCTCAGAAATTGTTACCTCTGGAAAGACAATACAGATCATGCGTCATGAGGAAAATGAAACAAATATTCTCCCCCATGATACCGAAGAATTGTTGGAAGATTGTCCTGAAAATGAGGAAATAGTTGATGAAGAATGTATCAGTCTTGATGATATGGAGACCTACGAACCGTGTCAAGAGATAGAAACAGATTTCGAGGTCACTGAATTAAAAGAGGGTATCGAGAAAAAGAAGAAGAAGCGTAATTATATCGATTTCAGAAAAGATTACGAAGAGATTTAGGGTGGGGAAAAATGTCAGATAATCAAGATATCAAAGCACTTCGGAAAGAAGTCAAAGAACTTAGAAAAACTGTCTATAGTCTCAAAGATACCATCATCGGACTTACAAATCAAATCGAAACAGGAAGTTCCGAATCGCCCTATGAAGGTGGACAATACAACATATTTCCAAACCGCTCCAACTGCCTTGAGGGAGATGCCAGTTGGGATAGACTTGTTACTCTATTGCACAACGAAGACAGTGGACTGACTGCAGCAGAACTCGCAGAAAAATGGGGAAAATCACGCTCTAGAACAAGTGAAGTTCTCAACAAACTCGTAGAAGATGGTCAGATAGTCAAGTATAGAGATGGAAGAATGATCAGATTCAGAAGTGTGGACGAGTAGTACAACTTCTCAGGTTCCCAAAGATGCTTATTGTATAGTTACATATTGTAACATAATCATATTAGGAGTTGTAGGCACCACCAAGGTAAATTTACCATTTTCGGATGGAGTAAGTACGCTTAAGTAATTGTTACACATCTTATCCTTGGGGCCCTTAATTTAAGGAGGTTGCAGGAATGTCAAACGTTCTACCTGGCTCAAAAAAATCAAGCAAAAAGGAAAGTAGTGATAATAATCAAATCTATACAAGTTTGCTTTTTGAGCTCAATCTAAAGGCACAGGATGCCGTGAGAGAGTTTGCCCTTCATGATATAGATGATAGAGAAGGGATTGAGCTAAAGCGGATTGCGATGCATGATGCATTCACTGAACTTTATGATAATGTTGCATCCTTCAGTCAACAAATCATGGTTGGAGATTTTGATTTGGCTTATCTGCGAAACAGAGTGGCGCAGAGCGAAGGTGAAGCCCGAGAACAGCTGGAAAAAGCCCTTGAAGATCTAACAGCCCAGACCCAGAGCAATCTTGCAGATGTCTGGATGGCACGGGTGATGGCATGGTTACATCAGGCTGCTGCAGCAAGTGGCCCCTTTGTGGAAAACGAACATGAGGATAAACTTCGCAATGCATCAAAATATCTTGCCAAGGTATACACAATGCTTGAAAAACCGTTCTCAGCCATTCCTCACAAAGTAGATGGAACTCAAAAACTTCGTAGAGTTGCCCTAGGACTACAAGCATACAATCTAATGAAGGAGTCTTTGGAAGAGGATGATGATGAATTAACATCAATTCTTGGAAAGATTAAGAGTGCTGAAGCTGAATTCTATGACGAATTTCTCAATGAACTAATTGGAAAAGAGAGTACTTTCAGACAAGCGTTCAATCCTTTTGATGAATTGATCTGGCGAGATATTCTAAGTTCTTTCATCTTTGAACAGGCGACTGATCTCTATAATGAGGCACTTCCATTATTCAAGAAGAAGAAAAAACTCAAGGAAAAAGTTACTACATTAAAATCGTGGAAGAGCAATACTTCAGGACTCAGTGAAGTCTATCTAGCAATGACCTATACAGATATTGCAGATGCACAGATGCGTGCTGGTAATCTTGAAGATGCATCAAAGCTGTATATAGTAGCATCCGATGCGTTTGGTCGAGCAGAGAAATGTTTCAGAGAGGTTCTTGCTCTGCAGTCAAACGCAGAACAGAGCAGGATTGACAAGGAACAAAAGAAGGCACAAAGTCTCTTTTGTAGTGCAGAGTCTAGTGTACGGACACTCACCGAATTACTTCAACTAAATAATAAAACTGAAGCAAAGAAAGTTTTGAAAGAAATCTTCAAGAACCTACGAAAAGCTGAGAAGCTTGCAAAGACTAGAGAATTGACTGGTGCGATTCAGGGAGACCTGAAGACCTACGCCTTTGTTCAAGATTTGCTCAAGAAGAGGGGTGATGGTGATATCAGTGGAATTATTGCCCAAATTAAATTTGCAAAGGACTTGAGAAAGACCGCATTGATACAAGACATTAGCAAGTCAATGGATGAAACCAAGATTGAAATGAGTAAGAATCCAGCAGACTCATTGGATTCCATCAGGCAAGGGCTCGATACTCTTGGAATTCTCCTTAGTTTAGAGAATGAAGATGCCGAGGTTGGAGAGCTCCGAAACAAGACTCTCGCTCTGTTAAATAATGTGAAGTATATGATTCAGTTCCAGCAAAGCTCACAGCTAGAGCAGGGTGTCAAATTCATAATGTCTAGAATTCTTGAGAATCTGCACGCTGAAGAGGCAGCCTCATATTACAAGATTATTGGAGACAAGGCAGCTGCCCAGGAATTGATGGACCTAGGAAAATTAGCATTAGCAACTGCATTTGCCTCTGAGGCACAGGTCTATTCAAGACAATCAGAACAATTAGCTTTTCGGGCGCAAATAGAACGTTTGAATACATTCCAGAAATTGAAAGATGAGTTGGCGATGCTTGAAGAGGATGATCCACTTGAGAACGTCCTAGAGATTCATGATGGAACTATTTCCAAGGTGAAGCAAACAGTAGTATCCTTTGAAGCAGCTGCAAACGAGCTCGATAGTGTGAAAGGAGAAGATATTCGACTCAAGAACAATGTTGATGACCAAGTAAAGCAACTCCAAGGTGTGGTAATGAAGTTCAAGGGTGACCTCTCCAGACTAGAAGGAGCCAAGAGTGACTTCATGGGAGAGTATATGTTTATGCAGGGAGAGAAGTCCAAGGCAAAGATTCACTTCTCCGATGCAAATGATCAGTTGCGAGAAGCGGTTGGAAATTACACCGTTGCTGCACAAGTATTCCAACAGGTAGGAGATGCTCAATCAGCCCAGAATGTCGACACTAAGGCAAAGACAACGGACTTACTTGCACGAAGCATCTGGGATAACAGGCACCGTATAGACCAAGATCAAGAACCCAGTCCGAAAGGTGAACCTGAATTAGCAGCTCTCTATCTTGGTGCCGGCGGACAGTAGATAGAATATATCGTCACTGGACAACATAGCTGGATTGTGCCAAATCCTTTCTGAATTGAGTTGTGTGAATTCGTCTTGCACGGAATGGCATGAAATCAACACCACCTGCATGATAGAACTTGCTGAACCACTCCACAAAGTGTAGTCTCAGAGTATGCATAAATCCGAGAAGACCCTCTAGTATTCCAACTATGAGTGTCCCAACAATCGCTCCTAGAAGAGGTAGCTGAGGGGCAATCTCATGACCATCGTGAAGGAAGTGATGCGGAATTATTTCTAAACCAAACAAACTGAGAGGTGGAAAGTAAATCATGACCAGTGGAGGTAGCATCTCGATAAAGACGGCACTGAGAATAATATGAACTGTATTTAGTGCAAAGATACGAGCATAACTCACGGTATGACTCACTATTCCAATAGCATGCTCCAAGAATAAAACTGCACCATCCATACCTCCCATCAATGATGTAATAGCCATTACAACAAAGGGAATGATAAAGGTCAGAATCGAGAAGGTCAGAGGACTTATCGGCAGGGCAGGATAAACACCATTGTTACCTGTACCATATCCAATACCAGCAATTGGAATCCACATGTAGACATTGCCAACTGAACTGAACCACTCACCAATACTATTGATACTCACACCAAATAGTAAATTGACGAATCCAAGGTAGGTCAAGAGATATGACAGTCCTGAGAGGGCTTCACGGTATTCCTTATGCTTCAGTTTATTGTAGAGATTCAGTATGATTCCCAAGGAGATATGGATTACTCCTACTTCAATAGATAGTTTGAGCATGTGAGATTCGCGGTATGGATTCTTAACACCATCAATCGTGTGTGCAAATATTGGCCAAAGAGGTTCAATTACTGTTTCAGAACCAAAGAAACTACCAAACAGAAATCCTCCTAGCATAGCAAAAATCCCCATCATGATGAGCCCTTCTGCACCATTCTGGAAATAATTGAAAATTGCGCCCCAGTCCTGTCCCTTCTTCTTCGCATTTCGAGCTGCAAGACCGATGAGAATGATCAAAAGTCCCTGACCAACATCAGCAAAAACCAGACCAAAAATCAGAGGGAATGACAGCCACATTATCTTTGTGGGGTCGAGATCATGCCGTGATGGTACACCATAGGCTTTCACAACATCTTCCGTTGGCTTCATGAAAGAGGGATTAGAGATGCATGTTGGGGCTTCATGATCTGCAAAATCAGGTTTATCAAATGTAACTTCTAATGCCGAGCCAACTCTCTCTCGGAGTATAGGTTCAAGCTCATTTTCTCTACTTTCAGGAATCCATCCCCACATCTTAATTGATTGGTCAGTATAGACAATCTGGGATTTTATCTCGACTCGTTGTTTCTCTACTTGGAGTATTTCCCAAGCAGCTAGAATTCTAAAACCCCATTCTTTGTGGATAGTTGCCTTACGCTGTTGTAAACTTAGTAACTCTTCGGTAAGATGCACCATTTGATTTTCAGCTTTCTCGACAATATATTCGGGGCTACCAGATTCACCTTCCGGAATCGGAAACACTTCAAATTCAAGAGCTGAAAGGATTCGTTCAACTGCACCCATCATCTCAATTGGTACTGTAATTACACTAGCACAAGCACCACTCTTGAGTGAGAGTGAGTTCATGGTAAAAGCACCCTCAGTAACCTCGTTGAGACTCCACTCCAGCTCGTCTCTTCTTCCTGAAGGAACTATACCAGCTGTGGTGAAGGTGTAGTCAGTAGTTCCAATCAAGCTTGGATCGATACCTAATGGTCTAAGAGAATGTGCAACATCTCTAATTCCTCTTTGACGTTCCAATTCTGTCTTTGAAACCATGAGTTCAGTATCAATCTCTAACACTTCGCTCTCTACTGATGTGATAACTTCTGAAACTAGATCAAGTGAGTTTTTGAGAGTAGAGTCATCAATCTCAAGTACTTGACCAGTACTTCGGTCGGAATCCAAGTCTAGTGTACTAACTAATTTTGCTAACCGGTCCAGTGCGGTGAATACAGTTTCCTCTTCTCTGCTTCTCTTAACCTCAACCAATCCTGCCTGTTTTCTTACATCTAAGAACTCGAATGCTCTGAATTCTTCAAGAGCCAAAAGGACTTGACGCTCAAGATCTCGATGGGAGATTATCTTGGCCACAATCATTTTCTCTGGACTCATCAGGCCCATATTATCACCGCTTTTTCTTATCAATCAGTAATTACTGAAAGACTCATTCATTGTTGGCTGGCTCAAGCTCAGATAAATAACCTTTGTGACAGGTCAACGTTTATCTAGGAATGTAAAACAATGGCATATGTTCGGAAAATCGAGGAATGGGCCTGATGTGTGCAGCGCATGAAGATATCGATAAAATTCACGAAAGTGAAATGGCAGCCCGTGAGAGAATTGAAGATGCTGAAAAGCAGGCTCGGGCAATCCGTGAAGAGGCCGATAAAGAAGCAAAGTCTCTGATGGCAAAGTCAGAGCAAGATGCAAAGAAGACTGCCTCTAAGATGCTCTCTAAGATTGAAAGAGAGAAGAGCAAGATTGAGTCTAGCGTGTTCAAAAAAATGGACCAGAAAATAGAGAATATCCGTAAGACGGCTATCAAGAGAAAAGATGAGGCAGAAAAAGCAGTCTACAAAATCCTTGTGGGGGAGAACTAGGATATGAGCGGTATCTCAAATATAATCGAAATCATTAACGCCAAGACTGTTAAAAAAGAGGAAGAAATAATCAGCGAGGCAGAGAGGCACAAGAAGATCAAACTTGAGGAAGCAAAGCGAAGAGCTGATGAAAAAGCATCAACTATTACTATGAAAGCAGAACTTCAAGCCAAATCCGAACTTTCCAGGTATGAGGCAAGTGCGAAACTAAAATCCAAATATAGAATGCTTGAAGCAAAGAATGAATTGATTAACGAGGTTCTAACGACCGTTGAAAAACAGATGGAGAGTATTGTAGGCAAGGCTGAGTACAAAAAAGTACTCGCACGGCTGATTGTTGACGGTTGTAAGGCTATGTCAGAAGAGAAACTTGATGAATTCCTCAAAACAGGGAAAGACTGGGGCAGACTAGCAACATCCGTACCTGGAATCTATATCCAGAAGCCCCTTCGCACCCAGTTGGGATACATTGTCCCGCAGGGAGCCTCTGGTTATTTCATAAATAAACTTCATCAAGGACACATCCCACATCTCGTCCTCGCCCTTAATAATGGAAGCCAATAAGTCACCCCGTTTATCAATCTCAGCACTTATTTTCTCTATTACCGAGCGCAAAGTATCCGAGACAATGTTAAGCTCTTTAGGCTCATTCTTGTAGGTATAAAACAGCCCTGGGGCATTAGGACCGTGTGCCTTAATTAGCGCCCCAAAGTATCTTCTAGCCTCTGAGCTAAATCCCTCAAGCCTGGAAAGATAGTAAGGCGTTACAATCCGGGGCTTCTCGGCAATTACTCTACCCTCTCTAACTACTGTCTCGGTAACATTTTTTACCAGCTCTGAGTAAACCGGTTCAGTAACCAGGTAGTAGTATATATTTGTTGTGCCAAAGGTAGATAGGCTCTGCTTAGGCGCTCTTAATATCTCAGTGCGCCTAACTGCCTCTCTAATCCTCTCGTCATCAATATCCATTAAATTCCTCTTCAAACACTAGATATAGTCTAAGCTATACCTGATAGCTCCTGCTTGTATTCATCTAAAAGCTTAGAGTATTGTGAATCTAGCTGAGTTTGTATCTTGCGCCATTCCTCCTGGAACTGTGGTTGTTTTTCTACATCTATCTTAATTCTCACTACAATCTCTTTCATTACAACCTCCTTAATTTGGTTTTATTAATATGTTAAAGTTAATCCCAGCCGCCATTCACGCGGCGGCAAAGGATAATCTCTTATTATTTCATATTTTTCATTGGCCAGATTGTAAACGGAAAATTTCCACGTAGATTCAATTGAACCGATGGGCAGTAGTCGGGATAAGTTCAAATCCAAAACCTGGTAAGGCGGCCTTTCAGCCCAATTGGCTTCATTAACAAAACGTTTCCCAACATTTCTGTAGTTTAGTGTAAACAGCCACTCCTTATAATTGATATTGAACCCGGCTTTAAAAGACGACTGTGGACGATAGGGAATTATTTTGTTGTTTGTAGTTTCATTAGCGCTTTTAGTTAACGGCTGCAGGTCGGTATAGCCTAAGTTTAGAACCACAAAATCTTTTGGAGTGCGAAACTCAAGCGCATATTCCTGACCGCTGATTTCGGCGTCGCTATTAGAAGGCCTGAAAACCTCAAAACTTCCTAATTTCCAGACAATTAAATCTTCGATAGTGTACTTAAAATGCGTAATTTCGGCGGCTAATTTACCCCATGCTGAAAATTGGCAGCCCAAACCAATATCCATATTGACGCTTTTTTCCGGAAGCAGATTGGGCTTACCTTCAATACGGACACGGACGTCCTGATAAAACAAATCGGCAAATGTAGGCGCACGAAACGACCGCGAAATATTCGCTTTAAGATATAATTTATAAATATTTCCCGCTGATAAAAACAATCCTGCCCCCGGGCTCCATTGATGTTCAAATCGTTTCTGCTCATCGCTATCCATATTCATCTGGTCGTAACGGATAACAGGGGAAAATACGATTTGAGCGAACCAACCGGGAAACTCAGCCTTCCATTCCTGGTGGATAAAAAATCCGTGCGAGAGATCGTTCGCTTCACTAATCGGCGGGTTATTTGTCGGTTCAAAATTATCATCCTTATAATTTAGCCGGCGTCCTATGTAACCCATAGTCATACGCAGCCAATCCGCAGGCATATATTCAACATTAAAACGGGCAATCAGGTTTTTTATGGTATATTCATAATGATATGTTATATAGCCTCGAAAACGCAACTCGGTATCCGGGGGGTACAGGTTGGAATTTTTCGTAAAGGATTGCAAATAACGAAAATCTAAAGTTATAATAGATTTTTTAAAACTCCCTTTATATGATGTTCCTATGAT
>JABCTV010000289.1 GCA_018238205.1 Candidatus Thorarchaeota archaeon
TTGGACTTCTCTAGCAACATGATCTTGAGGTACGAATAGGACATCGTTGTTCCAGAACTCGGTTTCAACATAGGGTCCATACCACTCATTGAATCCCATGCCTACGAGAACTTCCTTGAGCCAATCAATGAACTCGTTGTAAGGGTGTTTCTTCCCATAGTTTACGAATGCAGGCTCAAGCTCCACATTATACGGTCTGAATGTGCAATTCCTCCATTCGCCGCTGGCAATAAGCTCTGGCGTAAGATCAGTAATGCCCTCAGCCGTTTGCCATAGAAGCGATTCAATCTCACCCCTGCGATTCTCCGCGATTGCGGCCTCGAACGTCTTGCCGATTATTTCCTTCACAAGAGTTCGTTCAACAGCAGTTTCGAGACCCCCTGCAAGTTTGGTGGGTATGTTGAAATCCTTTTTGCTCAGAAGAACAAGAACATTCTTCACACTTGATTCGACGTTTTCCACCCTAGTCTTGAGGATGGTAGTTCCATTGACCTTTTCAATTTCCAGCCATCCATTCCTCCGCGCCCAGTTGACGGATATTCCTTTGGCCTGCTTCTCCAGACCTGCTTCAGCCACAGCCTTGTCCAGCTCTGCTTGACCGCCGAGTCGCGTAACCGCATGAAACAGGCGTTCCTCAGGAAGTCCATCTTTCAGGTAACTGCGACCTTCATCTGTTAGAATGTGGAATATGTGTTCCCTTGTGTCCAGCTTGATGAGCCCCTTCATAGCCATTGAGTTCAGGATGGAGATCACTCGGTCGGCCCTTTCTTGAAGCTCGAAGGCGAGCTCTGATGCGGAAACCAGCCTATCATACTCAGCCAGTTTCCCCAGAATTTTCCTCTCGCCTATAGTCAGCTCGGCCATTTGTCATTCAAAACTCCTTCACTTGTGAGATGCTGTTGAAGATGAACCACGGAGTACGGACTGAATCCAAGAGAGAAATAAACACTTACTTGGATGATGTAAATTGGTGGTAATCCATGGCTCCTCACTCATTGTTATATGCGTCTGGCTCCATCCCCTGATTTGAATCTATCGTTCGAATGATGAAACTGGAACGATCAATATCTCATAGCGTCCGTATGAAGTGGTCGCACGATATTCGTTGTCAAATCAACAATCTCCGCAAACTCGATGAGGTGTCGAAAAACCTGGGTCATGGTGTTTAAGCTAGATTCCTTGATTCAAGAAAGAGCGGAGAGAGGGCTGGCTTTTCCCAAATCAGAATTATAGCTACCTCTATTCCTTTTGCCCGTACATTAATCTAGTAGCTAGACTAGTCCTGCATCCTGTTTCTCCAGTGACTCTATGCGTCTATTCAGCTCCATGATGCGAGTTCTACTCAAAATGGCTACAACCGAAGGGATTGGCAAAGGCAATGGACCTATCGTTGAATGCACACCATGCAATAGCCCAAAGACTATTGCCATTAGATAGAAGCTAATCCATACTGCAGCGGCTAAGGAAATCACAATCAGCACTCTCCTCGGAGAAGACCGCCTAGTTGAAAGGCGGTGAAGCTGCCATGTTGATATCATGCCTAGGAGCAGGTATGGAATTGATATCAACAGCGTTTGAAGGAAATAGGGGGAAATGCTTCCGAAGTATATAGATGGAGGATGAAAACCCACATCTAACCACAAAAAGAAGAAGAAGATGGTGAGCCTTCCAACGCCATAGTGAAATGTAATAAGGATTGGTGAGAATAGAGCCAATAAAAAGGGAACCGCAACACGATCTGTTTTCCAGCCCCTAAGGTCTATGATTTCGTCACCTGACAGCCTTTCATCCGAACCACTCACCGGGCTTGTCATTTTGAACACAGGCACCAAGAGGAATTCTTGTCTAATCAGTCTGTTCATATCTTTTCGCGTATCATATGCGCTAGGCCTTGAGGTGAAGCGCTGCATCATGCATAGTCATCAACTTGCCCTTATCGAAAGCCGCAATTTGCTGACTGCACAGCGTAATTTGCCCCGCTAGTTCACAACCTTAAAATACGGTCTAGCCTGCATTTCTTTCAGTTGCCGGACGACAACTAATTCTCTGTTGACATTCGCACTAATCCTGACAAAGTAGGTGATAGAACGTGGAGCTTGAAAGACAACGCCTGAGGCGCAAGGTGCATCAGCTTAGAGCGCATCAGGGTCGGCACAGTTCTTTCACGACAATCTACGTTCCCCCAACGAAGAACTTGACTGACACGATTTCATTTGTCAAGGCTGAACTAGCTGGTGCTGAGAACATAAAGAGCAAGCAAAACAGAAAGAACGTATCCGATAATCTGACTGCGATATTGAGCGAGCTGACTAAGATAGGTTCGATCCCAGAGAACGGCATTGCTTTCTTCTATGGCGTCAAAGAGGAAGGTGGTTCAAACGAGGAGATACGCGAGATTGTGATTCCACTTTCTCCAATCTCTCAATTCAGCTATATCTGTGGTCGAGAGTTCAATCTCGAAGAGCTTGAAGACATGACGCGGCCCAAGAGCCTAGTTGTTATCGTACTGATTGAGGGTGGAAAAGTCACAGTTGGCTACCTTCGTGGAAAACACATGGAGCTTATCCGGGACGAGGATTTCTTCATCATCGGGAAAACACGTGCAGGAGGTCAAAGCGCCAAACGTTACGATCGCTTGCGTGATGAGAAGATGGTTGAGTTCTTCAAATTCGTTGGACGGTTACTGAATAAACTTCTCGTGGATAATCTGGAGAATGTTGATGCTATTGTACTCGGGGGCAACACAATTCGTGCACAGGAGTTCCTAGAGAAGGGCGACCTAGACTACCGCTTGAGAGAGAAAGTTGCTGAGAAAATAATACCCGTCAGTATTATTGACGAAACTGGCTTGTATCAGGCGATGAAGGAAGCCTCTCGAATCCTTAAAGAAACGGAGATCTACGCTGAGCGCCAAGCTTGGGATAATTTCATGGGAGACTTGATGAAGGGCAATGCAACAGTGACCTACGGTAAGAAGGAAGTCCTTGAAGCCCTTCAAGCAGGCAGAGTTCGTACGATACTGGTCATTGAGGATGACATGGACCTAGTCGATGAGTTCATGAATGAAGCGCAGACTTAT
>JABCTV010000007.1 GCA_018238205.1 Candidatus Thorarchaeota archaeon
AAGAACTTGCAAGGGTCCTATCGTGGCTAAAACAGGGTTTAAATACATTTAGAGAGATGAGAAAAGACCAAATAGAAGGGGTCTTGTGGGGGGACATAAATAGAATCGATCAAGACGTGATAGAAAAGGAAATGCATCTTAAACTTTTTCTGTATTCGGTTTCCATGGAATCGGAAAGTGCTCATTCAAGCCGTTCTCTTTTCCGGCATTAGCCCTGCCCCATGCTGGCGAGCTTACTGGTTTTCTTTGATTTACCAGGATTACAACCTCTTCTCCGGATCTTTTTCCTTTTCTGGGAACTTTTCATCAAACCCCTCAGATTCTTCCTGCCTGTCCTTTAAAACACTATCCTTTTATTGCCATCACTCCCCTTATCACAACACCCTTTTGAACGAATCATTAGTCATTCCAGTACAACGAGAGCAAATCCCCTGAGTTTTCTTCACCCAACCCTAACTTTGCAGACTTGCCCAGAGGAAAAACACGCCAGAGTGCGTCCGGCCCAGGGCGGAATTTTTACCGGTGTGTTTTTGCAAGGGTTAACACAGTGCCTACAGAAGCGAAATATTTAAATATAAGTGCTACTTTCCAGTAACAACAAAAGGGAAATAGGGGCTAATAAAATTGATCTTAAACACAACAAGCAAGGACCATGGGGATCAAAACGATCCTCGCCTATATATCCCCATAGACCCCAGCTATCTATACCCGACTAATAATACACTGCCTGGAATTGGATATAGCAGCGGCATTTCATCTGCTGAATACTCGGGCGAGTCTTCCGGCTACGGATTGGAGCACCTGATGTTCCAAAAACAGGAGATTATTCATTCAAAGATTCAGATGCTGTTTTCGGAGATCTACCAGAGACATACGTTACAAAATGACAACCTTTACAGGATCTCCCTTGATCAGTGCGCCTGCAGGAATTTGATTTTTGATATGGGAGACCATTTATGGGACAAAAACAGACTCGATTTTGAACGTAAGATTATTGACCTGGAGCAGGAAAAAAGAAGGGAACAAACGGGCTATTTCAAGGACGTCTTGTTCCTTCGAAAAGAACTTCGAGAGACCCTGATAGAAAAGCTTGAAGACAAACAAAAGGAAGTAACAACTCATGGCACAACTCACATTTCTAGGCTCCTGCAGAGAAGTTGGTCGTTCAGGATTTTATCTTGAGGAGAAAAATGAAAGTATTCTAGTAGACTATGGTGTCAAGTTCACAAATCCCCCCTCATTTCCAGATATGATTCCTACTGATAATCTACAGGGCATTGCCATTACACACGCTCATCTTGACCACTCTGGTGGAGTACCTCGTATTCTTCGTGAGACCGACGCATCATTATTTTGTACTCCCGCCACAAGAGACCTTAGCCTACTCCTCCTTCGGGATATGTACAAGATATCTCGAGGACGGTTACCCTATGATAAGAAGGATATAGCATTAGTGCGAAGTCAGTGTCAGGCTACACCCTATGAGCAGACCGTACCGTTAGGTCATCCCTTTGAATTGACATTGTTCAATGCAGGGCATATTCCTGGCAGTTCTATGGTGTCAATCAGAGTGAATGGCAAGAGAATCTTATTCACAGGTGACTTCAATGCTACCGAGTCTCAATTGAATCCCGGAGCTCGAAAGAATCTTCCTAAGCATGATGTTGTTGTAACAGAGAGTACATACGCACGCAGAATTAATCCCCCTCGAGAAAAGACGGAAGAGGGACTTGTTGATACAGTATTGGAGACCCTTGAACGTGGGGGCTCTGCATTGATTCCTGCATTTGGTGTTGGTAGAAGTCAGGAAATCATGTGTATCCTAGAACAGAGCAATATTCCACGAAAATATCCTATCTATGTTGATGGAATGGCAAGAGCGGTCAATGATATACTGGTACGACATCCTGAGTATCTCCAGAGCCCAAAGTCGTTCCAACGAGCAGTAAGCCGCTCAATTACTATTCATGATAATCGTGATCGTACAAAAGCAGTCAAGAAAGGTGGAATCGTCATCTCTCCCGCTGGTATGCTCAAAGGCGGAGCATCGCATCTCTACTTCAAGATGATGCATGATAATCCAAAGAATTCTATCATCTTCGTTAGTTATCAGATTCCGGGAACTCCCGGTGCAGAGCTGCTCGCTACAGGAAAAGTAACTGTTAGCAATCGAGAGTTTGAAGTGATCGCTGATGTTCGTCAACATCATCTCTCATCACATTCTGATTCTAGAGGAATGCTAGACATGCTGATGAAAATACCTGGTGAACCTGAATTCTACACGGTTCATGGTGAGTCTGAGTCATGTGATGCACTTGTTGAAAAGTTAGAGAAGAAGGGGCGAAAAGCCCATGTTGGAGAGCTAAATGAAACAGTTGAGATCTAGTCTTCTTCTGATTTTTCAGCTCTAGCTTCTACAATCTGGCACTTGACCTGTTGTAGAACCTCTTCAGCCTTCTGGGGTTCAAGAACAATTGTATAGAGGTATCTGCTTGTACGGAGTTTAAGCTTCACCTTGTCGCTTGCCCTCTTTACACGGCACTCCTCTGCATCCTCAGTCATTTCGAGGAACTTGTCAACATCATAGATTTGCTTTGGCATTGAAATACCCCATTTTACTGTTGTTTTGGTGGTGGGCCGGACGTGATTCGAACACGTGGCCTTCGCCACTTTCAAAACTGGTCAAATAAATGACCAATTTCTGTGAAGGCGACGTCATAACCGGGCTAGACCACCGGCCCGTATATGTCGGCTTTTCAGAAGATTACTTCTTTGCACGCCTCTTTGGTCTGAGGTCCTTTGTTTTACATTTCCTGCACTTCTTTGCGTTCAGTGGATTTGTTGCACCACAGTTTCGGCAAATTGACTTGTACAGCAAATAGTGCTGTGCTAACCTACGTTTTTCGATGTCAGCTACTGGCATCATTAAGACCTCATATTATAGAAGACACACAGAGTATTCTCTGATTAGCCCGCTCGGGCTTTCCACAAGTATTCTGTTTTAAAAGCTTGCGCTCCAACCTTGCCCGATGTTCTATTGAGCAGGTCCATCATATTGACAGACCCAACTCAATTGGATGATTCTACATATGCTCTTTTAGGAGCCGCGCGACATCACTTGGTTTCTCAGCTACTGGAATTCCAGCATCGTTCATTGCTTTAATCTTAGCAGCTGCAGTTCCTGAACTACCACTGATGATAGCTCCGGCATGTCCCATTCTCTTACCTGGAGGTGCAGTTCTCCCAGCGATGAATCCAACCACGGGGAGATCGTAGTTCTTTTTGATATAGACTGCTGCACGTTCTTCGGCATCTCCACCAATCTCACCAACAACAACCAGAGCTTTAGTATCCTTGTCCTGCTCGAACAACTTGACAGCTTCAATTGTTGTGAGTCCAACACAAGGGTCTCCACCAAGCCCGAGGGCTGTGGAAATACCAATGCCTGCATTAGTCATTCCTGCTGCAATCTCGTAGGTAAGTGTTCCACTACGTGACATGAGACCTACGTTACCTGCAGAAAAGACATGTCCTGGCATGATAGCAACTTTCTGTTTAGCACCAGGTGTAATAACTCCTGGAGTGTTAGGACCAATAACGGTGATTCCCTTTCTTTTTGCTTCGTGAATCATTCGAATCTCGTCCTTTACAGGAACATGTTCTGTAATCACGACAACTGGATTCAGATCTGCTGCAATCGCTTCCATTGCTGCATCACCTGCAAAGGGTGCCGGTACAAAGATGATTGATGCTGTTGCATTATGAGCATCCTTAGCTTCTCTGACACTATCAAATACAGGAATTCCATGAATGCTTTCTCCGGCCTTTCCTGGAGTCACACCAGCTACTATCTTTGTCCCATATTCGAGCATAGAGCCAGAATGGAACGTTCCCTGACCACCAGTAATACCTTGTACAATTACCCTGGTGTCTTTGTCAACCAAAATCGCCATCTAAGCAACCTCCTTTGCGAGCTCAACAATTTTAGAAGCAGCATCTTCCATTGTCTTGAGGAATGGAATCCCTGCTTTGGTGAGTAACTCTTGCCCCTCTTCTTCGTTAGTTCCAACCATTCTGATAACTAGAGGAACTTTGATGTCTCCATCATCTCGAGCGGAAAGGATACCCTTTGCGACATCATCACATCGAGTGATGCCGGCCATGATGTTCACAAGAATGGCTTTCACATTCGAATACATCATTGCAATCTCAATACCCCTCTCAACTCTCTTTGCATCAGCTCCACCACCAAGGTCGAGAAATGTACTGGCCTTTCCACCATAAACCGATACTGCATCCAGTGTTGCCATTGTGAGACCTGCGCCATTGCATATACAAGCAATATTTCCATCAAGTTCAACATATGCCATATCATTCTCTGTTGCTAGGCGTTCTCGTTCGTTCTGTTCTACAGGTTCTCGCTTAATCTTCTCAATGAAGTCCTTGTGCCTGTAGAGTGAATTATCATCAATATTCAATCGTGCATCAGCAGCTAGAAATCGTCCATCTTTTGTAAGAATTAGAGGGTTGATCTCTGTAAGTTCTCCATCGAACGCATCAACAATATTCCAGAGTTTCAGGAAGAAACTTCCTAACTGGTTGATTTGTTTACCCTTGAATCCCATAGCAATAGCCATCTCACGAGCTTCATAGGCTTGGAAACCGAGGCTTGGATCTACATGCATTTTGATAATCTTCTCTGGGCTCTCTTCTGCCAATTCCTCAATTGACATTCCTCCCGCAGCACTACCAATCACGACATACTTTCGTTCGTTTCTATCAATAGTGATACCCGCATAGATTTCCTGCTGAATATCGAGCTTCTCTTCGATAAGAACTGCTTCTACTGGTAAATCATTGATTCTCATTGCTAGAATTTCTTCAGCGAATTTCTCCGCTTCTTCAGGTGTATCTGCAAATTTTATTCCCCCAGCCTTTCCTCTCTTTCCCGAGAGAACCAGTGCCTTAACAACAACTGGCTTGCCTACCTCTGCGGCACGTTTCTTTGCTTCTGCAGGGGTCTTTGCAGCACCACCTGCTGGTATAGGCATCTTGAAGGTTCGGAAGATTTCCTTCGCTTCATGTTCAAACAGCTTCATTGATTTTCACCGCACCAAGACTTGACAACTAGTCCAAGGTCTAGGCGGGGCACGAATCTACTTCCGTAAAAATGTTACCTCATAGCACTAAGTAGAGCATGCAAACTCTTCTCTAACTTTTTACTTTCTTTTCTTAGTGGATTCTTCTTATTCATGAGTCTGAACAAAATGGAATTGATGTACTCCAATTCTTCCAAGCAGTTCTCTATGATCCCTGGCGCGTGATCTTCACAGATTAATTCATTCAAGTCCTTTGCAGGTAGTCTATCGAGTACTTGTTTGACCATAGTGTCTGACATCCCTTTTCTTGCATGGACTAGCTTTCTGAGAATTGATTTCAAATCTGATCGTTTGTCACTAATAGCTCTCATTACTATCTTAGCATCTTTAACAGGAACTCCAAGAACCGTGACATTTTCCCCAAGAGGAGTACAACTAATTTGTGCTCCTGCCCTTGTAATGAGCCCATCCACCTCAAGTTCTCCAAAAACCTCGAGACCTCGCAATGCTTGGACGATTACTCCTGCAGCATAAGCCTTTGATTCATCTTGATTCAATGCATATGTTGAGAATTTCACCAAGTGCTTACAGAGTCGATGTTTTCTGATTCCCTGATACTTCCATGATTCACAAGAACACGAAACACCATCTTTCGATCTCAGAGTGATGTAATGCCATATTTCTCTACTTCCGCTGTGAACAAGACCCTCAATCTTGTCAGGTCTCACTGATACTAGTTTTACACTATCGTCAGGTATATTGTTAGCTCGGTTTTGTGTTGCCTTTGTTGAACGCATTGCAAGAAGTGAATCTACCAAGGTATCATCTGGAGCCTCCGAATCTATGTTACTCACATCGGTAACTTTGCTACTACTTCCCCAGAATGATCGATCAATCACTGAGAATGGATTTTCTCCACTACCATGTTTTCCACAAAGCTGCATGAGTACAAGATCTTGGATGTTCTCGGTTTCATCCATTGCACTGTCGACTTCCCCTAGCAGAGGTATGAGGTTACCCTCGAGATCCTTGTCAAAATACTTGGCAAGAATCCTTGTGCGTTCAGACTTGTTATCTACAACCACAATTCCAAAGGCTTCATTATCAACGCCTCGTCTTCCTGCAGATCCAAGTACTTCACTCAATTGCCACTCAGAGAGCATAGTGACTGACTCTTCATGCACCAAGTCTTTGCCAAAATTCTGCATAAAAACGCCCATCAAGAATACGACAGTTGCACGTATCCCACTTGCCATTGCAAAACGGATTGGCATAACAATGACTGGAAGAAGTCCATCATCCCATGCGTCCGAGAGAATTCTTCTCTGAGATGCCGAAACTCCTTCATGGATGAACGCTATGCCGTTTGCTACCATCTCACCCAAGTCTACAGTCATCAAACATTGTGGATATTTCTCCAGTACTAATCTCGATAGATGTCTCAAATCATCTCGATGCTCTGGACTCAATCTCAAATCGAGGATGGCTGAGCGGTCTCCATCAAAAACACCTGATAATTGACCTGCTAGCTCTTCAGCAGCAGATATGTTGGCACATAGAATCATCACCTGACCGCGTTTGTAGTGAACAAACTCAGTTAGGTCTGCTAGTGAGTCATTGATGTTATCAAAAGCCTTCACACTGAAGATACGCTTGACATCTTCTTTCTGGTCCACAATAGGTGTTGCATCAAGCCAATCACTCAGTTCCTTCTGATTCTCTAGTGGTGGAGAGATTGCGATGTATTGAATATCTTCTCTTCCAAGAATAGTCACAAGTGCTGTTTCTAATCGAACTCCTAACTCAGGCTGTCCAATAAGATCCAAACGATCGATAAGAACACATACAATCCCATCTAGAATCTCAGGGTGTATTCTTGAAGCAATGTCAAATGACTGGTATGTGGCTACGATAACTCGCCCATCAATTGCATCTTTTTCTGTTGCTTTTCTTCTTCTTATTACTGCTTTTGCTTCAATTCCTAGTTTTCGACACTTCTGACTCAGGGACTGAAATCTTCTCTCTGCTTGGTGCGGATTTGGACAAAGTATCAATGCCTTAGCTCGATGATCAGATGCAACTTGATTTAGTAATGCAATTTCACCTATGACATAGGCTTCATCGTAATCATGCGTAATGAGGACTTGACTTGCACTTCTTACTATTCCATTATCCACTGCATCTATCTGGAACTTTGTTAGGCTTGCAAGGCCTTGTCTTCTTAATACCTCCAATAAGCGTGGTGCAACTTGCTGGAGTGATAGTTCCCTGAGTGTGCTCAAATCATCCCACTCCGTCATTCAAATGCGCATAATTTATGATGAGGGTATAGTTTTTGGTGCTATTAGTTTTACGCGTACTTTGTTCAAATTACGAAAACCCTTTCTAAAAATGTTCAATGCTTCAAAACTTAATCCAATTCAATTATCTGGGACCTCAAAACAGTCTATCTTATGCTGACACATACAAAGGCTCAAAAGCAGCAGACTCGATGATTGATTGTTGAGGCTTGAATAGAAATGGCTTTTGTAGCGACTACGGACTCGAACTTCCAAATCATTATGAAGAAAGGTTTCAAGGTTAAGCCAGGTTCGACGTTCGTCTGTGGATTTCATGGTCTTGGTGAAGTAGGTTTTCTGAGTACTGCCCATCTAACTCGAACACTTAATGCTGAACGAGTTGGATACATCAAGAGTGACATGTTACCACTCTTCGTTTCTATGGAAAATGAACGGCTTGTTCTTCCCTTTGAGATCTATTCCTATGAGCCCAAAAAGATGATTTTCCTTGTTCCCAGATTTCAACCGCATCAGTCAGAACAATGGGGATTCATAGATAAACTAGCTAGCTGGATTGCAGAGAATGAGTTCGAGGAAACCCTGCTTCTTGGAGGGTTGGATGCCAGTTTCAAGGAAGATGATGAAGATATGCGGGCGGTGCCCACTTCAGCATACAAACCGAAGTTGGAAAATTGGGGTGTCCCACTCCTTGAGGAAGGTCTCTTTGTTGCTGGGCCACTTGCATTGTTTCTTGCTGAACTAGAGATGAAGGAACAGGCTGCTATTGGGCTTCTTACTTACGCAACGAGGGGTAGACCTGATCCAAGGTCTGCAGCAACCATGCTAGAGAAGATCAATGAGGTCTATGGTGTAGAGGCTAATGTAGAGCAATTGCTTGAGGAGTCTCGCGAGATAGAACGCCTTGAAAAGATGCGCAAGTCCATTGAGTCTTCAGACAGACCTGGTGACATGTTTGTCTAACCAAGACGTCTAATGAACCAACCAATGTCGACGAGGTTCTTTCCCACAAGCTTGTCTTTACCTAATCGACCTACTCTACTAGCATCCATAGAAAGAGCAGCAATTCCCAGGCAAAAGTGGTCTTCATCCATCACCAGAACTCTCTGTCCCCGCTTCAGATTGAAATCCATATAGAGCACTGACTGTTTCAGTATACTTCTCCCGTATGTGAAAGACTCGGCACCTTGCTTTGAAACTATCAGTACCTTTGTTGTCAGTTTAACTAAATCTGGCAGAATCTGAAGACTGAGTCTAAAACGATCTTGAGTCATGACTCCAAGCTGTTTTCCTACTAAATGGTAATCAAAACCACTGGGAGCCTCTTCGAAGAGCATATCCATCCATGATGTGGGAATGAGGTAGATGTTCCTCCAATTTCCATGAACCAGTGCCATTGGAGTAAGTTTGCCAAGAAGTTTCTTTGTCACACCACCTCCAAACTCTTTATCGATTGCTTCAATTATCGTTTCCCATTCAATAGGGTCTAAGAGTTCAGGCTTCATGCTGTACCCTCCTTTATCATCTTGCAGATGAAGAAACCCTCAGAGCCATGTAAGTGTGGAAGGAAACGCTTAGCCAGTTTTAGTGACTCGTCAAGACTTACACCATACGGTTCAGAATATCCCGGTGTTCCAAAATCAAGAGGAATTGGTACAATCTTCATTTCGGGATGTCGTTTCAGGATTTCATCAACGACATATTCGTTCTCTTCAGGTGCAATAGAACAAGTAGAGTATACAATTGTACCTCCAGGAGCGAGTATAGTCACTGCAGCATCTAGTAACTCATCCTCTTTTGTCGCACAAAATCTGACATCTGCCATGCTCTTACTGGTCTTTCTTGTGGGATCAAGGGGAATTAGTCCCTCACCAGAGCAAGGTGCATCAAGAAGGATTCTGTCTGGTTCTAGATTTAGCTTCTCGATCTTTCTTGCATCACCCCGCAGAACTATTGAATTTGTCACACCACATCGTAGAATATTGCTTTCAAGACTTGATATTCGTTTTCGATCCATCTCAACAGCAACTACCTTGCCGCTATTCTGCATCTGTTGGGCAATATGAGTTGTTTTGCCTCCAGGAGCTGCTGCTAGGTCTAATATTGTTTCATCTGGTTGCGGGTCTAAAACTTCGACGGTCGTCATTGAGGGAACACCCTGTACATAGTAGAAACCAAGCATATGCTCTAGAAATGCACCTGGAGTGGAGCGTCCTTCAAAGTCTGCATAATATCCATGAGATAACCAGGGAATCTTTTCTAACTTTATTTTTTTCTTCTGCAATCTTTCAATAGTTTTTTCTGATTCCATTCTCAACGTATTCATTCTAATTGAGGTTCTAATTGGCTGTTCACAGGCTTCTAAGAACCGCAGTGTGTCTTCTTCTCCCCATAAAGCAAGATATCTCTCTATCATATACTGTTGATACTCATGCTCTTTAGCGAGGGTCTTCGCTTTTTGCCGCAGTTCTTTTGTAGACATATTGCTCCTTCCTCAGTTATTCACCAATGTCTTCATTCCACAGGTTTGGCTTTTGCTTGATGAATTCACTCATGATTGTGGTACATTCATCATCATCCAAGATAATCACTTCAACTCCTCGGCTCCTTACATATTCTTCTGGACCCTGGAAATTTTTATTTTCACCAATAATTACTTTTGGAATGCCATAGAGTAAGACTGCGCCACTACACATGTCACAAGGTGAGAGTGTGGAATAGAGAGTTGACCTCTGGTACTCACTAGCACTAAGCCTTCCAGCATTCTCAAGACAGTCCATCTCAGCATGTAAGATTGCACTACCTTTCTGAACACGCCTATTATGCCCTCTTCCTGCTATCTTACCATCAATGACAATTACTGATCCAATCGGGATTCCACCTTCAGCTAAACCTTTCCTTGCCTCCTCAATTGCTTCTTTCATGAATTCGTGATGTTTACTCATTCTTCTAACCTACCTCTCGTATTTTGTCAGTGCCTTCTTCAATTCTGAAGTATCCGGAGGAATCACAGGTACACCGGGAGTCAACCTATCAGGTGTCGCTAAATCCTTGAATCCTGAGCCCGTAATTGGAACAACTATGTTGTCTGATGGATCAATCACACCCTGACCTACGAGTTCTCGTAGTCCAGCAAGAGCAGCTACACCACTCGGTTCTGCAAATATCCCTTCAAATTTTCCAAGGGCAACTAGTGCCTCTTCGATTGCATCATCAGACACCGCAATTGCTTTTCCATCTGTCAAATCTAAGTATTTCAAAGCAGCATCGCCATCCCAGGGGAATGGGTCTGCTAGACCGCCCGCAACAGTTTCATTGGAATCCCAAGGTGTGATGTTCAGCGGGTCCATATTGTCATTGAAAGCACGTACAATCGGTGAACACCCTTCAGGTTGAACCACGACTGGTTTAGGAATCTTGTCGATAAGACCCATCTGCTTGAATTCCCAAAGTCCTTTCATTGTACCTGCCATGAGACCTCCACTACCTGTTGGAAAGAGAATCCAATCTGGCAGGTTCCAATCAGACTGTTCCGCTATTTCATAACCCAGCGATTTAGTACCTTCAAACTGGAAGCAGTTGAATGGCCCGAAGGATGGAGTAGGGGTCCATCCGAACTCAGCACAGGCTGCACGTAGTAGAGTCGTTGTGGGATCAACACCTTCCTGTACTTTGCTAACTCTGAATACTTTTGCTCCCAATGTTCTAAGATGGATGAGTTTCCCTGATGGGGCATCCTCTGGAACAAAAACAACTGATTGCAATCCTGCTCTTGCGGCGTAACTTGACATCGCTGCTGCAGCATTTCCCGATGAGGCTGCTGAAACTGTTTTTGCTCCGTCTTCTAATGCTCTACTAACACCAACACAAATCGGTCTATCCTTGAAAGAACCAGATGGATTGAAAATCTCGTTCTTGAGAAAGAGGTTCTTCATTCCCCATTCTTCTGCTAATCTTTTACTTTGGAGATATGGTGTATTTCCTTCACCAAGCGTCACTATATTACGACGCGATCTGAGAGGCATCAGTTCGAAGTACTTCCAAAGACCAGACTTCCTCTGGAATATCTCTTGTTTGGTAAATATCTCCTTGAGTGCCTCAAGGTCGAAATTGAAATCAATCCTGCCTCCACAACCATCGTTTGCAGGAACGTTTTCTTCGTGGTATTCTTTTCCACATTTAGCACACTTGATGCTACTAATTCTTGACACGGTTACACCAGCTTGCTCTCTTGCTTGCAGTCTTGTTATTTGGCTTGTGGCGTGACGTATGGAAACATCTAACAGCTAGAACTTTACTGAAATTGTGAGGATATTATTTTGGAAGAGCTCTATGAGGTTGAAGTAAAACTCCCGATTGCTAGCATAGAATCAATAGAGGAAACAATCTTACAAGCTGGAGGAGTTAGACTAAACTCTGAAACCCAGTCCGATATCTATTTTGATCATCCATGTCGTTCTTTCTCCGTAACTGATGAATCGATTCGTCTCAGACATAGGACACCTCTCGGAGATTCGTCACTTTCTGATTCCGGCTATGCTCCAATCGAACTCACTTACAAAGGGCCGAAGATTGACAAGAAAACAAAAACAAGAATCGAGTATACTGCAGATTTAGGTAGCATTGAACCTATTACAGCTATCCTGAAACATACTGGATTCAAACATGTCGCCACTATCACAAAACGCAGGGTGTTTTTTGATATTGATGAAATCACAGCTAGCATAGATGATGTAGATGATGTTGGGCGATACATCGAGCTTGAGTTGATTGCTGATGGAAAAGATAGTATGAAAGCAGCAAGAAAACGAATTCTAAAACTAGTAAAGACCCTGGGTTTGGATGAGAACGATTTGGTGCAGAAATCCTATCTTGAACTCTATTTTGAGCAAAACAGCTCATAATTCATGTTCTTGAATCTCTTCTCGTAATGCATCTACGAATGTCTGGAGGACCTTGTGTCGTTTTTCTGCTAGCAATTTTCCTGGTTTAGTGTACATCAGATCTTTCAACTTCAACAGTTTTTCATCGGCGTGCTTCAGGAATCCACTTATTCCTCTTCCTTTGGTTACTCCTTGCGCAATTGTTCTATAGACACCAATTGCACCCATTGCATCAAGTTTGTCTGCGTCACTCAGTATTTTTCCTTCAATGGAATTTGGTTCGAGCCCCTCACTAAATCTATGTGTTCGGATCGCATCCAGAATCTGTTCGATTTCACTTTCAGTATACCCAAGTTCTTGAAGAAGGGGCTTACTCATCTCCCCAGAAAGTATTGAGTGAGAAACACCTGATTCAGATTCTCTTGGTCGACCTACGTCATGTAACAAAGCTGCAGCTTGAAGGACCCTAATATTAACTGGAAGTCCATCTCCAATCCTCATTGAGAGAGTATAGACTCTCATTGTATGGTCAAAAGTATGAGCTCCACTAT
Source organism: Candidatus Thorarchaeota archaeon (assembly GCA_018238205.1). Classification (GTDB taxonomy): domain Archaea; phylum Asgardarchaeota; class Thorarchaeia; order Thorarchaeales; family Thorarchaeaceae; genus SMTZ1-45. The sequence goes on from JABCTV010000007.1 coordinate 12,831, forward strand.
TAGATTCTGATAGTTCCTTTTGCATGAAATAAATGATTTTTGACTTTGCAGGCATGAATTTAGTCCTCCTGTATGTCTTTTGAAGACTATATAGGGATGATTTCTATGACCTTTTGTACTCTCAGGTCGTTTCGATAAAGAGGATTAGGGTTAACCAAGATACCCTTTAATTGCTTGGAGCGGACGATTGTGAGTGACTTGATACGCCATATTTGTCATAGTCACCACCAACCCCATGCTGGGGAAACGAGAGGACCAAACATTTGAGCGCTAAAGGAACCACCCGTAAACGAATGGGTATCACTGCAATAATCAGCTCAATTTTTATCGTTGCAAGTATTGTGTGGGGACTCTATAGTTTTGCTCTGGTTCAATATGGGGCTGTAAGACCCTGGGATCCTCATTATGAATATGACCAGATTGAATATTGGCCATACACGCATGAATTCGCAGGTAGTAACGGTAACTGGTTCGACAATCTGAATTACACAGACCTTCAACTTGACGACTTACCCGATGATATACTGGACTGGATGGATGAGCCTGTGTTCTATGTGAGGCCTGCGGATCCGGGTCAATTATGGCGGATGGAATCATTTGACCAGTATGATGGATCTGGTTGGACAAAGTCAATTGAGGGAACTAGACCATTAAATTCCACAGAACTGATTCCAATCTCTGCAGCCACAAACATTGTCTATACGGTACTCTTCAATTCTACTGCTGGTGCTGAAGTAGGTTCTATCTCACTCCCGTCTCTATTCCCCTTCATCCGTGTCATTGAAGATTCATTTGAAACTTACTCACTAGTAGATGATCTTTACGTGGTGGATAATCCAACACGATTATTGCATTATGATTTAGAAACTGATGACTATGGAACTCTCCTCTTCAGTCCTCTGATTGAAGGGATAACAGGAGAAGATGTCATGGTCAGTTTTCAAGTCACTTTTGTGGATCAGGACCTTGATCAAGTTCAGGCTCTCGCACAGCCAGGTGATACTGCTCCACTGGAGTACAATATCTACACTGACCTCTCATTAGTCGAACCCCTCACGCAGCGTGTGATTGATAACATCAGCCAATTTGTGGGTGTGGGTACAAATGCCTATGAAACTGCCATGGCAGTTAAGACTTATTTCCAAAGTACATTCATGCTTAACATAACTGTAGAGGCTCTATTAGATCGACCAGATGGTCAGGAAGTTACTGATTGGTTCTTAGAACGAGGAAATGGACTCCCAGTTGATTTTGCTACTTCATACTGTGTCTTCATGCGTGATTTAGGTATACCTGCACGCATTGTTAGTGGTTTTGCTCTTGGGGAGCAACATCCTACAGAAGATATGCGTACATTGATGGTCCGTCACATGGCCTTCTGGGCTGAAGTTTTCATACCCATGAGTGGTCACATTGATGGCGGAGAATGGATACAGGTCATTCCTATACCACTTCCTGATGATATGGGTGGTGGTGAGGATCCAGGAAACACACCAGTTCCTGAAATTGAGCTTCTGATTTGGCCAACTAACGGTCTTTATTGGGCTGAGATTGGGACTTCATTTGGACTGAGTGCCACTATCTCTGTCGATGGTGTTTTCATCACAACTCCTGATACAATCTCTTTCTATGATGAAACTGATAATGAAGTGATTGGGACAGCTGTCATTGGAGGGTCATTACCTCCCCCAATCGCAAATCTCACCTATGCTTTTCCAAGTAGTGCCACTGTAAATTACCATAATATATCCGCAACTTGGCAGAATTCCTATTTCGTGGTTATCAATACGACTCAGATTTATGCAGTGGGTACACCAGTACCCTTTGCCAGTGAACTTGCATCAATTGAGCCCACAGATGTCATTCTAGCGGAAACTCATGAACTCAATATCTCTCAGGCATTGGACACTCATGTTGCGTATTGGGAGGATACAGTGCATGTTTTTGGGGTTATGACTGTTGGTGGAATTCCAGTAAACAGTTCCAAGTATGGTAATCGATTCATCCAGATTATGTGGGATACCACTTTTGTCGGTAATGCATCCATTGACGAGAATGGTTACTATGAACTGGATGTCTATGTTGATCCCCTTGATCTAACACTAATGACCGTGGGACCACATGATGTTTGGTCTTCTTATGCTGGTGATTGGGAAGGTTCATTCTGGCGTCTACTCCCTGCAGATTCTGACACATCTGTAGTAGCAGTGTGGGGAAGAGTTGGTTTTGATTTGTACGTCACACCGACGTCGACTACCGGTGGGGGTACTCTTACTTATGATGGTGCTATCTATTTTCTGAATGGTTCATTATTACCCTCTGGGCAGACTGTGGGGACTTTCTTTAGCACTCAAGATAACTCCACTCGTGCACTGAATGCAACTGGTGGTTTTCAGTGGACATACGATATTCCTGGAGCTCAAAGTGATGGTACCTACTTTGCTCGTGCGAATTGGACCTCACCATGGCAGTATATTGCTGGAAATTGGAGCATTTCAATCCCTATTGATGTAGGAGCTGGGGGAACACAGATTCTTCTGTATCAACTACCAGATCCGGTCTTTATTGGAGAAACCGTTACAATTTGGGGATATTTACAGCACGTATCGAATAACTCCGGCATTGGCTCACAGTGGGTCGATGTGTATTGGACTGCTGGGTCCACGACTAACATAGGATCAAGTTTGACAAATTCTACCGGATATTTCGAGGTGAGCTATGTCATCCCTGCGGGATACGAGGGTGCTGTATATTACTGGGCAAACTTCACCTCAGGTCTTCCTGCTCTAACTGATACTGAATCAGTACATCTTGATACTACTGTGAAACAATATGATGTATCCATCACAATAGCTGATTCACCTGATCCTATCCATCTGTTACAGACTGTCACAATTCAGGGTATAGCCACACTCCCAGAGAATTCAAGTTCTCCACTTACATTTGTTCAGCTTGAGTTGTATTGGGCAAATTCAACCTATCCTCTGGGCGTTGTAATAGATACGACATGGACCAATTCAACAGGGGGATATGCATTCTATTACCAGATACCTCTCAGTCATAGCATAGAAACAGTGGATGTCTGGGTCAGTTTCACTTCCCCCTACACCAATATTGCTGATGGTGAGTCTCTCCATGAACCTCTACAGATTGATATCACGGATACACTGATCACAGTCAATTCAGATTTCACAAGTTACTATCTGAATGAAACTGTCCAAATTACTGGTCATCTCCAGTTTGCTAATGGAACACCACTTCAAAATCAGCTGGTCTACATTCACTGGATAAATGCATCCGGGACATGGATATTTGAGAAGTTCACGGACATCAATGGTGATTACCAATTCCAGTACAACCTATCTGTGAGCATGTCAACTGGGATTATCCAAGTCAATGTGAATTGGACAACATTATGGCCTGGTCTAATTTCCGATGCTGTAGAGAATTTATCACCCCCAATTCAATTGCAGAAATATGATCTTCAGATAGTTACAGCAATTCAGAGTCAGATATATGTTGATGATAACATAGTGATTCAAGGAGTATTATCGTACTCTGGAGGAACACCACCTCTAGTTGGCGAGTTTGTTGACCTATCGTATTGGAATGGGACACATTGGGATTATCTTGGTAGTATGCTAACTAATAGCACTGGGGGTTTCTATGGAGAGATTCCTGCACTACTGGTTGAGTATACCCTCAATTTCAGGCTCCAGTATATTGCAACCGACCCATTGAACAACGATGTTCTCGACCACTTTTTCGATGTTACTGGTATAAAGTATGTAATCAACCTAGAGATTACAGTGCTACCTAATCCTGTGATGCAGAATGAAACCCTCACAGTTCATGCTTACCTTTACTATGCTCATAATGGTACTCCAGTTTCCTTTGTGGATGTAAGCATCTATTGGGACAATGGAACACTCTTTTGGCTCGGTGACATCACAACTGATGGAACAGGTAATGGCAATTTGATTTATTCAGGAATGGATTACGATTTATTCAGAACTGGCATCCATGTGTATGGATATTATGCAGGTACAATACTTCAAGCTAGCAATGAATCAATTCATACCCTATTGACTCTTGATCAGTGGGAATCCGATTTGACTGGTCTTAACACACCCCTTGCCATTTACAATTTACTTGACACTGTTGTAGTTTCGGGAACCCTTTGGTACGTTTCACCAAGTATCCCTTATGGTGGCGCAACTGTAGAACTTCTTGTATTGGGAATTCCTGTTAATAGCACGATTACTGCATCAGATGGGACTTTTTCATTGAATTGGAAAATTCCTTCTGATACTACAATTGGATTTTACGACCTTGTGGTGCGGTATTCGGCACCATATCCATGGATTCTAGGTATACAAGAGTTTGTTCCAACGATTGAGATTACCGCACCTGGATACATCTTTATATCATTCACCGTATCCCCAGAAGCACCTGCACCTGTCATTGTCCTTGATGATTTGACCATTACAGGTATCGTGACTTGGGATAATGGCTCACCTTATGCATTCTCTTCAGTATCCCTTTACTGGGGTGATCCCTTAGGTACATACTTCTGGATGGAGGATGTCATGACAGATGGGACCGGTGCGTTCACAACTGATTTTCAAGTGCTTGGAGGAACCGCCTTAGGGATTAGACAGGTCTGGGCATACATTCCTCCCGTTGGTATTGCCACTTCTGGGTTATCCCCAACACGTTCGATTGATATCCAAGTCTATTCACTTGTGATTACAGCAACTGTAGATGTTGCAACCGCATATCTGGGTGAAACAATAACTATCTCGGGAACTGCTCATTTCTTGAATGGTACACCCTTGACAGGCTATGCTATTGAAATTTGGTGGGACTCAAACCTTCTTTCAACTGAGCCTATTGATGGTTCTGGAAACTTTAATTATGCTCATCTTATCCCGTACACAGACTCAGTTGGAATAAATTCAGGTTATGTTCTCTTCAACGCACCCACTGCATCATTTCCTGATATCAGTTCAAACTTTGCAGATGTAGAGGTACGTGAATATATTGATCTATTCATGGACACTCAGCCAACTTCTAATATTTTCTCACGAGGAGATACAATCACAATTACTGGTTATGTTGAGAATGATGGTGGTTTTGCAGCTTTCTCTGTAGAAGTCCATGCACTATGCGATGGTGGTTATACAGGTGCAACAGATATTACAGATATAGCTGGATTATTTTCAATACAGCTGACAATTCCAGATAATTGGGCAGGTGATCAATATATCATCACAATTGATTCAATTTCTCCATACCGTGATGTACTATCAACAACTGGATCTTGGATAATAATTGTAGTTATTGATTCTACTATTGATGTCCAAGTTAGTAGTGCCTCATTTATGCCTGAAGAAACCTTCAATATTCAACTCCAACTCTTTGATGAGGATGGGGCTCCAATCAATGGGGCCTCCATTGAAATCTATCTTAACATGACATTAATCGACACGGTAATCCTGTCAGAAGGCTCTGGCAGTGTAGTTACTGTGACTATACCTACATCTTGGTCTAACAATGGCTATTTTGTAATCACAGTTGATTATGCAGGAGGCACCTATATCAATGGAGATTCAGATGTTTCTGCAAACTCAATACACATCTTCACAGATATTGCATTCGACAACAGATCACCAACTAGAGTGACTCCTGATCAGTCCTTTAACATTGAGGTTAGACTAACTGACCCTGACCTGAATGCTATTGTTGGTCGATCTGTAACACTCAATATTGATGGAACAAATATACCGCTCACTACTAATTCAGAAGGTGTTATCAGTTATGACCAACCAGGTCATATTGAAGGGATTGTTGAATTCTCTATCACACTCACATCAGATGATGAATATTCAGAAACATTTGAAATTATGATTCAAACAACAGGTGGTAACTTTATGCAAGAAACCGACTTAATCATTGCAGGTATCCTGCTATTGGGAGCAGTAATTGCTGTCCTAGCGTATCTGTATATTGTAAAAGGAATGTTTCGCTCAGTTGTGTTATCGAGAGGAATTGATATACCCACCAAACTACGGAATATCAAGAAACTTGCAGATGCAGGAAAATACGGTGCTTCCATTACTCTGGCGTATCGTACTTTTGAGCAGATGTGTGGTACAAAGATGGGCTCCGAACGAACTCATTCAGAAACCGCACGCGAGTACTTGGACCGGGTGCTGCAGTCAATTCCACTTGATGGACCCACAATCGAGCAGTTCGTTCAAACTTACGAGGAAGCCCGTTTCTCACACCACGAGATGACTCGTGAGCGCTACGAAGCGGCACTACGTATCTTTACTGATCTTTACCCTAGGATTGACACTAGTGCACCAATGGAGTAAGAAACACGGAGTGATATAGATGGGCTGGAAAGAAATCTTGCAAGTTGTCCTCTTTCTATTAGCATGGGTACCAGTGAGTATGCTTGCTGGGTATACACTCATAGGTGCAGAACCTACGTATACGCAAGATTTCTCCATTTATAATGAGGATTGGAATGGTCTCAGTCAATTCAGAGTTTCTATCGAAGATACTTCACGTGATGTACGAAGCATTCAAGCATCCATGAGTGTTCTCAGTCGAGAAAATGGGTCTGCAGTGCTTGTCATTATGGGTCCAGTTCAGTCGTTCAGTCTTGATGTCACGTTAGTAGTTTATACACATTTACTTGCAGGAGGAGGTGTACTCATAGCTGATGACTTTGGGACTGCAAATAATTCACTTGCAATACTGAATTATCTCATGGGTCAATTCTTAGCCGGCACTACAATTGGAAATCAGACAAAGGGATTGCTCTCATTCACTGGTGGTGTCCTGCTCGATCTTGATTCTTATGATCCTGCCAAGGAACCTCGTCTTCCCATAATTAGGGACTTCACTAATCCGTATGGAATCAGGCCCGATCAAGGATTTCTTACACAAGGAGTAGACGAGCTTCATCTCAATTGGGCATCAGCAATTAGTCCTTATTGTTTACTTGGGCAGGCTGGTATTGCGTGGAGTACACCCAGATCTTGGTGTGAAACAAATATCACAGACCCAGCACCTGATCCTGTCAATGAAACATGGGTTGGTAGCTTGCCTGTTGTTGGAGCCGTAGATTTCTCAACAGAAGAGAATCCAAATGGCGGCCGCATCGTTGCAACAAGTGACCCGAGTATATTCACCAATGATATGTACGAAAGATTCTCAGGAAATCGACAATTTGCATCCAACGTAATAGAATGGTTATCAAAATCTGATACTACACAACCAATAGTGTTCTGTGAGGAACTATTAGCAGTTCCCTGGAATTCCGGTGAATTCTTCTTTGGTATGTATCTATCAAGAGTTCTATGGCTTTCATCCTTGCCATTTATTTCCGCATTATATCCCCTTGTTACAGCTCTTGGTATCAAGAAATATCTACCTGAAATAAAGAAGCCTGAAGTGAAGAGTGTTTCAGATGTATTCCTAAGACGGGGCCAGACATATTTTGGTGAACGTATGGCATACTATCGAACAGAGGGGAACTATGCCCGAGTCGTTAAGATGTTGTATAGAAAGATGAGACGAGGACTCAGGAAACAACAAAATTGGACTGTGTATGATCCCAAGAAATTATGGGAAGTGATGCGGTACAAAGACTCCAAATTAAAGAAGGCTGAGTTCTTTGCTTTAATCGATCGAATTGAGGAGATTTCCGCAGATTCTCATATGAAAATCAAGGAGAGCGAGATGATGGAGCTCTTCTTCTTCATGCGTAATATCCAATCATTATTGATAGACATAAGATGAATCAGAGGTAGAAGAAATGGCAACAGATGAAACAAACGATACAGCGACCATCGACTCAACAGCGACAATGAGTATTGATGAGGTTCGCGAGCTCACAACAGATATCATTCGTGAGTGTAACCGAATCATTGTCGGTAAAAAGGATATTCTCTCGAATGTACTTGTGGCAATGCTCGCAAACGGTCACGTGATACTTGAAGGAGTTCCAGGTTTGGCAAAGACCTACATGGCTAGGACTTATGCTTCAATCCTTGGGTGCGCCTTTAAGAGAATACAATTGACTGTAGATACACTACCTTCTGACCTACTGGGTAGTAATGTCTTCAATCAACGAACTGGAGAATTTTGGTTCCGCAAAGGACCTGTGTTCTCTAACTTGGTCTTAGCTGACGAGATTAACAGATGTCCTCCAAAATCACAGAGCGCTCTGTTAGAGGTTATGGAAGAACGTCAGGTATCACTTGAAGGTGTGACCAGAAAGTTACCCAAACCTTTCCTAATTATTGCAACACAGAACCCTGTGGAACAGGAGGGAACATATCCACTACCGGAAGCACAGCTTGATAGATTTATGTTTAGGTTAATTCTGGATTATCCCACTGAGGAAGAGGAAGCAGAGATCGTTAGACGAAAGCATCTTGGAGAGGCAACTGACCTTAGAATACTTTCAGATCCTGCAACATTGGTTCGTATGCAAAATACTTGTCAGACAGTCTTCCTAGAAGAGGATATTATCAACTACATTCGTGATATAGTCATCAGAACTAGGAATGACCCTCAGATTCTTTTAGGCGGGTCCCCCAGAGCTTCGTTAGTGCTGATGAGTGCGTCTAAGACAAGAGCTGCAATGGCGGGTCGTGATTATGTCATTCCTGAAGACGTAAGAAAACTTACAATTGCAACACTTAACCATCGACTCATGTTAAAGCCCGAAGCCGAGCTTGAAGGTCTTACAGTAGAGCGTGTGGTTTCAAAGATTTTGGGTGAAGTTGATTGTCCTAGGTAAAACTGGAGAATATTAGCTGTGATTACCCAGAGAGGTTTTGTAGTAACATTCGCAGGGGTTCTACTGTTAACCAGTGGATTCGCTTTCGTTAATTTCTACCTCGTACTCCTAGGTGTCTATCTTGTGATTGGGTTAGTTGTTACACTGCCGCTCTTTGCACTCACAGCAAATCTTGCTGGAATTGAAGTAGATCGTCAAATCGATAAAGTGAAGGTTTTTTCTGGGGATTTTCTCCGAGTTAGAGTCACAATAAAGAATGTATCCCGCAGACATTTTGATTTTATAGAAGTTCACGATCAATACCCTGAAACCTGGATTCTTGCCATTGGTGAGAACTTTATCGCTTCAAGGATTGAACCCGGAAGTAGCATAACTTTCTCGTACATTCTACAAGCAAGAATGCGAGGTCGATACTTTATCGGTCCTACTGAGGTCATCATGCGAGACCGATTAGGTTTGCATTATTACAAGAGAACCCTTAAGGAACAGACTGAGGTCCTAGTCTATCCAACATGGAAAGATGTTCGTCGAATGGAAGCACTTGGTAAACAACGTCAACTAGGACTCATGTTTGGAGCACACAGAACAAAAACAGTGGGTATGGGTGCTGATTTTGCAGGATTTCGGGAATATGTTCCTGGTGATGAATTCAGACTAATCGATTGGAAGACAAGTGCAAAAACAGGTGATATGGTCATCCGCCAGTATGAGATGGAGAAAAACATCCAAGTCATTTGTATGGTAGATACTAGCGGAAGTATGGGAAATGGATATCCTGAGAATACCAAATTAGAGTATGCAATCCGCGCAGCTGTTCTATTGACTCATATAGGGCTTGAGCGGAAGGATTTGGTTGGTACATGCGTGTTCAGTGATATTGTTCATGGATTTGCTCCTCCAGGTACACGGCCTAATCATATGTATAACGTATTGGAAGTTTTAGCTGAAGCAGAACCAAAGGGCTGGAGTGATTACGAAACTGCGATTCAATATGTTGTAAACAATACAAAGAAGCGCTCTTTGTTCATCTGGATGACTGATCTTGAAGAGAGTCCAGCGCCTCTTCTCAATGCTATGAAGACCTTGGTAGCAAATGGACACAAAGCAATGGTGATTAGCCCATTTGGTCCTTGGTTCGAAGCACCTGTTGGGCAGTTTGGACCTGTTGAGAAGGTGCTTGCTGAAGCTGTATCTGAGGAACTCTGGGAGCGTAGAAATAAGATAGCTAGAGCCCTGGCAAGATTTGGTATTGAAGTTATCAATGTAGGTCCTGAAGACTTCCTTCCCGCAATAATCAAGACTTACAATCAAGCAAAACAGCAGGGGGTTGCAATGTTTTGAAGGCCGTTACCTGGATCCTACGCCTTGCATCTATTGTGACTTTCTCGGCCATGGCATATCTTGTTTACTGGTTATTAGATTCCAATGATATCTGGCATTGGAATGCTCCATACGACTTTATTGTCACTGTATTTCGCTTGATTTCCCTAGTTGTATTCTTCCTATCAAGTACAATGATTAGCGGTCTTGCTAGTGCTGTTGCAGGAGGCGATCTTCCGAATGATCTTGTTGTAGGGCTCTACAATACTCTTGTTCTAAGGACATGGTACATGCAGCCATATGGTGTAGAAGGACCATTGGTTAATCTTCAACAAGTTTGGACCTCTTTCGGAGCTAATATGTCATCGGTACTTTTTGCATTATGGGACAATACATTTCTATTCCTGTATTTCCTCTGCGCCGGGATAGGTATTGCATTCTTTCTGCAATCCCTTGTAAAGATGAACCACAAGTCTGTTGGAGGTGCCTTTCTATCAATCCAAGCAATTATCATAATTGCTTCTTACAAACTGTTAACTGTTCCAAATCTGGATCCGTTCCCCTCGGACTTTCTCATTTTCTTAGGTGAGTGGGCACAAATTCTAGCAATCATTTCATTCGCATACCTAGAAGTAAGCTACCAGATGATTTACAGTTATTCGGTGGGCAAGCCCGTTGAAGACCGAGAAGAAACCCTCAAAAAACAGCTTCTCGCACTCAGGCAAGCGACAAGAAAACAAGATGCTATTGAGAGGGGTGGAAGAGTAAGCAGTACGAGTATGAGTCGCACCACGAGTGTAACTGCCTTTTCATTTTTGCGCGAGGCAATTGAACGAAAAGTAGTAGGCACACAAGATGCGCTAGAGAACCTTGATGCAGTTTCAGATGTTCGCCGTCTTCAGATATATGTTGATAACCTTCTTCAGACCGATTCGAATGCAAGAGACGAACTGACTGCAAAGGCTGCAGCACCATCATCACTGTATGTTATTGGCTCTACAATCACTGGTTTTGCGATTAGATTCCTGAGTGTAGTTGCTATTGCATTTATTCTGATGAGTCCCACAGTAATAACCTCCCTCTTGGATCTACCTATTGGAATCCGGAGTAGTATGGAGATTTTACAACCAGAAATGATGTTACTACTCTTTCTTCCCATTGTTCTCCTCTTCCCATTTCTTGCTATGGTAATCAGTTGGTTCTCAAAACGAGCAGAAGTTGTGAAAGAGCCATTGACCAAAGAAGATAAGGCTCTTGAAAAGACTCGAAAGAAAGACCTTGCTCGTCGCCGAAAAGAAGCTGCAAAAGCCCGTAAAGAACGTGAGAAGGCTAGAAGAAAACGACGCAGTAAACCTGAAACCGAGGTTGACGAATGGGACAAGGCGTTGGAAGACACGTACCGTAAATAGAAGAACTTCAAATTCCAAGTAGAATCGCAGAGAGTGCAATTCCTAAAACCCATACAACAGTAACAACTGCTTCTCCTGCAACGATTCCGCTGAGTATCCTACTAATTCTATTATAATTGGCATCCTGAAGCTCTACTTGTTGTTGTATCGGACTTTCATCTGAAAGGGGCTCTTCTGGTTCTTGCTCTTTCTTGACTCTATAATTAATGTAGCCACCAACTAGAATTGCCACTGCCGTTGCTGGTGGAATCAGAACTCCAACAACTAGACTCATGGGGCTTAGTCCACGCTTATTCAACTCGTTTCCTAAAAGAAAACCACCAATGGCGAATGAAAGAAGATAGGCCATTATTAGTAATGGATTAACATCACCAAACTGACTCATTCCCGGTAACTGAAACTCTCCAATTCCTTGGAGGCTCACTACAAGAAATCCGAATAATTGTGCAGCAGGACTTGGAAGGTCTGCACCACCAAAACCTGAGTAAGTTTCAAACAGGGTGAATGTTATGAAAGAACCAGCTGTAGTGCCAAGTAAAGCACCTATGCTTACTGCCTTCAGAATAGCCGTGCCACGAACATTTGTCAGACTTCCCAGTTTTAGGTGTACGAGGAGTGCAATTGCAGCATCCTGAAGTGCCCCCAGCATTGACATAAACGTGGTAATGACTGCAAATCCCACATGGAAAAGTAATATTGCAGGTATTGCTACTATATCTGTGATATAACCTGCAAGCATTCCAGTTTCACTAATTGCACGAGCAGTGAAATAAACTGAAACCATAGCAATAGGTGTACCAACCACAATCAATAACCAAGGAATCTGAATCCCTGGAAATGGTGCCCAGAACGAGAAGATAATTATTCCAACAATCATAAACAACCCTAGGGAAACAAATGCCATCCAAGGTGGAACATGTCCTTTTCTAGACTTCAAGTACCCTCGTGGGTCAGTAATAATTTTGCGAGTTTCTTCTTTGAACCTCTCAATCTCTTCTTTGAACATCTCTATTGAGAATAGCTCCTGCTTTACCCGTAGCTTGCTTGGTAATTCTTTACTCTTGATTGGAGTTTCAATAATGACTGCTCCATCTATCTCATGTATATCATCTGATGTTTCCTTCTCAAATTCCTCTGGTGTCATCTCTTCTTTGCCCTTATCTTTTTGACCACTTAGGAAATCTCCTGCTATCACGGTCACAAAGACTCCCAATGCAATATAGAGAATCTCAGCTCTTTTGATATGGGATGCAAAGTCCACAGCTGGACTAGCTCCTTCTAGAAGGAACCAGATTAAGAATGAGGCTAGACTACCCATAGCAATAACAAGTGACCTCTTCCAGCCTACAAAGAATCCAATTCCGGCCATCATTGGAGAATTACTTAGCCCAATCCAGTTTGGAACTGCTGATGCTGAAGGGATTACAGGGGATAATGCATTCGGAAATGAGCTTAGATCGGCTCCTGAAAGCCCCTCCGCAATTTTTGTTGTACCCACCCAAGCGCCTGATATCCCAAGACCAATACCGACCGCTTTTTTTGCTTCTATATCTCCCCCAATCGAATTTATTGTATATGCCTGAGGTTGGACTTGTGGCCATGCTTCATTTTCAAATCGGTCTCTAAATGGTGCTAATAATATAATTCCAAAGAGGGCGCTCATACCTGTTACAAGCATCATGAAAAGTATCGTGTTCAAAGGATTGAATAAATTGCTATAGACATGATTGATATCAAAAAGTGCATTTGCAGGATCGAATATTGCAATTGCAGGAAATGTGATTAAAACTCCAATTGTAACCATAGCTGAAGAATTTGCAATAGTTACAACGATCGTATTCTCCTCAGGTGTATATTTACCTCTCAATGTAAGAAATATCGCTCCCAACATCTCTGCTCCTACTAAAAATACAACACCTAATTTCAGAGCCAACCATATTCCCAGAAAAGTCATGATGATGCCTACAACAATTCCAGTGCTTAACGCTCGTTTTGTGAGGGGAAACTTTGGCTCCGCAAGAACTGCACCATAGAGCAATAATCCTGCAACAGCCATTATCACAACATGGTGAAAGATGGGGAAACTACCTACAACTAGGGTCACTATTGCTAGTACACCGATAATACCAAGTTCCATCTTATTTGGCGGAGGTCTAAAGAGCGCACAGTAGAGTAGGAAGACCTCAATAACAAGGGCAAGAATAACACCAGGATATATCCAATCTCCAAGAGCCATTACAAGGATGATATAGAAGATTCCAGCAGAGTAAATTCCTGCAAGTAGTACTTTACTAGAATCATATTTTGATCTAAGTTTCTGGAACCAGCTACGTTCGGTAAGTACAACATAGATGATAGCTCCTGCAACTACCATTAAGACCATCTCTGAGAAAATTCCACCTAAAACTGAGAAGGGAATATAGATGAGAGATAAGAGCAAGAAAATCGTAAGATCTCTCTCGGCCAGTTTACGTTCAAAGACTGAGAGATAGAGGAGAACGGCTTCGACTATAAGAGCAATAAGAACATCTAGTTGTGCAAATCTTCCAGCAAACATAGCAAACATAACCCAGACAAATCCTACCGTAAAAATGAGTATCCGGAGTGCTCTTGTCTGCTCTATTATCATTGAAGATGGTTCCTCCAAAATTCATTTTATCTTGGACTATATATTGATTGCAGGGACTTTTTTTTATGAATACCCTCTATATAACTACCTATCTCATTGTGAGAGCCTTTGCTCAACTTCTTCAGTACTTAGACCATCTATCAGGAGAATTTTCTCTCGTGATTTGTGTCCTGCAACAATCCTAATTGTGATAGATGAAATTTTCAATATTTTGGATAGTTTCTTCACTAATTCTGTATTTGCTTTCCCTTCTCTTGCTGGACCTGTTAGATTGATTAAGATTGAATCTGGAGTTCTCTCAGCAATTAGTTGCTTTTCCTTGGAGTTTGGTTTAACAATAACTCGAAGGAAGGTCCCTTTTTCACTCATCCAGATTGGTTTTGAGTCCATACCCATGAAAAAACACAATACTGCATAAGTGTATTCTCTAAACTTCTACAATGGGGCCATCAAGGATTTGTTTATTTAGAGAGGCTACGGGAGTCAGAATAAGACCGTACATTTAACGGGGTGAATTTACAATGAGCGATCCTGTAATGGATGCATACACAATGGCATACAATAGTTCAGGCAATATGGTGCAAGCTTTTGGTGTAATAACTGAAGGTGGGCAAGTACTGTGGCAAAGTAATAATTGGGATCTTACCGCGGATGCAGGTAGTCTAATGTCCGCAGTAAAATCTCGCAGTCCTGCAGTCACCCAGAATAACGTTCGTTATTCCACAATGAGATCAACTCCTGAGAGTCTAGTGGCTCGCAACGTCCAAGGAAATGGTGTCCTTATCTTAGCAAAGATTGAGGGTGAAAAATGGGTCATTGCTTGGTGCGCACCAGATGCAACACCAGATGGTGTTTATGTTGATGTTGATCGGGCAGCAAAGACACTGAAGGGTAAAATCTGAGATAGTTTAAGATTGGACTGGAATAGGGGAACATCCGTTGGAAAGATTCCCTATTGCACTCCTAATACAAGATTGGAGGTCTAGTTTTGGAATCTGCAATTAGTCGACAATGGTATCAACTTTACGAGAATAATCCAAAGATTCAGGCTTTTGCAGTGGCAAAAGAAGGAGAGATAGTTTGGCAGACTGAAAATTGGAATCTGCTGGAAGACATTAAGTCGATAATTCTGGCTCCTGAAACAGCAGCTGGTAAGGTTTCTGCAAATGGAGTGAAATACAAGAGAACCAAATCTGCTCAGGATTACTACATCGGAACTGCTGGGTCTGATGAAGGTCATTTATTGATAGTCAAGATTAACGATTCTAGTTGGGCAATAGCTTGGGCTGAATCATCTGCAGTCCCAGAGTTAACCATAATAGATCTCACAAAAACCGCTATTCATTTGAAAGGAAATCTCTAATTCTGAAGTTTCTATTTATTCTATTACAAAATTGTCATGCGGAAAGGATTAAGAGGTACTCTGCAAAGCCGAACGCATCGCGAAATAGAAGGCTTGAACCTGATGACTGTGACTGCATATATCCTGCTCAATGTCGATATGTCAACCCAGACTAATGTGTACGAAACCGTGAAAGGGTTGGAAGAAACCCGAGAGGTATACCAAATCTTCGGTGCCTTTGATATTATCATAAAGGCTGAATTTCAAGATAATGATCAACTGAGTAACTTTGTTGTTGACAAAATCAAGAGCCTTGTAGGTGTTCTTGAAACTCAAACCAACGTCTGTGCAGCAACGGTATAGTTCGTGACACTGCTCATTAGATACTGGGCTCTTCAGGGAACAGTATCTCTCTAATCTTCATGATGTTGTCTACATACTCTTTCGATCCCAGAGAGTAGTAGTCCACAAGGGTTTCATACTGATCAAGAATCATTTTATCTGCAACATCGCCTTTAACGAGTTCTGCAATCTTAGTACGCCATTCTAATTGCATTATCATCCTTTTGACCATTAATTCAAGGAGTTCTTTCTTCTTTCCTTCAGATACCTTAAGGTCAAAGGTTTCAAGCATCGTTTCAATAAAGGGTGTCATCTTCTTAGTGTGAGTTCCTTTACCGCCCGCCCAGTCACCTTTGGTAAGAACAAAACCCTGCGAAGTTCTACGCCAATAATCTGTGGTGCGTTTTCCCGTGGTAATTGTACCATATTTTGATACATAGCCTTCCTCTTCGAGTTTAGGCAAGTGATGATATACTTGGTTCTTACTAATGTCTATATCAGGTCCGCAGCATTCAATTGATAATTTAACAATCTCTAGCACTGATAGAGCATTTCGCTTTACGTCACGGATTCTGATGATTCTATCTCCGTTCTCATCTATCGTTTCAGAAGTTACCTTGTCATCAATCCCGCTTCTTAGAACCTGTAAAATGTGTAGTCTAACCGGTTCATCCAATACAGAGGCCCGTTCCTCATCTGTTACAAAAACAATTTCTTTTTGAGGTGCTTTACCCTCGTCTGTTAGGACAATCCCCTTCAGACTGTCGGTAATGTTGTCAATGATAATATCTTTGCCCATTTTTGTATTCACCAATGCATTTTCATTATTGGGGCCGCTCTAAATTTCATTCGAAGCGACTCTATCCGCACCTTTTGGCCGTTTCGGGCCTAAATAATGGACCCGTATTCATATTATATTCCATTTTAGTAGCTTATATATTTGTTTATTGTACCATTGGGCCTAAATTCACCACACCAATGAACCAAAATACAATATTAGTTTGATTTACAGTATGATAATCACCTTATGGTTTGGATGACAAACTTTATATATAAATTTGGTTTATATTAAGATAGGTAACTCACAATGAATCGAAGAAACCGACACAACTACGAATCTGGAACACAGAACGAGAAGATGGCTCGAATCCACAGGGTTGATGCCATCGGATACGCATACATCTATCGGAGGTAGATAACATGGCACTAGCAAAGACAATGAAGAAGAAACAGAAGCTGAAGAAGCAGATCTCTACAGAAGCTATCATACACTCATATTTGTACAGGTAGATTGCGATGAGTCGAAATATCGATACCATTGAATCTGACAGTGAAAATGAGCAGCGCTCTGTGGATGCTATACAGCTTAAACGTGCATCCGTAAACGAAGTGCTCTTGTGGGAAGCTACCTGAGCACTTCCAGTTCTTTTTGAAAATTCTATACCTACGCATTCAATAGCAGTTTGCTATTTGACAATTACATTCTGAATAAATTCGGTCATTTTGTAAAGGTCATTTGATAGAAGGTTTCGTTCATGACATAGGAAACCTCTAGATTCTGAGCCTTAATTGGTAGAAACTGAAGTGGTGGTCTTGCTTCGAAGAGCTTGTTAGCCTTGATAATTCCTCTCCCCTTGTCTGTTTTTCTCATTCGGGGCGAGAGACCTTCATCCACAACAATGACGACCCCACTAGATTTTACCAATCGGAGCATCTCATTCAATGCACCATGGATATCAGAGAATGTATTGATTCCCCCCGTGTGAAGAACAATGTCAAAGAAATTACTCTGATAAGGTGGATTGAACACGCTGCCATATGTTAGACTAACATCAAAATCCATCTTGTCTATTTTTCTCTGAGAGACCTTCAACATTCCTGTAGAGAGATCCATTCCGTGGAGATTGAACCGTCCCATTTGCTTCTTGAAGGAATCATAGAGCGCCATGAAATTAGCTGCAGTGCCAATACTAACATCAATGATTCTAACAGGTCCTTCAATTGGAATGAACTGACTGAAATTAGAGCGTTCTTCCATCAAGTCAACGCCAAGAAATTCACTGTATTGTTTCACTAGCTCGTCATATTTTTCAGCCATCTCATCGTACTCAGCAATCCACTTTGCATCTTCTTTACGAATCTGTGGATACACAAGAGATGGTATTCGGTTAGTAATATCCCATGCATGACCTTTCTCACACGATATCTGGCCATCAACTATCTCTTCACCAGGAGTGAATCCTCCATTAAGATGCAAATTCTTTCCACACTGTGGACATCGTAGGGCTTTCATATGAGCTTCATTCACTGCTGAGTACTCCTAGTATTCCTCTCCCTCTTGAGTTAAAATATGAATCGGAACGGATTTTGACTCATCATAGGATATGTTGTCCTAGAACATCCCATTTTGTGTGATGATTATTCTGTATCCACATCTTCCCCTAAGAGAATCCGCTCAATCTCGTAGAGTCTATTGATTACTGCAAGTCCTTTGTCAGTAAGGCTCAAGTAAGGACTTCCATGCTCACCCTTCAGTTGGTATACTAGATCCTCCTCCAAAAGTCGGTCTCTTATCATTGAAAAATCAATTTCCTTACCAGTCATCTTTGATTCCAACTCTCGCTCAAAACGGTCTCCCCAAATCAATTGGAACAGTACTTCTCGAACAACTGGAAGAACAAGGAACTCTATAGTCATGAAGTGATTCTCCTCTATACTTAGACTAATTCTGCTGTTGTATCCACAGTTTCGATATCGTTATTCTCATTTCGCTTATGATTACTTCGCCAAAATATAACAAATGAGATGAGAGACATTCCAACTGCAAAGAACATGATTGGAGTATATCCTGGCCAGATTGAATAGATTACAGCTGCTATAATCGGACCCATGACACCTGATAACGAGAGCGTGGATGTTAGAAGGCCAGACGCAGTTGATCTATCTTCATTATTCTCAGTCACGAACTTGAGAGCACCTACATAGAGACATGACCAAGCAAATCCAAGTAGGAATTGTGACGGTAGAATCTCAATGACATTTCGGGCAAATGGGAACCATGCGAATGCGACAGCAGATGAAATCAACCCAATTGATACCAGAGTCCTGCTCTCAAAACGGTCTGTGATTGTCATCATAAACAATACTTGTGAGAGAGCATTTGTAGCCTGAACGATGGCTATTGTGAAAGTAGTAGCTCCCAAATCATAAAGAAAGAGGGGCCATAAAGTCCAGATTGCAAATGCACTACCATGACGTAAGAATACGGCTAAGTAAATGTGCATATTTCTCTTGAAAGTTTCAACTGGAAACAATGGTACCTTGACCACAATTCTTGGTAGTTTAGGCAAAGTAAGTGCTGAAATAAAAGCAATACCAAGAAAGAGTGTAGAAATAACAAATGCATAATAGATATTGAATCCTGCTGCATATCCCGCGAAAAGGGTTCCAAATCCCCAGCCAATTGCACCCCATGATGCAAATCGTCCCATTTTCATCTTTGACTCGTAAGCATATGCAGCAAGAGCTCCGGGGTACATTCCCACACAGAAGCCATTTGCCATCCGTACAATGAATAGTATTTCAAAACTTGAAGATACAAGTAACAAACTAAAACTGATTATAGCAAGCAATAGACCCGATTTAATGACTATCCTGCGTCCATAGATATCTCCAGCACGACCAAAGAAGTAAGATGCTAGAAACGATGCACCGGCATATCCCGCAACTATGAACGTGATAAGTAACTCGGAGATCCCAAGATTCTCTCTAGCCAATATGGGAACATAGGTGAAAGCTGAGAGCATCGCCGCTCCTGCCATCATTTGGATAGTTGCGGTCTTCAAGAAATAATCACTACGCCTCCCCGAGTTATCCTCCTTTTCAATAGTACTATCTAATCATTTTCGCATTCTTGCAAAACCTTTTGTTCTCTTACACGAATTAACACTTGAATCTTAAAAAACGGAAGTGAATGAGTGGTTAAGTTATCTCCAAGAGCCAAGTTTATTCTGATAACTGTTGATGAGTTACTATTAGTCCCACTGCTTATTTTGGTGGTATATCATTTTCTCCCAGAGATACTACCTTTTACAGTAGTTGCAAGCATTGCAGGAGCCGCCATCTATGTAGTTGCAAAGTATCGTTTTATCTATGACTCCTTGAAAGATGGAACATACTATCTTTACGAAATAGAGGGGACAAAATGCAAAGTGATTGAAACAGTTACTCCTACATCAGGTAAGGTCAAAATCGGTGCTGAGATTTGGGATGCCCGAAGCGATAATGGTGAGATACTGGTTGGGACAAAGGTCGTAATTGTTTCTAGAGAGAGCTTGGTGGTTCACGTCAAACCTTGGCAAGGCGATACAAATTAGGTGCGAAGTACTTTCTCCAGAAGATTAATTGTCATCTCTACATCCTTTAGATTGATTGTTTCAAAACTGCTGTGTGAGTATCTACAAGGTACCGCAGTCACTGCAACTTTCTGTCCCTGCATTGCAAACTGTACGCCATCAGTGAGATAATGGTGATAAACCGCCCTCTGGACAGGTATCTTTTCATGTTCAGCAGTATCCAGTATAAGCCTCACCAACTCGTGTGAATAGTGCATTGCATCATCTTTAATGACAATCACAGGACCATTTCCGAGACTGATTCCAGCCTCCCCATTTGTGCCAGGATGGTCATCAGCTAGCCCAATATCTATCACAATAACACCATCAACATCTAGGTCCCGAGCAGCAGCGGCAGCACCTTTAGCTCCTAACTCTTCCATCACTGTTGAAATAAAGGTCACTTTTGGTCGTTTACCAGCAGGGATCTTAGAGAGTTTCTCGGCCAATTCAATCATGATTACAAGCCCTATTCTGTCATCCATAGATTTCCCGCAAACATGATGTCCGACCTTTTCTACAGGTGCAGCATATATTATTGGATCGCCAATGTGGATACCCAGATCTTCAACTTCTTTCCGTGATGTCAGTCCAATATCAAGAAAGACCTCTTCATAGGTTGGGATTCTTGATTTTCCTTCTTTACCTGCAATATGCCCAGTCTTAACAGCAAAACATCCTGGAATGAAACCATCTTCTTTCATCACTAAGACCCATTGTCCTGGTAGTAGGCGTAAGTCTGGCATATGTCCCTGAGTGTTCCATTTTGCACGAATGAAACCTTTCTCATCGATACTGCTAACGAGAAAACCCACTTCATCTGCATGTGCTACAATCACAAAGTGTTTTCCACTACCATCCAATGTGGCGATGAGATTACCAATCTTGTCTTGAACAACAGTGGAGCAATACTCTCCTAGTTCACTTTTCATCACATCTTGCACAAGAGATTCTCTTCCAACTGGTCCTGGAGTAGCGGATAAGGTCTTTAGAAGTTCCAAGATTCGTTCTGTCATTTTTCCACCGCCATGTAAAGTGTGACATTGGCACTTAAGCATCTGCATCTTGGTCTGTGGCATAATGCTTTAGAGTCGGAATGCTTCCTGAAAATACTGTAAGGCGACATCCATGATTGTTACAGTAACAACGGTTGTTGTGTTAGTTATTGGCGTACTGTCTTTAGCTCTGGCCTTGTATGGCGGTTTCCTCTCTTTTTCAATAACCGAGAAATTAGATGGTGATGAGGAAGAAAAACACCACGCTGAACAACGTTACTATCTTCTTGGAATGATTGGTATTATCGTCTTGTTCGCTCGAATATTGAATGTACCACTATTCTTCTGGATGATTCAATCACTGGTTCCCTATTGTCCGGGAGCTATGTGTGCATACGGTGTAATCAACGTTGGAGCTCCTTACTCAACCATTGCTCTGGTAATGAAAATTATACTACCATTTGTCTATGGTTCCTGGTTGGTCGTTGAGATTTCTAACAGGAAACAACCAAATCTTCCTCTGATAAGAGGCCTTTCTCGCTCATTTGCAATGTTCTTACTCCCATTAGTACTATTGGACAGTGCAGTGGATGTGCTTTTGGTTACATCAATTCGACCTATCTATGCCCCCTGTTGTTCGAGTGTCTATGATATTGATCCACCTTTCTCTCCATCTGCACTTTTTGGATCTCAGGTCGGTATGTTGATAGTTCTAATGACAATCATTGTAGCTGTCGCACTGATAGCGGTCCAGTGGTTTGAAAGTAGGGATAGACGTCTGCCTTCGCTAACTCTTATTCTATCTGTATTAGTTGCTTTTCTCTATCTCATCACACTTCATGACACACTCGCACCCCTTGTACTAGGACTATCTGACCACCACTGTCCGTATTGCTTATTCCAGGAGTTTCCTGATACTGCGATATTCGCTGGTCTATTTTGGATTGGAGTGGCCTCTGCAGGATGGAGAGTGATTCTCGAAATGTTATGGAGGCGAAAGAATCTGCCAAGTGAGAGCATAAGTGGTTTCTCTGATTTCCTTCTAAAACTATCATCTCTTTCAATTCTATTTAGTATGGTAAGTCTTGTTTCCCACATCATTGTTGCTCTTTGATGGTATCAACAACTTGCCCATCATGTAATAGATGACGAATATCTGCCCATTTCAATACCATCGGATCATGAGATGCCACAACCACAGTCAGTCCCTCTTCTTTAACCATCCTTCTGAGTGTAGACAATAGATCCTTGGTTAATGCCTCATCTATTGATGAACTAGGCTCATCGGCAATCAATATTCGAGGGTTGTTCATCAATGCTCGTGCAATGCTAACCCTTTGGAGTTCCCCCCCGCTTAATTCTGCTGCCCTGAAATCAAGTCTGTGATCCATTCCAACTGAAATTAATCGTTCTCTAGCAAGAGATTCTGCTTCGGATTGAGATATGTCTGTACAGAGTAGAGGTAATGCTACATTTTCTGTAGAGGTTAGCTGAGGGATAAGATACTGAGCCTGAAATATGAAACCGATAGTGTCACGTCGAATCCTTGTTCTAAACACCTCAGATAGACCTGATACTTCTTTGGTTCCAAGGAAGACTTTCCCCTTCGATGGTCGGGTTAGAAGCCCAATGAGACTAAGTGCAGTACTTTTTCCAGAACCACTGGGACCACCAAGTGCTACAATTGTTCCCTCCTCAATCTCTAATGTCACATCCCTAAGTGCATCAACTTGACGAGGTGAACCAGGATTGTAGGTTTTCCATACACTTTCAATTCTAATAGCTGCAGTCATTTTATACACCTCTTAGAACAATGTCTGGTTCTGTTATTGCATTCCGCCATGAGGGGATTACTGCTGCTACAAGTATTGGTATGAGACCCACTGCATATACCATGAATATTGTGGATAGTGAGATTGTTAGAGGAATACCTCCTGGGAGTAGAACGAGACTCCATCCTAGTATATATCCTGCAAGAAGTGGAGCACCAAGAATGAAGTCGAAGATGATTGCAAAAGATATTCCTAGGCTGACCCCAAGTAGGCTTAGAGTTACACACTCTAACATCCTTATCTCAAGAACATCTACAGTATCAAATCCAAGTGCTTTCAGGAGACCTACTTCTCTCCTTGCCTCCTCTGAACCTGCACTAGATACAGTAAATGCTAGCAGAACGACCGAAAGGAGTAGAATCACCCAAAGTAGGGCGGTGATACCAGCTCTCCCAGTATATGCTTTGAGCATTGAATCCCTGATTGCATCACTGGTCAATACCCTGGCTTCAGATATCCCAGTATCAAGACGAAATGCAACACTATTCAAATCAGATCCGTAGTTGGTCCAAACCGCAATGTCTGTGAAAGTCGCATTTTCATATCCTAGTACTTCACGAGCACTCTGAATATCTGTAAGAATCATGTCGTAACTATATATCTTGGATTCACTAGTAAAAATACCAATGACCTCAAACTCAATTAGTTCACCATCAAAGGTAATGAGTGAGAGAAGGGTTCCGACTTGTACTTGCAAGGGCATAGCTGATGCAGCCATCATATCGACTATACCTTGACCCACGATCATCTTTCTGTAATCTGATTCATTCAGAAATCTTCCTACCCCAAGAATATCGGTTCCCACCGCACCTATCATAGTGCTATATTCTGTGGCATTGACACCCAGTATAGTTAGTAAACTTCCACTCCCGACATCCGAGTATCCCCAGACTCGAGGAGTTGCAACTCGCACTCCTGTTGTATCAGTTACATTAGATATCCAACTATCTGGAATTGGTACTTGACGTCCCCCGACTAATCTTTGAAGAACAATATCTGGTCCTTCGTCTACTGAATCTGTTACATCCGTGACCACTCCTTCTCTGATGAACTCCACAGAGCAGAGAATGGATGTTGATACAAATAGTGCAATGATGATTGCTACGCTACGTGTACGATATTTGAGGACATTGCCTAATGCATAGCTAGCCAAGTTACTGTGTTTTCGTACTCCCATAGCTTCTCCTTCCTAGTATCAAAATTAGTGCCACTGGCACAACTGCAAAAACAAATGCAAGAAGTATTACGCTCATATTCTGTGAAGATGGTGCATAGTTCCAGAACAAATTTTCATTGAATTCAGTAAAATTCTCAGGTTGTTCTGATTGTAGAGGGTTTCCTGAGTATATTGGATATCCTCCTGGAATGTCTCCAATCATACCATATGGCGATTCTAGACCCGGAGCCCTGATGTAATAGGAATCTTGCATTACTGCAGGTCCAAGATCAAAGAATACCCATGGTGAAGATTGACTAGCGTTCTGAATAGCAAGCGCGAACCCGACGTTGAAGAGAAGTGATATCGCAATTATAATTGGAATTAGCATTCTCTTTCTCACAATATCACCTCAATCAAGACCATACGTAGGGATTTCCGATTATTGCACCACCATACTCGTCAATGAAGTGACTCTCGCACATATCAATCTCTCCAACATCCTCACAGAGTGGAACAATAGTTGGCTCGTTTGTAGTTGGATTGAGATATTCTGTTGAGTATACCCAGACTATCATAGGGTCGTCCCAGTCCATTAACATTCCACACATGGGACATCTGACCTGAACTTTCTCAAGTGTATCAATAAGATCTGCATCAATCAGATCTTGAAATACTACTAGTGAGATATTGACACAGCAATAGTGTATTGTGGTCCCATTATGAAATGAAAAGGTCACTTCATGACCAATTCTATTCTGAATCTCCAGATGGGTATAATCACAGTAGTGGATGACTGGCGTAAAGATAGCAGTATAGGTGTAGATTCCAAAACAGCACAAAATAATTGCGATAATTTGCATTGCTTTGCGTTGTTCAGGGTTCAATATTTTTCCTCCTCTACTCGAGGGTTTTGAATAAGCCTACCAGAGAAACGATCGCTATTACTGCTCCAAGAATTGTTTCTACTGTTCGTGTGTCCCAACAACGCATGTGGGTAACGCAAACAGGAACAAAAGTCCATGGTGCAAGTGCGACAACACATCCCAGCATGAGAAGTACAATGTATAGAATTGCTTCAAGTTTCATTATGTTCACCAATGTCATGTTGTTATATCTATGGAAAATGTTTGAGTGTCTGCTGAGTTCTGAATAGGCGCATTATCAAAAGCAGTTACAAAGAACTGCGCCAGGTCTCCATCACTGATAGGACCAAAGGTCGCGACCCATCTACCGCCTGCAATACATAGACAAGCGTAAAATGACATATCCTGTAATTCCCATTCTACACCATCCAATGAGCTTGATAATTGCGCACCAGATACTCCAGAACGATCAATACAATATATCACAACCCTGACGATATCACCTACAACAGGACGCACTGGAAGGATATCCACCTGATAAATCAAGGGTCCCTCAACGTCATCAAAAACAGCATTCACCACGACTCCAGTAAGTAGTAACATCAAGATGGTTCCGATACAGATCAGTTTTGTCTGATTTCTCACCTTGAGATTGCAGCTCCATGGAGTAATTCCAATTATTGTTCCTCTCAAAGCACTATACAAGCTTATCGTATTTGATAGAAAAAAGAATAAGTTGTTTTCAACCAGTCTAAGCTTTAAGCCCAATTGAACCCAGAGGTTTGTCCAAGCAGAATTCCTTGTCTGTTCGCC
>JABCTV010000083.1 GCA_018238205.1 Candidatus Thorarchaeota archaeon
TATCAAGCTTTTTGCTTTCTCAAGTGGCTCAAGTAAACTTGGGATATCACCGAATTGGGGCCAATGAAACGATGCATGAAGAAGGTGAAGCTCCATCACTATCCAATCATCTAGAGATGTTTCCGTCGCTTTTTCTATGGCTTCAACGACATCGTCATGGTACTTTGTTTGATCACTCTGGCCTGATGTAAGAGCATACCCCCATGGTCTTATGCACGACACATCTGTGTGTTTCTCTTGGATTAGATTAATGGTTTCTTCTGTTCTACACCACCAAGCGTGAACTGCTGCAATATATACCAGATTGACTGAAACCTCATTTTCGAGAACAACTTGACACAATCGTTGGACAAAATCGTAGTAACTACTCGACTCCTCCATGAGAGAATCCAGAATAGTCTTGGTTTCTTCATCAATGAATGGATAGTACTTCGTGATAGTTCCCATTGGCTTCATGATACCAACTCCTCATCCTTTATGAAACAATCAATCTCTTGGATTCTATCTGAAATCCTCTTTCGAAGTGTCACAACGCCTAGGGAATCTGTGATGTCCAATGCATCCAGAAGCGTCCCGTGAGCATCCTTGAGTTGACCTTGATTCTGATAGAATTCTGACTTGAACAGAGCCGCCTGCATTCTGATACCCGGCATATCCCGCTCTATTGCATACTTCTCAAGCTTGGAGAGCCACCTACCAGGTGCCTTGGTACTATCGGTCGATTGATTGGCAAGCAAGAGCTCAGCTCGCGCCAGATCAAGAAGGACAACGTTCAGATAAAGTCCTCCAGAAATTCGTTCTGAGATTTCCAAAGCTTTCTCAAGGAATTCTAATGCCGTTAGATAATCACATCTTGCTAGATTGATAACTCCTGAAATATGATAGTAGTTTCCCAACCGTATCTCTTGACCGGACTTCATTATCAACGAGTGTGCAGTATCTAGATAGTGTACAGCTTCTTCTACTCTGTTCAATAGTGCTAATGCCCAAGCTTTCAAGAGATATAACATTGAAAACTCAAGAAATCCTGTATATTCGAAAGCCCGGTTGATCCATTCAAGAGCTTGTTGACCATCACCTAATATGGCAAATATACTGGAGAGTATTACACAAGGCGTATCGCTTTCGCCTAGAAGCTTGATTTGCTCATGATGGCATGAAATTGCGAGATCGTACTCGCCAGCTGTTTGAAATGCAACAGCCGAATCGTTCAAAACTTCAGCTATTAGATAAGGTACTTCTAGGTCTAGGGCCAGTTCATAGAGTATTTCGTACTGTGCTAATGCATCCTGAAGATTGAGGATCTGCAAGACTACCGCCCTGTCAAGGAGGTTCATGTACTTGTACAAAGAATCATCATGTACCTCAGCAAGTTCTTTACCTCTTTGGTAGACAACGAGGGACTCCTTTGCGTACCCTTCCCTTTGTTTTGCCAACCCTTCAAATGCACAAATTAGAGGTTCAAAACAGTTCAGAAGAGGATTTGCTTCTGTCAAGCTCCTTGCTTTTTCAAGTGGCTCGAGTAAACTTGGGATATCACCGAACAAGGGCCAATGAAATGATGCATGAAGAAGGTGAAGCTCCATCACCATCCAATCATCTAGAGATGTGTCTATTGCTTTTTCTATAGATTCAACGACATCGTCATGGCTCTTTACTTGGTCACTCTGGCCTGATGTAAGAACATACCCCCATGGTCTTATGCAAGGCACATCTTTGTATTTCTCTTGGATTAGATTAATGGTTTCTTCTGTTCTAGCCCACCAAGCTTGAACTGCTGCAATATATGCCAGATTCACCGGGACCTCATTCTTGAGAACCACGTCACTTAGTCGTTGTACAAAATCGAAGTAGCTGCTTGACTCTTCCATGAGAGAATCCAGTATAGACTTGGTTTCCTCATCGATGAATGGGTAGTACTTAGTGATGGTTCCCATAGGCTTCAAGACACCAGCTCCTCATCAACTATGAGCCGACTAATTTCATCGATTCTATCCGAGATCCTCTTTCGAAGAGTCGTAACACCACGGGAATCGGTGATATTCAATGCATCGAGAAGTGTTGCGTGCGCATCTTTGAGTTGACCATGCTTCTGATAGAACTCAGACTTGAGTAGAGCAGCATACATTCTGATACCTGGTAACTCACGTTCAACTGCAAACTTCTCGAGTTTGGAAAGCCACTTTCCTGGAACCACAACTTTGGAAATATCTATCGATTGCTTGTCAATCAAAATCTCGGCTCTTGCCAATTCAAGAAGAGCACGGTTCTGGTTAGTACCTCTAGGATTTCGTTCCGCAATGTTCCATGCCTTTTCGATGAGGTCTAACGCTGCCAGGAAATCACCTCTTCTTAGCTCGACCACGCCTGAAACATGATAGTAATCCCCCAGAAGACGTTCTGCCCCGAATTTAATTATCAGAGAGTGTGCTGTATCTAGAGATTGTTCAGCTTCATCTATTCGGTTTAGCAATGCCAAAGCCCAGGCTTTCAAATTGTGCATGGTTGGACTCTCTGAAAGTCCAGAATATTCGAAACCCCTGTTGATCCATTCAAGAGCTTGATGACCATCAGCCAATGTAGCATAGGTCCTAGAGATTAGCATCCATAGCGTATCGCTAGGGCGTATCTCGCCAAGAGTCTTCAAGACTTCATGTTGGCATGAAATGGACATATCGAATTCCCCAGCTGCCTCATAGGCAATGGATGAATCATTCAAAACTTCACATACATAATAGGGCACTTCTAGGTCCTGAACCAACTCATAGAGTTCTTCATGCTTTGATAATGCATCCTGAACATTGACAAACGTCAAGATGTTCCCCTCTTGAAGCATGTTCATGTATTTGTATAGTGAATCATCATGCACCTCAGCAAGTTCTTTTCCTCTTCGAAGGACATCGAGGGAATCCTTTATGTCTCCTTCTCTTGCTTTTGCTATCCCTTCGAATGCATGAATCAGAGGTTCAAAGCAGTTCAAAAGAGGGTTTGCATCAATCAAGCTCTTTGCTTTCTCAAGTGGTTCAAATAGACTTGTGATATCACCCATGGGCCAATGAAAGAACGCGTGAAGTAGATGAAGCTCTGTTTCTATCCAATCCTTTCCAGAAGAGTCTACACCTTTTTCTATTGCCTCAACTACAGCGTCATGGTACAGTGCCTGATCTCTCACCATAGAACCAAGATAATACGCCCATGGTTTTATCCATGGCACATCCTTGAACTTCTCTTGAATTAACTTCATAGTTTTTTCTGTTTTACCCCACCAAGTCTGAACTGCTGCAATATATGCCAGGTTCACCGGGACCTCATTCTTGAGAACCATGTCACTTAGTCGTTGTACAAAATCGTAGTAACTACTTGATTCATCCATGAGAGAATCCAGTATAGACTTGGTTTCCTCATCGATGAACGGATAGTATTTTGTAATTGTCCCGAGTGGTTCCACTAGGTTTCACTCCCTCCAGAGTTCCCAGCTAGTAAAATGATTCGTTAAATAAAGAGACAAAGCATATATAGGAATACCGAGTATATGTTATACACGATACATGATACGTAAAACGTGTTGCAAGATGAGGCGAAACTGATGGAACGAATTTACGAATCTGAAACCAAACAAACTGAATTTGATGTAGAAAAAGACGAAGAGGAAGAAGAGATTGAAATCGCAATCCCACAGTCAAGTGAAGACTTGGTAGATAGTGATCCAAGGAACATGCGTCTTTATGCTCAAGCTATTAGCGGATTTGTGGTAATTGTGGCTCTTCTCTTTGTTCCGTTTATCACTATACCGGGTATTGTCATTCTGGTATTGATTGCTGAGGTCTATCTCCTTGATTGGACATATTTCAAAGTCCGTCTGATACGTGGTTCTAGATCATCCATCTCAAACGAATCTACTGGAAAAAGTCCCGAGGATGAGATTGACCGTAAGATTGCAAGGACCAGTCCGAAAGACCAGTTCGTAAGGTAGAATGGCTCGGTTCTTGACGGATTCAAGTGTAAGGAAGATACGCGATACGCAATCTTAAATACTAAGGGGAGATAGTACAAATCGGGTTAGTTATAGTGTCAAAAAAAGAAAAACCACCGCGGACAACTCTACGTGAGAGAGTCTTGAAGAATATCTCAGCTGATGGATTCGAAGGAGAAGAGAGGGATACACCCGTTGTTGCTAGAATGAATAAACGGGTAGTTGAAACTCTTGACTCGCTGGTTGCGATTGGTGTCTTTAAGAGCCGGTCAGAGGCTGCAGCAGCTCTTGTTGAAGGTGCAATTTCATCTAGAGAAGATCTATTCGAAGATATCAGAAAACAAGCAGCGAGTCTGAGTAAACGACAGGATGCAGCAATGAAAGAGGCACAAGAAGCAATTCTTGGAAAGTTATAATGACTTCACCACGAGATTTTCAAGTAACCTCTGCATCGATCCTAGTATATGCACCTCACCACGGTTCCATTTCTCTTTTGAACAGAAGGAAATTCTTTAGGTGTTATACGCATAGCATGAAATACCAGAATCGTAGATAACACACGAATATAATATAATAATAGGAACTATTCGGGATGAAGTACAATGAGCGATGATGTGTCCCCAGAAATATACGCTTTCTGCACCATATGTAAACAAAATGTTCCTCTAGAGGTCACAAAAGAAGATATTGAGAAGGCAAAAACTGGACTCATTTCAGTTCTCTCGGTACATGGCGACCCACAGCACGCTATACTAGTTTATCTTGATAAGAACCTCAAGGCACGAGGTATTGAGTATCCTTCATTGCTGCAGGTCAAAGAAAGTGGCTCAGTTGAGGGTGACAAAGCTTCAATCGTTGAAGATGACACTCATGATCTTAGCTCAATAATCAGTTCTTTTGGTGAAAAACAAGACCAGGCAATCAACTCATTTGCACATATTTCTGCTCAACTCATTGCTGGAAACACATTGTATCTAATTCATAATAACATAAGTATTGGAAAAGTTGTGAAAGACCAGCTCGATGCATTATTCACAGACCATAAAGTATCACTTTTCGTAATCAGCTATGATGATATTGATAGTGTGAGTGGAATGAGGCCTTCAATTTTCGACCTTCAATATGGATCTTTTGTTTCAGAGGGTATGACCCTAGATACTGAACACTTCGAACAGTTGATTAAAGATGCAATTAGTAGCTTGAATGGCTTCAATGTATTGAAGAATGATTATCGTAAGCTGAAATATTCATACAGGCGTCTATGGGAATTATTGTCTGCTGGTGCGAGAACCTACACACGCAAGAAACTGGCATATCTTGTTTCAATTGATTTATCCATGATTCCACTTCTTCTTAAAATGGCTGAGAATGATGGAGTCGACGTGGCATCCCGTGTGAAACTGACCAAAGAAGAGATGAAAAAGAAGAAGAAAAAGAAGAAATGACCTGATCCTGCTTTGTTCGAAGGATTGATGACTAAATTGTATCTAGATATCCTTTGGAGAATCTTGAAGTGATTGCAGACTTACCTGATGGGATTAGAGAATCTGGAGCTCTCAAGGTCAGAAAGAAATTCGGAACCATTTCTGGCGGGGATGTTCTCGATGTTGGCACAGAGGAAGGTGACTTCATTGACACGTTAATGAAGGTGCTATTGGACTATAACTCATTCACTGGTATTGATATCGTAGAAAATGAATTGGAAAAAGCAAGAGAACAACTCAAAGATGCTCCAGTGAATTTCAAAGTAATGAACGCCGAAACGATGACTTTCCAAGACAATAAATTCGATACAGTGTGTATATCATATTCAATCCATCACTTAGAGAATATTGAAACTGTATTGGCTGAAATGTATCGTGTGTTGAAACCTGGAGGTCATTTCATCATCCAGGAACTGTATTCTGATGGGGAACAGACTACAGCTCAGCAAGTGGATAAAGCTGTACACGATTTGAATGCGAAGATTGATACTCTATTTGGGATTCTTCACTTTGAAGCACTAACTCGACAGAGATTGAAGGATTTGGTCAACAATGTTGGTTTGGATGAAGTAGAGACCTTTGAGTCATCATGGGCTGTCAGATGCCTGTTCTGCAAAGATGTAAGAGAATGCCATAATCCCAAAAATGCTGACAATATTGATTATGTACTCAAACGAATCGATGATGACTTGGAGAGAGTACGTGAACATCCATCTTATGATGAACTAAGAGAAGAAGCAAAACTGGTCAAAGAAAGAGTCAAGATGCAAGGATCTTCCGCAGCATCAGTGATGTACTTTTTTGGTAAGAAAAAGAAAGGATAGAGTGGGAATGTCCTTCCCACCCTAATATTCTATGTTCCTTCTGCGTAAGCTTTGGCGTAACGTTCCTGTTCCTCAGTCCATTTGTCAATGGAGATTCCCATTGTTTCAAGTTTCATGAGTGCAGTTTCACGGTCAAGCTCTTTGGGGAACTCGTACACTGCTGGTTTGAGACCTTTACCGTTCTTAGCCATCCAGATCATTGCATTGAACTGGCTAGCAAACGAGAGATCCATAACTGACGATGGATGTCCCTCGGCCGCCGCAAGGTTAACCAATCTTCCTTCACCCAGTAGATAGATATTCCTTCCATCCTTGAGAGTATACTGATCTAATGCATGTCTAACTCTCTTTTTCTCTTTACTTAGAGCCAGAAGTTCTGGTTCGTTAATTTCTACATTGTAGTGACCAGCATTCCCTAGGATAGCTCCGTCTTTCATTACTTTGATGTGAGCACCAGTGATAACATCCTTCATACCAGTTGCAGTCAGGAATACATCTCCCATTGAAGCTGCATCATCCATCTTCATGACCTGATAGCCATCCATTCTAGCTTGAAGTGCCCTAACTGGGTCAACTTCGGTGACAATCACATCTGCGCCCATACCCTTGGCTCTCATTGCCATTCCACGACTACAGTATCCATATCCTCCTATGACAACAGTCTTTCCTGCAATAAGAATGGCTGACGCTCTCAGGAGACCATCAATCACACTCTGCCCCGTACCATAGACATTATCAAACAGATGCTTAGTGTCTGCATCATTGACAGCCATAATTGGGTACTTGAGTGCTCCATCCTCAGCCATAGCTCTAATTCTGATGACACCAGTAGTAGTTTCTTCAGAACCACCATAGAGATTTGGAATCAATTCCTCGTGTTTGTTGTGTATTGTGAAAATGAGATCTGCACCATCATCTAGAGTCAGGGTCGGTTTGATCTTCAGGGTCTGTTCTATACACCAGTAGTATTCCTCTGTATCTAGACCGTGCCAAGCAAATACTGGCACATCATTTGCAGCGAGTGCCGCTGCAACTTTGTCATTTGTTGAGAGGGGATTACAGCCTGACCATGCAACTTCTGCACCAGCTGCTCGAAGGGTTTCAACAAGCACTGCTGTTTCCTTGGTTACGTGTAAACAACCAGTAATCCTCATTCCCTTCAGAGGTTTTGTCTTGGAGTATTTCTCCTTCAAATGCATGAGAACTGGCATGTTCTTTTCAGCGTAATCAATCAACATCCTGCCTTCTTCTGCAAGCTCGATGTCTTTTACCTTGTAATTTGCCATAATAATCGCCGACTGTTCTCGTTAGAGGAACTTATATGAATCTTACATTGTAGCAAAGAATGATTTGCACGAAACTGAGGATAAGATGGTGCAAAATATTACTGATAGTGAGCAAAAGCTCTTGAAGGCTCTATTAAAGAACTCGAGGTCGAGTCTTGCCATTCTGGGTGAAAGTGTAGGAAAGAGTCGTAATTGGGTCGCACGAACAATTCGTAAGCTAGTGCGTAACAGAGTCCTGTTAGCTTATGTGACTGTCTTTAATCCTGCACAGGTCTATGCTGAACGCAACACAATGCTTCTCATTAAGACCAATCCCCGAGAGCTCGATGTGAGTCAGGGTCTCTTGGAGATGGCAGAGTTGGAGTCGCTGAATGGAATCACCGGGGAACATTCCCTACTAGGGCTGTTTCGGTTTCGCGGCTCTGGCACATTTGAGCAATTCTTGGATGAAGTCGATCAGGTTGTGGCGAAATCAAAAGCTGACAAGTATCAGCTTGTTCAAGTATTAACAACTTACAAAACCCATGGGTTCACCCTCAAAACCCCTTCACTGAAACCCCAACTTGTATCTACAAAAGATTGGGAGTTGATGAGAACAATATACCGTCAGGCTCCTACTGAGGATAATCCCTTCCCATTACCACAGAACGAGATTGGAAAGAGAATGAAGCCTTGTCTCAGTCAGCCTGCAGTATCAAAATCTATGAGACGACTTGAGGCGCGTGGAGCGATAGTTGGGTATTCTGTAGACATCAATTTCTCAAACCTCGGTTATCCAATCAAGTTCTTCCTACAGATTAAACCAAAACCAGGGACAATTGCACAAACAGCTAGAACGGTCTGCACTATGGAGGAGGTCTGGGATTTGTATAGGACTAGCGAGGACTATAGTCTCTTTGCGACCGTCCGAACGGATAGTGTTGATGGATACAACCGTTTCCTAAGACGGCTTTATGCAAATGAGGACATACTTGATACTCAGTCTCAAATCTCACTTGAGGAGTGGTTTGTGCCAGTTCTTTAGGCTGTACTGGACCTGCCCACCCAATGATGGTACCAAAGATTCCCTTTGGAGTATAGTACTACTAAGATTACAATCCAAAGAATAATCATTGAAGCGTGAGTCAATGAGCTTGCGATAATATACGCAGTCCAGAAACCAAATGATGGTTCCAAGAGAAGAATCAAAGGTCCGACTATATCAAACGGATCTACCATGGGCCATAGTATTGGATTATACCAATGCATGGGGAAGTCTAAAACCAAATGTGACATGACACCAATAAAAGATGATGCAACCATCCAAGGATTGATTTTGCATGCATCATCTAAATCAACTCTATCTATTCCAAAGATAGTAGAGATTATTGGTGCATAGAGAAAGCGTGTGACCAAGACTGTGAGTAGAGTTGCCACTGTTGCTGCACCGATGAAGCTATGTAGGAATAGATGGTCAGGAAGGCTACTGAAGAATATCCACATGAGCGGTACTTCAATGTCCGGCATTACTGAGCCTACTACTAGGGCAGGCAAGATTAATCGCTTATTTGACTTAGATATCAGAAATGCAAATGGATAATGAAGTGGCGTTACTGGCATTTTACCTCAACCATATGACTTCTGTCTACTGCAATTATTATACTGTTATCGACATTCCAAGAATTGTACTCATTGCTACTTGTGCATCTCATATCTTCCATTTAACGCATAGACCTCTTTCACGATTGCTTCATAGCGTTCTTTGTCTACACTAGGTTTCATTATCATTCTGAGCAGAATTTCTTGCTGTTTTTCAGTTGAGCTCTGTTTCGAATGCATTTGAAGAGCATATCTAGAAAAGTCTCGAACCATAAAATCAAAAATCTGATCTAGCAAGTGGTCATTTATTTTGTAGATTTTCGCATTCTCGATTATTAGCTGTCCGTATACAACCAGTGAGAAGAGTTCGCCTGCGTTCAATATGAAATCAAGGTCTTGTCCTTGTTTCTCATCTGGTGTTGCTTCCGTCATGAATTCATTGAACACTTCTATCTGTTTCTTGAAGATAGTTACATTGGAGAGATCGACTGTATCGTAGACAGCTCGATAATCATGAAACATGATTTGGCTCAGTCCCTTTGTAACTCCTTGATCAAAGAGGAACTCATCGCTCTTTGGCTCTGTAATGGTCCCTACATCAGGATATTCTTGTGGCATAAAGAAGTATGCAGGCATGAACTTGATAATCTGGGCCATATTGACATGAACTGTTCCTTCTAGTTTAGGTAACGCTCGAATGTCTCTTGTAGCCATGGAGAAATAGGTTTCACCTTCAAATCCCCTTGCGGCGATTATGTCCCAGAGGAGATCTATCACTTTTTCTCCCTCGCTGGTCACCTTCATCTTGACAAGAGAATTGTATAGGATATACCTACGGTCTTCAAGAGATGCGGACCTCATATAATCTCCAGCTCGCAGAGCAAATAGCTTCATTGCAACCAGACGTGCGTATGAGTCTACGAAGAACTGCTTGATATGTGAGAATTCAGTAACAAACATACCAAAGAGATTTCGATTAGATGCGTGGTTTATTGCTTCATAGAGCGCATGCGTACTGATACCAATTGATGCCCAACCTAGATTGAACTTACCGACATTGACAGTGTTGAGAGTACTGTCCCATGCATCTCGTGATTTCGAGAGAATATCTCCTTCTGTTATTGGATAGTCGTTTAGTTTATACTCGGCAACATAGGATTGAACGTTCACTACATTCTTCACACATTCATAATTGGCGTGTTGTGAATCTGCAACAAAGAAAACATAATCTCCGTATTTTTTATTCTCAGGGTCTGAGGACACATCAGTCTTCGCAAAGACTGAAACCATCCGTGCTACGTTGCCATTTCCAATATAGTACTTCGACCCGTTTGCAACATACTTACCATCATCCAATACATTCAGTCTCATTTTTGATGAATAGAGGTCAGCTCCATGATCCTTTTCGCTTAGTCCAAATGCAAAGACTTCTCCTTGCTTCAAATATTCAGCTGCCTTCTTCTTCGCTTCCTCATTCTTGCTCATCCATATTGGTCCAAGACCGAGAATTGTGACTTGCCAGGTGTACCAGTAATGTAAACCATAGAATGCAAGAATCTCGTTAAACTCCATATTCCGCCAAGTGTCCCATCTACACCCTTCATCTCCATACTGGCTGGGCGTTAGCATCTTGTAGAATATCTTCTCTTTCTTAAGAAAATCAAGAAAATCCTGATACCAAACTCGCTCATGATCATCGTTCTTGAGGGCGACCTTCCCCTTGTTCTCAAAGAATTCAACAGTCTTTTTCATTATCTCCTTTGATTCAGCATCGGGGTATTTTCGCGTAAGGTTGTTGGGGTCAAGTAGTACCATATTATTCTCTCCTTCTATAGACTTATTCCGGCCTGTAAAATGTGTTCTGGAAATCAAGGAATTTTCAAAACTAACTGTGGCGGTTACGATAGTCTTAAAGATACGGAGCAATATTTCCCGCTTCAGGTGTGAATATTGGGTCTCTACGAATTTGACGGTAAGAAACCAAAAGTTGATCCTGAAGCATACATCTCCCCCAGAGCTTCTTTGATTGGTGATATTGAAGTGGGGGCTGATTCCAGTATTTGGGAGTTCGCTTCACTTCGGGCTGATATGAATTTCATTAGAGTTGGGAAAGGCACCTCGATTCAAGACAACGCTACAGTTCATACAACGTTCACTAATCCGACAATCATCGGTGACTATGTGACTGGTGGTCATAATTGTGTGATACACGCCTGCGAGATTGGTGATAGAACTGTTATCGGAATGGGCGCAATAGTTCTTGATGGAGCCAAGGTTGGCAATGATTGTGTCATCGGAGCTGGCTCTGTGGTGACCAACAATACAGTGATTCCTGATGGAAGTCTTGTGCTTGGGATTCCTGGAAAGGTCGTGAAAGAGGTACCTGAGAATTTACGAGAGGCATTCATGGCAGGTGCTGAACTCTATGTTGAGCTAGGTAAGACTCACAAGAAATCAGGATCTGGAACGAATCAATAGGACCTCGCAACTCTAATAACGCACTATATTTCCCACGGTAATCATGATGAATAGACGACGATTCGCTTTCGGAATTCTGCTGGTATCAATTTTCCTCCTTGCTGGAACTGTATCAGCTCAAGCTGATCTTGTCGCTAACGTTCCAAGAACTGATGAATATATTGACTTTGAATCAACCAACAGTTATGTATCAGATTTAGAAGCTGGGCACTGGACAGTGGTTGCCACTTTAGATTCATGGTATGATCTTGAAGTCAAGATTACTGTTTCTTGGGATATTTCTGGTTCAAACATAATTGCTGTAAGTGGAAGTGGTACAGGTAATCATCCAAGTGTTGATTTCACACTAAACTCGAGTTCTACTGTATATATCGCAGTCAGTGAAAATTCAGTATACCACGACACCAGTGGTTACTACGAAATAGGGGTCTATGACGACAGTCACGTTCCTGGATTATTAGCATCAATTGACCTCTTTGATTTGATTTTCATAATCATCCCTGTTGTAATTTTTGTTCCTATTTGCATTGGAAGCCTAGTTAGTAACAGAAGAGGACGCAAAGGAAGAGAGTTTCACGAGAGTATTGCCGTTGAAGCACCAATACATGTAATTCCAGACAAGCATCAAAAAAGTATTCAATATCATGGCAGTCAGACCACAACTGTGCGTCTACCTCTGAAGTGTCCTTCATGCGGAGCTGAAGTTTCTCATGAGGGTGTTGATTGGGTTGGTCCATTGGAAGCCAAGTGTGCCTACTGTGGTGGTACCATGAGAGCTACCTTTGAGCGTGTGTGATTCTTACTCGAACACTTTCAACAGGTAATATCATTGAACTGCTGACTAGAGGATCAAAGAATCTGAATCAGGAACGAATCCATAACAAAGTCACAAACAAATCTATTAACAGGGATATTTTGTCATTTACTTGAGTTGCAATCTATGCGCAAGCCCCATCTGATTTTCATACTAACAGTTGTATTATCCATGCTATTTCTTATTGGAACTGTATCCGCACAAGCTAATTTGGTTGCGAATACACCCCGTACAAGTGAGCATCTCTGGAGCGGATCAAACTCATACGTTGCTGATTTAGACGCGGGTCATTGGACGGTTATTGTTGATGCTGAATCATTCTGGGGTTTGCAGGTGAAGATTACCATTGCTGAAGATAGTGTGTTCTCAAATGTTATTGCTGAGAGTGGAACAGAAACTGGCAATTTCCCGAGTATCGCTTTCACTTTGAATATGAGTAGCACAGTTTACATTCGAGTCAGTGAAAATTCGGTCTATCATGACACAAGTGGGTTCTACAGTGTCGGAGTTTATGATGATGCTCATATTCCTGGATTTTTCCAATCCCTTTCAATGATGGAATGGGCGATACTCCTCTCTGTACTGGCAGTAATTTTGCCGCTTATCTGTGGGGGTTTAGCATGCAGACGTTCTCGTCGTCGAGTATCTAAGATTCAAGATACCATTCTCGTTGATGCTCCAATGCACGTGAT
>JABCTV010000084.1 GCA_018238205.1 Candidatus Thorarchaeota archaeon
GAAAGTTGGAATAGATGTTCTGATGTACCTTCATAACAAAGGTGCCACCGTATTTCGTGCAATCAGTCGTGTCGGCACAAAGGGTCTAGAATGGTCTCAGAGTGATACTGCAAAGTGTTCCAATCTTCTCTCCTATTACATCAAGACAAACAGAGGTCGTCTGATTTGTACAGCTTGTGGTGCTGTTACCAAGGATGGCAATTGTGCTCAACACAAGAAGTCATTCATCAAAGAAGCAAATGACACTGAAAACCTCTCTATTTTCATTATGAGAGCACTCTTTGAAATTAAGGAAGGGCTGATTGGTACTGGCAGGGGTGCTGAACCTATGGCTTGGGACAAAGCCAAGTCTACAATAGACCGTCATATAGGTATCTTGAAACGCAAAGGGAAACTCACATCGAAGACAAATCTCAAGGAGCTTCTTCCTGGAGAGATCAATTACGTCATCGGTCCAGAACTAAGTGCAGTCATTGGAAAATATTTCAATGAATCATTGGTCTATGCTGCGCGTAGAGCAGATATTGCATAAGTCAATCTGACCCTTCAATACTTGCAGAGATCCAGTTGAGGTAATCTTGAGATCCCCATTTGATTGGGAGAACCACAAACTCTGGAACTTCATAGGGATGCTTCTTCTTGATTGCTTCCCAAAGAGATTCTTTGTAGCTTGCCTGTGTCTTCATAATTAGAAGCGATTCTTCATCAATGACAATTTCATCTTTCCAGTGATATATACTCGTCACACTAGAAACTATGTTGACACATGCACAGACGCGTTCCTTAACGAGATGATGAGCAAGATCAGTACTCACGTTTTTCGGACATGTTGTGAGAGCAACTACAAATTCTGACATACATCTTCATTCATACTGTTTCTATTTAGCGACTTCCATTTTGTAACCCAAAGTCATCAAGCGAAGGTCATTTATACACCCGCAAATTGCACGGTATCCTGGTGATTCTGTGAGTAAGTTCGTACCTAAGGGTGTAATGCCTGCCCTCGTAACACCATTCTCAAGAGATGGTGATATCAATGAGGATGGCTTCAAACAGGTTATTGAATATGTAATCAGCAAGGGAGTAACCGGTGTAGTTCCCGCTGGTACTACTGGTGAATTTTCTTACATGCGTACTGAGGAACGTAAGAAACTGCTAAAATTGACAGTAGAATTTGTCGATGGACGAGTTCCAATTGTTGCAGGTACTGGTATGCACAGTACCAAAGCCACTGTCGAGTTAACAAAATATGCAGCAGATCTTGGATGTGATGCAGCACTTGTAATCTCACCATATTATCTGAGACCTGCCGATAAAGGATATTACGAGCATTATGCAGCTATTGCTAGCAAAGGAAATCTTCCTCTAATTCTCTATAATATTCCTCAGTGTACTCTTGGACCTCTCAACTCCAATGTTGTTGAAGATCTTGCTAACTTGGACAATGTTGTGGGTATCAAGGATAGCAGTGGAAATGTTCCATACTTGCTTGAGTTAATTCAGAAACTCGGAGGAAAAATAGAAGTCTTATGTGGTGCAGACGAAGTCTTTCTATCAGCTGTTGTAGCAGGTTCCAATGCTGCTATCATGGCTTCTGCTAATGTCATTCCACATATCTGGCTCAAGATTATGAAACTAGTAAGAGAAAATAAGCTGGAAGATGCTGCAAAGCTCCAACGTGAAGCTCAAACTTTTGCAAGAATGGTCTTGAAATATGGTGCAGCCCCACCAGTGAAAGCTGCCTTGCGAATGATGGGGATTAAAGCTGGTAGAAGTAGGATGCCCCTTAACACAGGCGGCACGTTAACAACAGAGGTCAAGGATGATATTCGCTTAGAACTTGAAAAACTTGGCGTAATTGATAAACACATGCATGAGCCGATACAGAAAGAGATTCAGATTCTGGAAGTGCTTGAGAATCAGGGAATTTCTCTTGAGCACTCTGAAGGTCTATTAACAAGCCAAGCTTCGAATGAAACCGTTTCGGTAGGAATCGTTGCTGGCCCAAAGACTGGAACTATTGGCCCCGCTTTTGTTAAATTACTAACCATGGCAAAGAATGGTCATGAAGCATTGTCGATTATTCTGGAACCGAATCTACCAGTTAAACCAAGTAGTTTGATGTTACCCACACGCCGAATCACTTCGATGAGACAGGCTTCATTATTCTATGGTCCTGTACAATCTGGAGCTGCAAAGGCTGTAGCATCATTTCTTGAATCTGGAAAGATTCCTGAGAAATCATTGACTGAAGATGTTGCCATCATGGCGTTAGATATAGATCTTGAATCTAGAAACCGTCGTGAAGTGGTAGCTGCTTCGCAGCAAGCTGTTGAAACCGCGCTTGCTGGTATCTGGAGGTAAAATAAATGTCTGAAGGAGAATTTCGTTTTCAAGGTGCATATCCAGCTCTAGTTACTCCCTTTGATGAGAATGGTGTAAATGATGAGCAATATCGTGGACTGATTGAATATACAATCAAGGCTGGTGCCACAGGCATTGTCCCCTGTGGAACCACTGGTGAATTCACGAGCATGACGTTTGATGAAAAAGTAGATGCTATTCGTATAGCCTGCGAGGTAGCAAAAGGGAGAGTCCCTGTTCTTGCAGGAACTGGAGCGGCATATACTGCCGATGTTGTCAAGCTTACCCGTCGCGCAGCAGAATTTGGTGCTGATGCAGCGCTTGTTGTATCACCGTATTTCCTCAAACCCTCTCCAAAGGAGATCTACGAGCATTTCGAAAGAGTAGCTAACAACAGTGACATCCCGATATTTGTCTATAACATTCCTCAGGTAACTGGTGTGCCACTACACTGGACAATGATTGACGGCTTGAGAGAAATTGATGGAATAGTAGGTCTCAAAGACTCCAGTGGAGACCTCATCAACCTCACAACAATTCTAGTTCGTCGACCTGAAGATTTCCAGGTTGTGGTCGGTCACGATGAAGTTGCACTCCCCGCTCTTGCATCTGGTTGCGATGGTGCAATCCTTGCAAGTGCTAATGTCTTTCCTGATAGATACATCAAGATGCAGGCAGCTCTTGCAAGTGGCGATCTTAAAGAAGCACTCATAATCCAGCGTAGCATCCAGAAGACCGTCCGCATCTTTGTGAACAAAGGTGGTGGGCTTGCAATCAAGGCTGCACTGAATATGATGGGTGTCCCAGTTGGAGATGCACGACCGCCGTTGCAGGTTGGTGATGTGCTTGGGTACGGTGACCTAGACGAGCTTCGTGCTTGTCTTGAGGATCTACAGATGATTCCACGTGGTCCTGTCACATTCAAAATGGGCGACAAATCA
Source organism: Candidatus Thorarchaeota archaeon (assembly GCA_018238205.1). Taxonomy (GTDB): domain Archaea; phylum Asgardarchaeota; class Thorarchaeia; order Thorarchaeales; family Thorarchaeaceae; genus SMTZ1-45. The sequence goes on from JABCTV010000084.1 coordinate 3,306, forward strand.
ATAGTTGCTGAGGAATATCCGAAGGCTATTGGTATGGTTCCTGATACAGTTGAGGATTTGACTCTGCTTCACGGTGAGGCACTCTTTGGAGGTAACACTGAGGTTGCACATGTGGACCTTATTCTTGGGATTCGAGATGGCCCTATGAGTGAAGCTCTCGTTGATGCTGGAAAAATCATCGAAGGAACTCATTCATCAAATGTCATCAAAGATTTAGAACTCACTACTGTGTTCGCACCTACTGTGACAATCACGTCTGAGAATCATAAGAAGATGGTCTATGAGGTTGCTCAGAAAGCAGTGGCTGATGCTGTGAAGCGCACAATCACTGACATGATTATACCACACGAGTTGATTCCTGATCTGATTATGGTAGTGAATGCATTCGTTCATCCAAGTGCCGCAAATCCGAAGCGAGTTCACATCAACAATTTCATCGCTGTAAGACATGCTATCCGGCGTGCCATTGAAGGGCGGCAGAGTGTTGATGAGATCATTGCTAGGAAAGATTCTGCAAGGCATCCCTTTGCTTACAATCCTTGATCGGATTTCATCTTTAGTATTGAGCGTGCTTGGATTAGTATACCGATTGTGAACATTGGTGTGGGGATACTCAACTTCGCAAGAGTATAGCTATAACTCACAAGATTTGAGGGTAGAAATGAAGAAGGCATAGCGTTTCCAAAGAGTAATAGAACGAAAACTAGATTCACAATGATAGGTATCAGAAAAAGTTTGATTCCTATTCTACCTTGCTCTAGGAATCTCAGTGATTTAATCTGTACTAATCCGAAAAGTAACATGTATACTCCAAGTAGTGCAAACTGATGTGGAAATAAACCACTCAATGTGACTCCTGAATCTATACTTGAAACGCCTGTGAAAATAAAATTGTAGATTGGTGTAACTACACCAGTTAATTCGAATTCCGTTGGTGCAATATCATAATAGCATCCACCAGGGTTTCCATAAATGAAGAAACTTGGTATAAACAATCCAAGAATGAGGTTATTGCTACTACGCTTCACTGTTGGTTTATTCGTATGATTGACGCTACGCCACATCCATATTGGATATAGAATCACTGCCATCAATAGCAGAAAAACTGCGATTTCACGATGAATGAAAAAATTTGGATATAGTATTACTCCCCACGAACTCCATATACCCCCTGAAGGAGTAATGCCACCCCACTGGTAGGATTGCACCATGAGAGATGCAAAGATGAGTTCAAGAAGTCCACCAACTATTCCTATTAGAAGAAAATAAAATATGATTCTGTCTATGTACTTCATATTTCTATCTTTTATTGATTCGATTTCCTTATCCTCCATTTCTGACTACCACGCAATGTCACCTATAATTGTATTAGTATGAATAAATCCTTTGAATCTAGCATCGGTAAACGCAAACCCCGGCGTCTGCATCTCTTTGCTTACAATCCCTGATTGAAGATGCATCAGATTAATCAAGTAGATTTCAAGAGAAAGGTCAACCAATATCACTATCAAGATATTGGCCTTTCCTTGAGCCTTTTGGAATTCTTCTACGGATCTTCCAAACAGTAAGAGAAAGAAATAAGCCAATGAATACTAGGATGACTCCAAATACACATGCAACGATCCTATCTTCAATAGTTTTATCTGGAATTTCTACTATTAGAGCGGCAATACTCCCGATGAACCCGATTGCTAACAGAATGGTAGCGACAAGGAAGTCTCCTGTACAACTACAGTCTAACGAACAATAACAGCTCGATTTCCTTTTTGTGGTATGAGGAGTATTGGTAAACGTAACTCCGCACCAATCACATTCATTGGACTCACCATGAATAATCCCATGTTCATCTTCCACAGAAGTCACCAATATGCTGTATCTTATACTCTGAGCTTTATACAGTATTCCTCTCTGAGCTTTTATTGTGGTCAGTATGTAAGGAGTTTATTCACTCCCGATTACTATTTCGATTGCTTGGTGTACATTGGCCAAATGTTAAGGTGTCTGAAACTGATATAATCGTAATCAGAGTGCCAACTTTGTTTTAAGAAATTACAATTGCTATCCATACCTGAGAGTAGATTCAAACGTTGTTTCCGCCTATTCTACCGAACTCCAGTATCTGATTTTTCTATATATACCACGGTGTCCCTATGTAGACTAAGTCTTGCATCCCTCTTAGACTGTCGCGCTATCACAACATCCGCTGGAGTTTCAATAAATGGCTGAAACCTACATCATTCGCATCGGTGACATCCCATCTCGAAAGATCAGAAAGAGGGTTCGAGGATTCCTAAGGAATGAGGATGTCGCTCTCGTTGCTAACGATGGACAGAAGTTTGGAGTGGTTCTTGAAAAGAATCAACTTGTCATTAAATCTGACGAGTAATAGAGATCAACCCACAAAGCGATTGGAACCAATATCTCTCTCCCCCTCTCCAAGAATCTGTTGGTCTTATGGTGTGGATTTCAGCCCACACGGTAGGTTTTCTTTTTAAAAATCAAAAAGTGGCAAATCTCGGGTTGCTCTTGGCTCTTCATCGCAAATGCTCAGACAGGGGTAACCGCGTCATTGATTCGCCATGAGTAAGTATCACCTGTTGTCCTAAAAGTTATATGTATAGGGAAGAGAGCGTGACAAATCTCGGCATGTTCTTGATTCGTCATCGTTGAAGCTCCGATTGTAGGCTCTTATATACATGGAAGAGGAATCATAGTCTGTAGGCAGAGTCTGAGACGAGAACCAAGTCTGAGAATAATCCTACAGTCACCGTCAGTTTGCCGGAGACTCAAAATGCCTGTGGAGAGGATGTAAGACTTCTTACCACTCCTTCGGGAATGGCCAAGAAGCAGATCTCAGCGAAGCAGGAACCGAACATCAGCCACGAATCATAATGTCTAAGGTTGTCTAAGTTTCGGGTAACGGTAACCTATTCATTGATTGAAAGAAGCAAAGAAGTGTACTAATCTGTGCACTTCACCTTTCTTATGGGACCCTTCATAGCAATGATTTTCTCCTTCAATCCTATGGGTATACTGCTATCCTAAAAGATATTTGCACATACTGAAACTCGAATATCCTGCTCTACTAGCTATTTGAAACCATTTCTGCGAAGGTTTAATTACAATTGCTACTTCTGAAAACCATTTGGGGTTAGGTGATGGAGTCGAACAACTACGATGGACTCTATTTGACAAGCTTGGAATTGCATCTGTCATTCTTGCTCTAAAAGTGAAAAGGAGAAATTATGATGAAAAAAATTCTATCCTTCGTAGTAGTGATATTGTTCTTCATGGGGTTGTGCTTGGTTCCTCCAGTAGGTGAAGTAGATTTCGTGCAGAATATAGAGAAGGAACTGGTTTCAATACCATCTGAGGGAGTTAGCAGGACCATTCGAGTTGCGGTCTACGACGAATCAAATATTACCGCACCAGCATGGTCGACAAATACTAACTACACCTATGATTTTGCAGCTACAACTGCATTCTTGACTAGCTCGGGATTTGATGTTACCCTTCTGACAACAGATGACATCCTCAACCATGAACTCATGACTGCATATTTTGATGTGTTCGTGATGATTGATAATGTTCCAAAAGAGAACATAGTAGATTATGTGTATGAATTCTGGTTAGGAGGAGGAGGAGTCCTGAGTTTCAATTCAGCCTTTGGCTATTTGTTCTATTCAGGTATCTTTGTTCCTGAATGGGCAGGCTCAGATATGTATATGTCACACTGGCTTCAGTGGAATACAGTGTTAACTCCTACTCCAGTAAACCATACCATTATGGCTCGCCATCCGATGGGTCAGGATTACCATCCTGGTGATTTGATCCCTGATTACTTAATTGATGATGTTTTATCAAATCCTGCAATTCTTGGCACTTCTACAGGATCCGAGATGACAGTCTTTTCTGACGGTTATACGGGATCTAGTTACAGTGCTTGGGCTCTTGAGCCTACAACTCGAGCAGGTGGTAGGGCTATCCAGCTTCCAGGAAATGGTAGTGTTGTAAAATCTGGATGGGAGAGCATCATCATAGATTCAGTTGAATGGCTAACACCAAAACCAAAGGGCCGCATTGTCTACGACCTCTCACATCAACCTCGGCTTGGAGTTGATCTGTGGGATACAACGACTGTGTATCCGGGGTATATGACTGATATGAGAGATTTGCTAGAAATGAGAGGTTATACTATTGATAAGCTCTATGCAAAAGCATCCGGCAATTTGACAATGGAGCGACTGTCTAGTTATGATATGTTGATTCTGCTATCACCAGACTTCAACTTCACAACTCCCGAAATCACTGCTGTACAAAACTGGGTAGCTGCCGGAGGAGGTCTTTTAGTGCTAGGAGAAAGCTTGCAAATGTCTTCCTTTGAGATAACTGGGGAACAAATCAATTTCATAATGGAAGATTTCGATTTGCAGTTGGCTGATACGCCGTCTACTCCATCAAGTGGGTTGTTCATACTCCACCCTCTTTCTGAAGGATGTGTAATCGCTCCCTTTTTGGCCAATGGATTCATCAACTACTCGGGTGATGCATTTCAGGTAAGCTATGAAGATTCCAACACCATTATTGCTGGAACCCATTTTGGTGCAGGAAGAGCTATCTTGGCTGCAGATATGAACTTTGCAGCGAACAGTGAGATTTCAACCACAGTCAACACGCAATTTGTATCGAATTTAGTGAATTGGCTAACTGCTTCAGAGGCGAAGGTTCTATACTACACAAATAATTTCATGGATTATGGACAAACTCCAGCTGCCTTAGCGCTCAAAGATTTAGGTATTTCATATTATGCAACATTTGATGGAGATTACTTCAACCTGAGTCTTTACTCCAACGATTGGGATCTGGTCATAGTTGATTCACCAGCCAGTAGTCTTAACTTTTTCACGGAGAGTGTTGAAAACTATCTGGATACTGGTGGTCTGCTCATCATGTCATATTACGATGCAGATTCTCATCCAAACGATTCATTATGGTCTCGAATCGGGTTTGAGGTTGCTGCTGATTTGACATCGTTTACCCAACCTCCAACCTATATCTGGCAGACTGGTCATAGTATTTTCAGCATACCAAATGATTATGGTGCAGGCAACTTCACTCCCAGTCCTATCTGGTGGGATGAAGGTGACTATCTCAACGTATTCAGCAATGCCACAGCTCTGGTAGGTTTCACTGAAACTCCGGAAGCTGGAAACGCATCGATTGTTCTGGGTCTGAATGGCAGGGTTCTATACAATGCTTTTCTCATTGACGAGTTTATCGGGGACATTGACGACTCAACCTATGCGGACAACTTCGAGCTCTGGGAGAACGAGATTGCTTTCATGCTTCGACCAAACATCAACCATCCCTCGGATGTGAACTATGAGGAAGGAACAACCGGTCATAGCATTGGATGGGTCCCCTCTAGTGACAGACCATGGAGCTATACAATCACTCTGGACTCTGCTACTGTAGACAGTGGAAGCTGGAATGGTGGGTCTCTGTCTATCAACATCGATGGTTTGGTCAATGACACTTATGTCTATGAGATCACAGTCTATGACAATGCAGGTTACTCAGCATCCGACTCTGTAACCGTCGTTGTGGCTGAACCTGTGGCAACCACAACCACGAACACTACAGGCGGTTTACCATTAGATACAACAACTCTGATAATAATCGCCGCTGTCGCAGGTGGTATTATCATACTGGTCATTGTTATTCTAATGCGTAAGAAGAAATAGATCATCAAGAGAGAACGGGGTTTGGGGTCGAAAAAAATCCCATCCCTGAACTCTTAATTTTTCTAAACTAAGAATTTGTTGAATCAGAAACCTTCATAGAGGAGAGTGAGTCTGAAAATTCTTGGAGTTCCACTAAATGGATGAATCTCGCGTTCTATCCCTGCTGAAGGATTTGATAGCTACCAATTCTGAGAACCCTCCTGGTAGGGAAGATGCAGTTGCTAAGATTCTTCGAGACCATCTGGAATCATATGGCATCTCATGTGTTTCTGTCGGACCCAGTAAACGACCAAATCTCATCTTCTCTAGTCATGATGGGGAGAAGGGAGAACTTGTAATGCACGGCCACATGGATACAGTTCCAATCGGAGACCCTGATAGTTGGGCTCATGACCCATTTGGCTCAGAGATTGTGGACGGTCTTCTTTATGGAAGAGGTGCCTGCGATATGAAGGGTCCAGTAGCAGCTCTTACTGAAACACTCATTCTGTATACCGAGGAAAAGCATGAGAAACCACTCCTTGTATTGACAACTAGTGACGAGGAATCAGGATGCTCAGGCGCTGAAGAAGTTGCTAAGAGTGGAGAGCTTAAGGGTGTGAGTTATGGAGTCTGCGCAGAGCCTACAGACCTTCAAGTGCTAGTTGGTGAAAAGGGAATATTCTGGTCAAAGGTCGTTGCTGAAGGGAAGTCTGCACATGGGTCACGACCTGAAGAAGGAGTGAATGCAATCAGTGCTTGCATGGATGCGATAAGAGAAATCACTTCTGAACCGTATCCTTACGAGAAGACTGAACTATTGGGAGATCCAACCCTTAGTATTGGGATGATTCAGGGTGGAATCAAAGTCAATGTGGTAGCTGCACATTGTGAAGCTCAGTTAGATATGAGGACGGTTAAGGGACAGACTCCAGAAAGTCTGATGGAGCAAATGAACAAACGGCTAGAAAACGCAGGTCTTTCTGATCGCGTTCGGGTTGAATATATTCATGGAAAACCCGCAGTATATACTCCAAAAGATATAGAGATAGTCCTGATTGCGGTAGACCAAGTTGAACAAGTAACAGGGATACGACCCCCCTTAACGAGTGCTACCTACGGGACCGACTGTTCTGTCTTGCAACCAAAAGTTGGAATCATGAACGTGATTTGTGGTCCTGGTTCAATTGAACAGGCGCATCAACCTAACGAATTCATTAAACTAGACCAACTCTATCAGTCTGTTGATGTCTATCTTGGAATTGCGCGAAAGTTCGATCGGTAAACTCAAGATCGGTTCTTAGCAGCTCTCTTAGCGATAAGTGATGCAACGGATGCAGCTCCAAGACCATTTCCTATATTCACAACAGCAAGTCCTGGTGAGCAGGATTGAAGCATAGATGCCAGTGCAGTTTCTCCTTTTCCTCCAAAACCATAGCCTGTTGGGACTGGAACTCCAATGACCGGTATGTCTACGAGGGCTGCTACTACCGTGGGCAGAGCTCCTTCCATCCCTGCAAATACAATTAGCGCATCAACATCTTTGGATACAATTTCCTTGATTGGCTCTATCAATCTATGAATCCCAGATACTCCGACATCATAGTAGCTAAGTACTTCCACTCCCACAAGTTTTGCAAGGGCTTCCGCTTCTTTTGCATATGGGATATCTGATGTTCCTGCTGTTATGACTGCAATCTTTCCCGCTGTACTAACTGACCAATCCGCCCTGCTAACAAGTGCGGTCAAGATGGGGCTCTTGCCAAAGGCTTCAATCTCTGCATCTTTGATACTGGTCAATAAGAAATCCATTTTCTCCTGAGTCATCCTTGTCACTAAAACGGCGTCCTGACTTTTTAGCATTCCTTCTACAATTTGGACAATTTCTTTGGCATCTTTAGACTCTCCAAATACAATTTCTGGAATTCCACTCCTTGATCCTCGATCGACATCAATCATCGCAAGTTCCCCGATACTATCAAGGGTTAGTGTCTTGAGTTGTTTTTCAGCTTCATCAACTGTAATTTTTCCAGAAACCAACTCATCAAGTAATTTTCGTGTTCTATTCATGTAGTTCACCAAAGAATAATACTTCTTGTCCCATCGGCATAAACCTTAAAGTTGACGTTGTGTTGAAACAGCTCACTCTGTTATTAAACCTCAGCAAAGGTGCGACAATTCATGCAGATAACTGACATTCTCGATATCATACTGGGCGACCCACTGATACTGATAGCGATATTCTGGATAGTTGGAATTGTTATCGCTGTAGTTCTCCTGAAACGATCAAAGGGCTCAAAGAAGCCTAAGGATCTTACGGAATCAAAGAAACCCAAAAAGTCTAAGATTAAAGCTAAGGGTCATCTAATGAAACAGATTCAAAAGATGGAAGGCCAAGCTGAGAAAGATAAGGAACTAACTGTTCCTCCTGTTCGTTCTCGACAGGAAATTATCACACAATTATTCGAGTCCAAGACAAATGCAATTGGTTTAGAGGCATCGACCGCAGGTGGATTTGTTCCAGTTTCTTACACTCCACTTGCTAGATTTTTGAAAGACCGTAATGTTGCAGAGGATACAGTTAGTGCAATTATTGCAGGAATAATGGAGGAAGAAACCGCAGAGTCTGTCATGGCGATAATTGAAGCTGCAGCTGATTCACCTGGAGTCAATCTCATCGGTGATGAGCTAGATAAAGCCAAAGAACTTGCTGTAGAAGAATGGAGAAACGTTAAGGCCCCCCGTGAAGTTTGAGGAGATTTTGGAAAATGACAGAGCTTCTTCATATGAGTGACAATTATGTCAGAGAATTTGATGCTACTGTGATAGGGTCTGGGGATGGATATGTAGTTCTTGACAAGACGGCTTTTTATCCTGAGGGCGGTGGTCAAACAAGTGATCGCGGCGAACTCTCGGGCAGTGAGAGAACAATTACAGTGAAAGAAGTTCGGAAGATTGAGGGTGAAATACGCCACCTAGTTGATGGCCAATCCTTTGAGATTGGTGCTTCTGTTCATGGAATCGTAGACTGGGCTCGTAGGTATGAATGTATGCGATTTCACACGTGCCAGCATGTTCTTTCACGATATCTCCAGCTTAATTACGGTGTGGAAACAAAAGGGAATAATATCAAACCTGGCGAAAGTAGAGCTGATTATACGCCTCTAGAATCTTTTGATGAGGAAATGAAACGCAAAGTAGAAGCTGGAGTCAATGCAATAATGAGTCAGAATCTCCCAGTTGAGATAAGGAATATGCCTCGTGTTGAAGCAATTTCATTTCTTGAAGAAAGGGAGTATCAAACTCGATATCTTGAAATGGTACCAAAATCTGTTAAGGAATTTCGTGTTCTCCTTATTGGAGATTATGATGCCGCATCCTGCGCTGGAACACATGTTGCCAATACGAGTGAGATTGGTGGGATTATGATTGGCAAATCCAAGAACGTTGGTGCTGGAGTAAGAAGAATCTACTTCAAGCTTTCTGCCCCTTGATTGGTACAATTTCACAACAGCCAACAGTTTTATGCACACTAATACTGAACAGGGATAGTGTGACCAATATGAAAGCGCTAGTGCTTACAGCTGGAGAAGGTCGTCGGCTTAGACCACTAACGACCAATCGTTCGAAATCTATGTTGATGATTGCTGGACGACCAGTTCTGCAATATATCATAGATAGCCTTGTGGAAAATGGAATTCGTGACATTATACTAGTTGTTGGTCACGGTCGTGAAGAATTGATTGATCATTTCCAGATGGGCGAAGATAAGGATGTTAGAATCAGATATGTGATTCAACACAAGCAAGAAGGAACTGAACATGCAATATTGACAGCTCGAGAAGAACTTGAAGATGAAGAAGAATTTCTTCTTGTGAATGGAGATGTTCTTGTTGATCCTGAAATGGTCAAGAGGACTCTCACTAACCATGAAACAGTTGGTGGCGATGTAACAATGCTCGTTACACTTGTTTCTAATCCAGAGCAGTTTGGCACTGTCAAAATCGGACCTAATGGCGTTGTTGAGAAACTTGTTGAGAAGGGCGGTCCAGACCGATATGTAAGTAACTATGCGGTGGCTGGTGTA
>JABCTV010000290.1 GCA_018238205.1 Candidatus Thorarchaeota archaeon
GATGGTTGCCAGATCATCCCATGCATCCACAGCTAAGCGGGGTGAATGTGAAAGATCATAGACAATTCGACCCTTTGGCTTTGGTATTAGCCATTCAACTGAATCAACGATTATGCTCTCAAAATCTGTAGGGATTGAAGAACCATCGCCAGGCAGTTGAACAACTCTTCCGCCATCTCGGGAATTGTCAATTGCAAAAGCTGTGACAAATTCAGGTTCTGTTGCATTATCCATTAGGAGAATCATATCGTTACCTCTACCCTCTACTAGCTTTGGCTCCCAAGAAGTAGCCCAAAGCTCAGATCGTTCATAGACCGTATCATTGACATGATAATCCTTCATCGTTGGATGTCTGCTAGTAATATTCTGACTATCGCTTGAGAAGTAGCCCCACCAACTTCCACCACCAACATCATAATCTTGGTCAGCAAAAATAATACCCTCATACCAGAGGTAGCTCACTGCACTATTGAATGTCAGAAGGCCACCCCCGCCAAGCCAGAACTCCTTCACAAGTTTGGAAATGCTCGGTTTGGGAATGTTGTTGACAATGATGAAGACATCATAATCTGCGGTGAGCAATTTATGATCAAGAATGTCCTCCTCTGTAAGTGGAGTAACTGCATGCCCAGCTCCTTCAAGCAGAGTTGTAATCTCGGCAAGATTGTTTGTTAAATCCGATGCATGGGATATTGCAGGAACTGTGAGATTGTCTTCATCATATATTGCCACTCTTATCGGTATGTCTACGAATTGAGCTGGCAATGCTGACATCAATTGTTGCTCGTTGGATTCCTCTGTTGGTGATATTTCCACACTTACGTGCATCCCAGTTACCATTTTTGGAACTGAGAGAGCGCCAAAGAGAAACAACGTAACAAGAAATAGTGGTAAAACGCGTTTCATTTTAAAACCTCTTTCATCTGTCGAGGTTCTAGCCTTATAAGCTTCTCTTGCCCGATGCTTCGTTTTTAGACTCGGAGGAATCAAAAGGATCGGCAATCAGTATAAAGTCGCCATGGCAAAGATTGCTATTGTGAAACCGCCAAGTCGTAGCTATCAAAGATGTATTTCTTCTCATCCATTGAAAAACACTGTTGACTTTGTCAGAGCGCAGGGTCAGCATAGGGCTTACTGTACTGCACTTGAAGAACTCGGACTTAATTTGATACAACTTCCCCCAGATGACACTAAACCTGACTCGTGCTTTGTAGAGGATACAGCCATCATACATGGAGGCAAGGCATTCATCACTCGAATGGCATTAGACTCCCGTCGAGGAGAGGAAGCATCTATCAGAGAAGAGCTTGAGAAACATTTCAATGTGAGTCGCTGTCAATCCCCTGCAACGATTGAAGGAGGCGACGCCATTCATCTGCAACATCAATTGATTATTGGAGAAACGCAAAGGACGACTGCAGGAGGTATTAGACAAGCAGGCGAATGTTTCCAAGTCCCCGTGAAGGCAATTAAGGATACCACGATTGTCCATCTCAAAAGCCATGTCACCTACTTGGGTCGGGGGATCGTTATCTGCACAGGGCAGTACATGGACCATCCAGAGCTAAAGCAATTTGAGAAGATAGTAGTAAACAAAGGGGAAGTCTACGCCGCAAACACTCTGGCAATCGGAGATGTTGTGTTAATGACCAAAGGCTATCCTATATCTGAACAGTTGGTTAGAGATGCGGGTTTCGATGTAATCACGCTAGATATGAGCGAATTTGAAAAGTGCGAAGGAGCACTGACATGTCTATCGATCCTTTTTTGATCGAGCAGCTCGTTCAAATGCTAGTCTTACAACCCTCAATATTGATAGACACAGCCACAATAAAGTGAAATAAGGCACCACCATTGTGTGTTATCTTGTCCACGGAGGATGAATGCTCTGAGCAAGAAGGGCAAATCGCCCAAATCAAGCAAACTCGTCTTTGTCCACAAGATAGCTGACTTGAGTAGCCGTGGCGATATCGAAGCGACCACTGAATTGTTGAAGGGCTATTGGAAGGATAAAAGGACATACCCATGGCATAGGCTTTATGCTATTATTGAAACACACTGGGAGAACGAGAACCCCGACAAAGACCTTCAAGAAACGCTGATTCTACTAAGAGATGCTATCTTTGGATCCCTTGAAATGCTCTCATTGAGTCTGGCGCTAAACATTCCCGTAAGCGAAGTTCTAGTGATGGTCTGCAAAGGAAACAGCTGGAAAGATGGAAGGAGATTGGCCCGAGCAGAGTGCTCAACTCTTGCAATGGATCTAATAAACAAGGGTGACCTCGGCAATCTGACACCATCTGCACTCGAGAGAGATGGCATGGGATTCCTTCTTGCCTCTTTGCATGAAGCACATCTCAAGGAATTCAAGATGGCTAGACCAAAGACTAAGGATGGGAAATTGGATCTCAAGGCGCTATCTAGAACAATGCATGGGCGCAAGTTAATCCGTGAGAAAGCGATTGCTGCCATTTCTATGGATGAAGCTGACACAGCAGCTGCAGAAATCTTGGAAGCATATGACAACCTAATTCTTGAGTTAGAAATTGCGGATGCTTCCAGAATCATTCCCGTAAATTCAACGGAACAAGTCACTCTTAATGGCAAGCTAATTGAAGTTTCAACGGACAAGGAAGAAATCCATAAACCGAAGGAGCCAACACCTAGCGTACAAGCTCCACTCACGGAGTACCTGACTGGACCAGCGAAAGAATCGCGTCCAAAGTCTCGAAAGCGCAAAACATCCAAGAAAAAGCACAGCAAGAAATCTTCAACCAAGAAAAAGGGAGGGCGCAAATAGTGGTTGTTATTCGAGGGGGTTGGATAACTTGACCCCTAGAAAGACGGCCCGGTTGGACCTCACCAAACTTGAGATGACCAAACTGAGGGAGTTGAAACGGATTGCAGGTTCCCTAGACTCGTTCGATTTGGGAGCCTTGTACGGATCCGCTGGGCAGTTGGTCGCCCATCCTGTCGCACGATCATTACTGCCAAAAGTTATGACTCTCCTTGATGATGATAATCAGATATTGCGCAAGCTCGTCTTCAGGATGG
>JABCTV010000291.1 GCA_018238205.1 Candidatus Thorarchaeota archaeon
GGCGAACATGAGGTAATTAGCCCATTGGATAGAGATCCTGAAGAAATCGATGCTGGCATCAAAGGGATGGAACAGACACTGAATGCTTTCAAGAAGATTGCTAGAGTAGACCCCCTGCCTAAGGAAATTTTAGAGTGGATTGAATCAACACGAGAGTTTCTGAGGAAGAAGGATGATAGATTTCCAGAGAATCCTATCTGGGCCTGACGCTCATTACTAGAAATCTCGATTACCGTAGGAGCAGAAAGCATGGTGTGGAGGGCGAGATTTAAGTCACAATAGACAGCCGAGGGATCGGATGAAAGTAGTAGTGCGTGACTATCAATCTGATGATTGGCTACCAGTAGAACAGATGGTTCTTAATGCTGAGAACTTTGGAACTGCATTTCTTGAGCATGAGAAACGCAAGGTCGCAGCATTCACTTCTTTCCCTCAGTTGGGGAAAGTCATAGTCGCAAAAGACCCTGGAAACGGCAGGGTGCTTGGGTATGCAGCACTGCAATTTGAGTGGAAGGCACTCGTCATTACATCCATAATTTCACATCACAATTATCTCCGTCATGGGATTGGACGCAAGCTTGTCGATAGAATCAAGGCGATAGGAGAAATGCATCCTGATACGGATGTAATCAGAGTGGACACTGGAGATTTCATGGACTATGCCCACAGGTTCTACCTTTCATGTGGGTTCACGAAGGTTGGATACGTACAGCATTACCTAAGCTGGCACAATCATCAGGTGATTTTCGCATATCAACTCAAGAGGAGAGAAACAGAATAGAGTTAGGTGGTGTGCCACGGTGTGTGCATGCGCCGAATATTCATGAAGGCCATATCAGAGGGTCTGATAGTGGTCATCACTTTCGACAATGTGTCAGTTGCAGAAATCAATTGCTCAATCCTACAGGAATCTACAGTGTGGGATTAAAAGAGAGTCTGGACCTGAAGCTGGAGCGATGGAGAGAGGATGAAGCCCCGTGTCACAGGGTAGAGACCGAGTTATGGCCAATGATGCTTCGTTCACTCTGATTTTGAAACTGTAAAGTGACCATCGTATCTTATTACAAACCTCCGTCATATCAATGTCGGAAGTGCTTTGCATTGAAGGATGTAACAAAAATACGAATACTGATGCCGCGTGGTGAGCTTGAGAAAGAACTTGAGGAAATCTCAGAGGATGTTAGTGTCGAAGGAAATATGGAAAAAATTGATGTGAAGACACATCCACTTGAAGATGCCAAGTTTGTAGACCCAGTTTCTCTCATTGTGTCTCTTTCTATCTCAATAATTGGGAAACTAATAGTAGAGAAATGGATCAATCGGAAGAAAGGAGTTCTTATTGATCTTCGCGAGAGCCCACCACACATTTCTCATGTCGAAAACATCAAGGCTGGCTTCTTGGTCATTGTAGATCAGGATGGGGCGCATAAGGCCTACAAACTGAACAAAAAGATGAGTAAGAAAGAACTACTAGCGCAATTTGTACCAGTGCTCAAGGATGCACTACCACTCATAGGTTGATGATTGAGATGTCATACAACTACCTTACTGGTGTTGTAGAAATTTTGGCTGATGCACCTGACTCTTGGAGAGAGTTGCCAAACCTTCCATTCTGGGAGAATCCCAACTCTGATCTTTGGGGTCACTCAATATGTCGATCTTTGTATCATGAGACTTTTCATTTCTGGCAATTCATTTCATCAGGATATATCGCTCGACTTGTTGAAGAAGAATGGTCACGATTCCTTTCTTTCGAACAGAGCGGAGAGATAGAACCAATCAGTTCTGAAGCAATGAAGTATATAGACAAAAAGGGGCGTCCATTTTCTGTCAAGGAACTGGTCGAATGTTGGGCTAGATTTTGGGATGTGCATACGAGAAGTCCAGTAGAAATCCTCAGACAAGAGATAATCAGTGTAGAAGATTTTGCTGCTACCCTAGAGCTATCAATCCCAGGTATGCATGAACCTGCTTATTCAGGAGAATCTTTCGACCTTGTGATGCAACATGGGAAAGATTGTGAGTCCTATGCAAACCCATATCGATGGCTTCTCAATGAAATGGTCGTAACAGGTGCATCCAGTATATTCAGCAACGTCGTTTTTCCCATCATAACTCATACAGCATTCAAAACTGAGAATCCATTGGATACCTTCTTTGCGGCCATTGAGAGAGCAAAAGATTCTGGTGAACTTATGAGAGGTGTGTTCGGTGACCCAGATACCATGTCTAAAAGAAAGAGTATCGTTCAACTATGGCAGAAGCTTTGGAATCGACTTATCCCTGAATTAATTGATAGTCGGAGCATTCAATCTTTGGAAACCGGATTGAACAGGATAGAATCTGGGCCATTGAAGGAACATCCAATCTTCAAAGAGGTACCTCTGATGGAAAGCACTCTGGGTGGCTATTTTAAGATGGGATCATTTAGCGGAGCGGGGGGACTTTCTGACCCGGACGACCGATTCCCAGTATTCGGATTACCTGGAATCCCCCAATTCCGTGTTGCTTTGGGTCGATTTGTGCCGCCCCCGAAAATCGAGTTTTCAAACTTTTCTTGGTACTGCCCGGAACATGGTGTTAGCCAAGTATGGCAACTGATGGGTAAAGGTGACAAATTTAGTCTTAGTGAGAGAGTGGATGACTTGCAACGTAGAGTGGTCGAATTTCGTGAAGCTATAGTGCTAGAGGAAAAGGGACTACCAGCTGATTTCTATGATATAGAATGACAGGAATTGAAATGAAATTGTCAGTACAATTAAGGGATGTTGGACTAGAGAAGAATCATGGAAATAGCACGAAATGGAGTAGAAGTGGTGCGGAGGGCGAGATTCGAATGATACAAGAGAACACAGGTTTCAGATTATTCTTTCTGAATCTTTTGTATCCACGTTTGTATGACTTCAAAATCTGCGTCTAATCCTATGACCCCCACCCTTCCATATTTGTTTCCTATTTCACTAGTACCCATCCAATCTTCATTAATGCGATCTCCCGGAGTAACAATAACGCCCAGTTTTGAATTCATGCTAATCATATACCTTCTAA
>JABCTV010000085.1 GCA_018238205.1 Candidatus Thorarchaeota archaeon
GTACATTGACTCTGAAGATAAGCGCCTTCTCCTTTCCTTGTACTGTCAGTCGTGAAACCCTACTCTCGAAGGGTATATGACCCTCTACCAGCGCCAGCACTTCTTCAATGAACATCGACAATCCATCTTTCTCAAATATCTTTGATAGTGAGCCTATGACTTGGTCATTTTCTTCTATACCAAAATTGCTTAGGAATGTATGATTTACATCTAACACCTGTACCTTTTCTATCCACTTGAGAACTTCATCGGGGTGAGTTTGAAGGTATTTCTGCAGGTCCTTAACTCCAGTAGCTTCGAATTTATCAACACACTTCTTGACTTCACTGAAATCCTCTTCTAACATTGCAACGGGGGAATCCTCGAAAAGGCTTCGATAACGTCGCTCAATGTCCTTCAGGATATCCTTTGCTTGCTTTGAGCTACCGGTTTCACCTAAGTCCTTTCCCAATAAGTGACCTCCAATTAATCAGATGAAATTATAGATACTTGAGCATATTAGCATTAGGTTAACTAAATAGTTTATTGTCAGAAAATACTAAGAACTAGACATTTCGTCGAAACTCTTCTCTAACTCGGTCCATCATCTGTGAGTCTGTAAACAGATCAATGGCAGTCATGGCAAGCGCCTTAGCTGCATTCAGCATGACTTCATGCCCTCTCTTTGATGCTGAAGCCTCAGCAAATTCAATCGAATGTCCCGCGATACTATTGTCACAGATTGAGATGTAGGGATGAATTGCTGGAATAACATGACTCACGTTACCGATATCGCTAGAACCTGCTCCGCTACCGGGGGGCAATGGGATGATTGGTTCTCCTATTGCTTCGAGATTCTTTGCGAATGCATCACCCATTGGCTTGTTCATCACTCTCGATTGATAGGATGGCTCGATGATGCTATACTTGAGAGTGGCACCGGTAGCACTTGAAGCTCCCCTGGCACAGTTCTCCAGTTTCTTCACTAGTTCTTTACAGTAGTCATCGGTTATTGCTCGAACATAGAACGAAGCTGCAGCATATTCTGGAACGATATTGGGTTTGGTTCCTCCATGAGTGATGACCCCATGGATTCGAGCAGCACTCTTGATGTGTTGACGTAATGCGTTAATCCCATTAAATGTCTGAATTACAGCATCAAGTGCATTGATTCCTTTCTCTGGGCTTCCTGATGCATGCGAAGCTTTTCCAAGGAACTCGATTTTCACTTCAGTCAGAGCTAAGCCCTGACGACCTGTCATCGTATATCCTGGTGCTGGATGAAACATCATGGCTGCATCAATATTATTGAACAGACCCGCCTCAACCATTGCAATTTTTCCTCCGATGTCTTCCTCTGCTGGAGTTCCCATGAAGATCAGTTTTCCAGTTAACTCCTTCTTCATTGATCCAAGTGCAAGACAGGCACCAAGTGCAGAAGTAGCAATGAGGTTGTGCCCACAAGCATGACCAATCTCAGGTAATGCATCGTACTCGCCGAGGATTGCTATTGTTGGACCCTTGGATTGTTCTGGATGAGTTGCTACAATTGCTGTGTCCATCCCCGCAGCTCCTAGCTCTACTTCAAAACCGGCCTTCTTCAATTCATCAGAGAGTAGACGAGATGCCTTGACTTCTTTGAATGCAATCTCTGGATTACGATGAATCTCATCACTGATTTCAATCAGATGGTCACTATTCTTATCGATATACTCTCGAGCCTTGTCTTTCCACATAGCAATCGTAAATATCACAAGCAATCTACATCTTGAAGCTTCGCATTAGCGTGAAATTTTGACATAGTAATATGGAAAAGGCGTGAGCGTGTCGATTTCTTGTCATAAATGCTGAGAGAGTGAAAGAGTGAGCAATGTTCTGAAGTATATCACATCCGAAGGTAAGCTGAAGGAGTTTGAGTCTAGTATTAATGATACAACGATTAACTTGAGTAATTTGAATATCCAACAATTCGACACATCACAACTAATGGCATACAACAGTTTGCGAGAACTTCAATTGGATGAAAACAAAATTGAACGGCTAGATATCACTCCACTCATCTCATGCAAGAAGCTCGGCACTCTGATACTTGATGGTGAAACTGATGCTGAAACGATCTTGAGCTATGGAACAATGGAAGACATTGCCAAAGAGGTAATCCTTGACGCTGTTGAAACCTTTGATGCGCTAACGTATCTACCAAGCTTGAATTCAATCACCGCTTCATTTGACCACGTAAGAAAACAAGAGCCTGATTGGAAGATGATACATCTTTTCCAGAACTCTCTCAGAGTCATCGGGTGTGGCTGGCTGGGCATGCTTGATATTGGTTTGAAGAAGAGCACGCAAATCCTCAAACAAATCTTGAAATCTGGATATTCCCAAGATCTCCAAGACACGTTCCTGTCATATCTCATTGAGGTAATTGACAACAAGGAACCAACAATCGACCTTGACATTGAGTCGATGAAGAATTATGGTGACTTGGTGCTTCTTATAGATGATGTAGTTGAGCAAAGAAATGCAGAGATGAGAAACCAATTTGTACCAGTGCTGGCATTTGATATAGATAAGGAGAGCATTGCGATTCTAAAGTCTGCTGGTGAATCTGTTGACACACATTATGCAGACCTACGAATGCTTTTGCTCACATCTTATGGTTATGAGATTCTGGAGAGCCTTGCGATGGGGACTACCTGTGAGATGAGGGAGTTCTCAAAGATACAAGAGGTACTCACATCATTAGGTTATGATATCAAGACAAATCTTGATTCTAGACCTTATCCTATCATCGGTTGGAAGAATCGAAAGACAATGCGAAAGCTTGGGATTGAATCTCCAGAACCAGAAATTGAACTTCCAAAGCAACTATCGAATGAAATGATTGAATACATCTGGCAACTAGCGGAGTTTAGAACCGGTACTTCTAGGATTGTACTTTCCTCTTCATCAAGTGATTCATCATTTGAAATTGAATTGAGTTAAATATGAATGAGTGATTCGCTATTCTCTAATAGTGGATTATTATCATTGATACTATTGGTCAGAAAGAATTGGAGAAGATGATATTGGACTTCAAAGATAGAGTGGCAATTATAACTGGTGCCGCACGGGGGATAGGAGAATCTACGTGTTGGGCATTTGCAAAAAGAGGTGCAAACGCTATCGTTGTGGATATCAACGGTGAAGGTGCAGAAAGAGTAGCATCTGAGATTCGTGCAAAGGGTCTGAATGCGTCCGCATATACGACCGATGTTGCAGACGTGAATGCAGTTAATGCAATGGTTGAAGATGTGTTTGAAAAATACGGCCGCATTGACATTCTTGTGAATAATGCTTACATCTCCGGAGGATATGCGATAGTCACGGAAACCTCTCAGGAAACATGGAACAAAGTAATTGCTGTGAATCTCACAGGAACTTTCAATTTCTCAAAAGCAGTTGCTGCTAAAATGATTCCTACTAAATCCGGTAAGATCATCAATATCTCTAGTGGTGCAGGAGTCAATGGAAGCCTATCGTCTGGTGTTCAATATCCTGCTAGCAAAGCAGGGATAATCGGACTAACAAAGGGCCTAGCAGGAGACCTTGCTCCCTTTGGAATCAATGTGAATTGCATTACTCCTGGACTCATCAGAACCTGGGAACCTGAAGAGATGAAAGAACAAGCGACAGGCTGGACTCTTGAAAAAGTCGCTCGATACATTGAGGTGGAAGTACCATTGAAGCGAGTTGGTCAGCCTGAAGATATCGCTGAAACGGTGGTCTTCTTGGCTTCAGCTGCTGCAAGTTACATTGTTGGTGAAGTGATTAATGTCGATGGCGGAGGCATGCTTGATTCAGTAGCAAAGAGAGAATCGCTTCTAGGTTTCTAATGAATCTGAAAAATCTATCAATCAATTTTTATATAGTTGCTAGAGAGCGAACGATTGTTTGCAGCTGGTGTTGCCTATTGGAGAGAAGACAGGGAATAATCAGTGTCTTTGACAAGGACGGAATCGTTGAATTTTGTAAGAGAGCGTCTTCTCATTTTGATTTCATCAGTACGGGAAAGACGGCAACGCTCCTAAAAACCTCTCAAATTCCAGTCACTAAGGTTTCAGACTTTACAGGGTATCCTGAGATATTGGGAGGGCGTGTCAAGACCTTGCACCCCAGTATAATGGGTGGAATTCTGGGAACAACTAAACAGAAATCTGAACTTGATCAGATGAATCTTCACCCCTTTGGACTAGTAGTTGTCAACCTGTATCCCTTTGAACAGATCATCTCACAACAGCATAGTATTATGGATGCTATAGAGAATATCGATATTGGCGGTGTGACGCTTCTCAGAGCTGCTGCAAAGAATTATCATGAAGTTCTGGTAGTTTCATCTCCCTCAGACTATGAAAGAGTGGCAGCTGCAATAACAAACGAATCAATCACACAAGAATTACGAAAAGAGCTAGCAGTGAAAGCGTTCCATCATACTGCAAAATATGACATTGCAATAAGTCGTTACTTCTCTTCCGATTTGAAGTGGGCATCTAGTTTTGTGATGGGTTTTGAGAACCCCCAAGATTTACGCTACGGTGAAAACTGGCACCAAGAAGCCAAGTACTATCTGAATCCTAGTTCAGAACCATTCTATAAACAGATTCATGGGAAAGAGGTTTCTTACAATAATCTAGTAGACTTCTCAGCCGCGATTGGAGTTCTCTCAGAACTCGAGGATTCATCCTGCGTAATTATCAAACACACTAGTCCATGTGGAGTAGCCTCAGCTGATGGTATTGAAACCGCATTTGACCACGCCTTTGCCACAGACAATCTCTCTGCATTTGGTTCAGCTATGGGATTCAATCGGTTAATTACTGAACCTCTCGCAAAGAAGCTCAACGCAATGTTCGTTGATGCAATCATTGCTCCTGAATTTGATGAACAAGCCGTTGCGATACTCACAAAGAAGAAGAAACTGATACTCTGTACGTTCAACGAGTACAAGATACCCGATTTAACCATCCGGCTGGTTCCAAATGGCATTCTGGTACAACCATCAGACTCTCACAAGATATCCGAAGCAGATCTCAAAGTTGTTTCAAAGAAATCACCTTCCAAACAAGAACTTGCAGATTTGATGTTTGCCTGGAAGGTAGTTAAATTTGCCAAGTCTAATGCTGCCGTGATAAGTACAGGTACGAGAACCCTTGGAGTTGGAATGGGACAAACTTCTCGGATTGGTGCAGTTGAATTAGCTTTGAAACGAGCCGGAGACCGTACTGAAGGTTCAGTCATGGCTTCGGATGCTTTCTTCCCATATCGTGATTCTATCGATGCCGCTGTGAAAAAAGGCGTATCTGCAGTTATTGCTCCTGGTGGTTCAATACGCGACAATGAATCGATAACAGCAGCAGATGATGCTGGTATTTCATTTGTCTGGTCTAGTGTTAGAGCTTTCTTACACTGAGTGCGGAACCGGAGAAAAAGAAACTGGGAAACCCTTTGGCCTGAATCATAGGACGTTTCAGTAAGTGAGTTGAATGAATAAAAGGAAGAGACCTACCCCTTCGATTCTTTTGATAGGTCTTTCACGTATTACTCAGAGGAAAATATTGTCACCATAGAATCCTGTACCAAAGAATACAGGACCTGCCCATAGACCGACACCATCCCCATCATCATCATACATGGGTGTTTCATCCCAGCTGTCATGGATGGCGGCATAGAGATAGGCCTCACGCATGGAGATCTTTCCATCTGCAACAATGAAGTCTGCATAAGCATCTCCAATACCACCTGGGAGTTGGGTTCCGATTAGTGCAGACATGAAATGATATACAAATTCGTCCCATTGACCTTCTGTATCACATGCATAGGAACTCTCTCCATCATCGCATGCAGTCATGATAACACGATTTGGAGCGCTGATGGCTGGGATGAATTGACCTGACCAACACTGCTCCATGACAATGATCATGTGATGGCAGGTTATTGAGTCCAACCAACCTGCGACCTCTGTGGTATTCAGATACTGGTCACCACCATTTGGCCAATAGGTTGTGAGTCCACTAGAACCACCATGATTCGTTGTGAAAAAGAATAATGTGTCTCGTGAAGTAAGTGTCTGGTTGAGTTCTTGAAAGACGGTTTCCATGGATGTTTGCGTAGCTGGGTAGTCCACTGGTGTGTTCGCATCCTCACCCACTCCATCTTTGTAGACCACATAGATATTGTCTGCTGGGTATCCATGCATCTGCAGGATGAAATACATATAGCTCAGGTCATTCCAATATCGAAAGTATGCTTTGTCGGCTCTCCATCCCCCGCTATACAGTATTGCGTATTTTTGTGCTATGGGGAAGGTCTGAGTCAGATTGAGTCCGTCTAAGATTGAGGTGTCGAGAACCTTGTCTTCAAAAATCCCTGGAAATACAAGACCATCGCGGAAGGTATCTGAGTGATATATTATTCTCACAGTTTCGTCAGAAAATGGATCGCATGATGGATCTACTTCACATTCCACATCCGTACATCTACCAAGTCTGTCCAAATTTGGTAAAGTTTCCCCAATAAACAGGAGTTGGTCATCAGACTTTAGCGTGTTATTCAGGAAAACAAAAGGATGGTCTACAAGAAGTGGACCTGTAGGACCAATCACAATGTATCCTGTAATTATCACTACTTTTCCAATATAGTCTGCTAGGTTGGATGTCACATCTTTAACACTGATTGGAATCTCAGCAAGAGGTACCATCGGTTGATACAGTGTGAAGTAGTAAATCGTTGCAGCATTTGTGCCAATGAGAACTACAATCAACGCGATAAGAGCAGTAGGTCTCTTTGTACTTATTTTTCCTTTCTTCTTTGACATATTCCTAACCACTCGTTGAAGGCAATAGATGACAAGATTGAACAAAGGTCGATATAAGCCCGAGGTGTATTAGATATTTCCAGATTTCGCTGACTAGTAGATGTATTAGCGTGAACGTGAATAACATCCACGTTTCTCGATATTGTTTATTAGGTCCCGAATTTGTGATGATAATATGACAGAACTACAGATTGAAGAGATTGTTCCAGGAACTGGAGCAAGCCCGACTCAGGGACAGACTGTTGTTGTTCATTACACTGGTTGGCTGACTGATGGGAAGAAATTCGACAGCTCTGTTGATAGAGGTGTACCTTTCGAATTCCAAATCGGTATTGGTCAAGTAATCCAAGGATGGGATCAAGGTGTTTCTACAATGAAGGTTGGAGGTAAAAGAAAACTTACCATTCCCCCAGAATTAGCTTACGGGGATAAGAACGTAGGCGGTGGGTTGATTCCACCAAATTCCACTCTGATTTTTGAGGTCGAGTTACTGAATCTCAAATGATAGTTAGACAAATCCCATTTCATTTTTCTATCGGATCTGTTTCCTGATAATCAAAATCCATTGGTCTGGTGAGTTACAAAACTAGCTATGGGATTTTGAACCATACAATAAATTGCGCAAAGTGACTCTCGAAAAAAAGACTCAATGAATCCAAATGAAGCTTATATGCCTCTATATTCCGTATCCAGATGTCATTAGGAGAGGTATCAAGATGAAACGCACGCTTGTACTCATTATATTGGTAGTATCAATATTTACGATGGTCAATCCTCTTGTACAGGATCAAGACCAAGAATTCTCTCCAGTATCATCGGAGATTCCTGTTCAGGAATTTGTTGATAGTGGGGAACAAAAAGATGTAACTGTTCGATTTGATAGAGAATTATCACAAGCAGAAATTGAATTCTATGAAATGAATGGAATCAATTTTGGTGATACGCTTCAGCATGTAGGTTCAGTTTACCTTGTGAAGGTTTCAGATGCTGCATTAGAACATCTGAAGAATGATCCTTTCCTTGAGAGTGCTGAGCCTCTACATAATCCCAAGTATCAGATGCCTCGTGATATTTCGGTTCCAGGAACAGAAACCTATGCCGATGTAGCGTGGGATATGCAGGATTACTATGGTCTCAATCTTACAGGAAAAGATATCCTGATTGCAGATCTCGATACGGGAATTCAGTGGCGACATCCGGATTTCTTCTTTGCAGATGGCGGTGCATATTCGTGGTTAGATGTCGTAACTGGTCCGCCTTATCTTTTTGTCAATGGTACTGATGGCATTGATTTGAATTCGAACTTTATCATTTCAGCTAATGAAACACTCTATTCAATTGATGTTGATGGAAATGGGTTCTTTGATACTGATGTCGATTGGATATATCTAGACAACGGAACCACTATCGGATCAATTGATGATGGGGACACTTTCTTTGTTGTAGATGATGCCAATAGTGATACCCAACTTAATTCAGGGGAGAATCTAATTGCTCTCAAAACTCCAAAGACAAAATATCTAGTGCACAAAAATGGCGGCTTCACACAAGTATGGGAGCGCGGTGTAAATCTCACATCTAGTACGTTTTATGATACAAGTGGTCATGGCACAGGTGTAGCAGGAATCCTGAATGGAGGACAGCTAGGATACCGGAAGTATGTTGGCGTCGCGCCGGATGCAGAAGTTATGGCCATCAATGTCTTTGGTACTGATGGATTAACTATTGAAGAAGGGCTCATCTGGGCAAGAGATCATGGTGCGGATGTCATTCTTATCGAGGTCGGTTCGTGGACCTATGAGTTTCTTGATGGTTCAAGCAATGTGGAGATGATGATTGATGCTCTGACAACAAGTGGAATTCCAGTCATCGTTCCAGCAGGTAATCTCAGAAACGCAATGAGGCATGCTGATAGAATGGGAATTGCGAATACCGTTCTCTCAACTGATTTCATGGTACCAAATATTGGAGCAACTGAATTATACCTAACAGTTTTGGCTAACAGTTTTGTGGATAATGTCCAAGTGAATATCTCGGAACCAACATCTACAGGATACATAACACATCAACTCACCTTTGGTGTAGGATATCAACAATGGATCACTGCTTCTACTGGAGCCAACGTGACAATTGATACCTTCATAGCAAACTCCACGAGAGGTGGTTTGCATATGATTGCAATTGATATCAGTGGAACAATAAAGGACACCGCTTACTGGTCAATTGAAATCAAGAATACACAGACCACGCAGTATCACTTCTATATCTCTGATGATGCTAGCGCTTGGAGTGGTGGTGCAGAATGGTTTGGACCACATGGAGTTACTGATATGCATATCATCACATGGCCATCAACAGCTGACTTAGCGATATCTGTTGCTTCATACTATACAAGGGGCTTAGCATGGGGAGCACCTATTGGGGTTACAACAGCTGGTGACAGTGCATACTTCTCATCAAATGGTCCAAGAATTGATGGTGCTTATAAAATGTCAATCGGCGCTCCAGGTGGGTGGGACATCATTTCTGCTTGGTCAAGCGACTCCGCATGGTCAGGATGGTTTGACCATTATGGCGGTCTTGCATTGGATCAAGTATTTGGAGGATATCGACTCTTCAGTGGAACTTCTGCATCAGGACCACATGTTGCAGGAGCAGCAGCCCTCATACTTCAATTAAATGCAGATTGTGGATCTATTGTCAAGAATATCATTGAAAAGTCTGCATACACCGATGGATTCACAGGCGGTGTGCCAAATCCAACATGGGGATATGGTAAGTTGAATGTATCAAAAGCAGTGGAGGAAGCAATGACACTCCCTGTTATTTGGGAGTCCCAAAGTACTCCATCAGCTCCAGAATATTCTAATTCGGTAACTATCACTGCCAACATATCCAGCGCGGATTATGTAAAATTCCGATGGACAAATTGTAGCTGGGCAGCATATGATGAGTCTAACATGACGAAATCCTCAGGATTGTGGACAGCAACGATACCTGTTCACAAATATGGCTTCTCTATAGATTACACGATTATGCCCGTCAACAATTCTGCTATCGGAGGACCAATTGGTTGGGGAGGTTACCAAGTTGCAGATACAGTAGCACCTGTGATTCATTCATTTACTCACAATGCAACTGCAACAGTAGTGGATCCCACATACGTGGAGGTCATTGTATCAGTTTCTGATGCGACCAATGCTTCTGGAATATGGGCAGTTGATATAGAATGGACCTTAGACAATTGGGTATCGACAAACTACATTACAATGGTTTCGAATGGTACACACTACCGTGGAGTATTGGATCCTTCACCTCAACCGTTTCAAGTGAAATTCCAGGTTGTTGCGTATGACTACGCGATGAATACTGCAACATCTTCAGAAGTAATCTATGATGTTGTTGCGTCAACTACAACCACTACAACTACAACCACAACAGGAACAACAGATATTGTTGGTTGGATACAGGATAACTTGTATCTCGTTGCGGCAGCTGGTGTGATTGTGCTACTAGTTCTGATAGTATGTATCAGGCGCAAATAGATAGCAAAAGATGAGGCTCAGGGCAATTTTGTCTTGAGTTTCTTCTTTCCTTTTTCTCTAGGACTGGTAAATCGAATTGAATCCTTAGTTATTTTAGAAACGCCCAAGTTCCTTCTTGCTCTTTTGTGCTTCACGAATAGTGTCTGCGTATGCTTTTGCTTTTGGACCTCTTACATCATTAGGATCTGCTCTAGTTGCCCGATTATACGAATATGCTGCTTTGATTTTGTACAGATTAGCCCGCGCATAATCATTCTCCCCTTCAATCTGAGTTCCTAGTATATTGCAGGCACTAGCTAGAGACCACCATGCATCGAATGAAGATGGTTCTAAACCTGTAGACTTATCGAAGGCCTCGATTGCATCCTCAATCCGACCTTCCATCATTGCTTCTTTTCCCTGCTGGAACCACTCTTTCGAATCCATGTTTTTTACCAAATCTACTCTAGGTTTTCTCTCTCATAAGCTTGAGGATTTCTTACTGAATAGCATAGAGATTAATACAATTCAGACAAATGACAATTCAGTCGTTTAGGAGCTTGAGAGATGCAGATAATAACAGATATTCCACCAACCACGCCTATCATAGTCCCTCTTGTTACGGATGTATTCCTCTTCATCGTGCTAATAGGGCTCTTCACATATATTCTCCACAGACAAAGTCGATCACAAAAAACTCTGGACACAAGCTCGATGAAACCAAGTCTTACAGTGCTAATAGTTTCCCTTTTACTCATTGCACTATTTGGTCCATCAAATCTGAACATGTATCTTGAGCTTGGGCGAATCTACCTTATTGGAATGTCATGGGAACTTGGAAGCTTTGTGCTCAGCTTCACCTTCTTCCTAGTGGGTCTCCCATTCATGTTCCTTAGATTAGTTTTCGTCTATCAAGTCTACAAATATTATCTTGGAACAACATCAAGAAAGCGTGTGGTGATTACAGGAATTTTGGGTGAATTACAGTTTCCCCTCATCAGTCTGCTAATGGTTCCCATATGTTTGTTAAATCCCAGTCTTGCAGTAATAATATCAATCCCCATTCCAATCCTTCTAACTGCTGGTCTTTTGATGCTCCGCTATATTCCAAAACCAAAGAGCATCTCTGGATGGACTGAATTGGATGGAGACAAGGATTGGTGGGATAAAGAGAAAAAAGATTAGAGCAGGACCTCCTAGTGCCGGAATATGTAAGAAGTTGCGTCAACCACGCCTTTTAATTCATGTTCTCCTATTCTATGGCGAAGTATGCCAATCCAGTATAATTCAAGAACTTATGTTATTATTGCCATTCTTCTCATTGGCGTTGCTGCCACAGCAGTAATGGCCCTTCAATTTGTAAATACTCCCCTAGGACCTCCTGATGGTGAAGTTCTTCCTCCAACTCTAAATGTAACACTTCTGACAAATGCTGGTATAATGATAGAAACAAACGAAACTCGTATCTACATTGACCCGATTCAATTGAATAGTTCGTTTGCTGATTATCCTGCTGACATCGTGTTGGTCACACATCCTCATCTAGATCATTATGATACAGATTCACTAGATATCATTGAAACTGAATCTACAGAATTCATTTTTCCCTCAAACATGTCTGTTGAATGTGCTACCTACGGGGCAACAGGTGTCGTACCAGAAGATACAGTGATGATTGGTGATATCAACATAACCGCCTTCTATATGTACACATTTGCTGTTTATGGATACCCTGCTAGTCATCCTATTGAAGCAAATTGGACCAGTTACATCATAACCATAGATGGCTTCACAATATTCCATTCTGGGGATTCTAAGAACATCCTAGAATACTATGATTTGGCGGGTACAATTGATCTTGTATTTCTACCACTTGGACCCGGTTGTCAAACTATGACAGGTTATGAGGTAGTTCAAGTTCTGAGAATAATCCAGCCAACTTACTTCATTCCAATCCATTATGGCGAAGGTGTACAAGACACATGGATTGCATCGTACGGTGATGATGTAGAAGAGGAAACTGATTGCACACCACTAATTCTTGATTACTGGACAAAACATACCTTCGAACTATAAGAAGTGCCTTCAATGCGAGCTGGTAATATTACTATACCAGCTTGCCACTCTTTCTATTGAACAAAGATTCACATAGTTTGATGTTCATGATTTATGATATATGAAATTGAAAAGAAGAAATGGCCGTGCTACAAACACGGCCTAGATGGAGTGGAGAAAATTCTAAGTGAGGTAGAAACGAACTTATCTACCTCTGGAAAGAAGATCGATATATTTCGGCTCGAACATCTGATTTGAAATGTTTGAACTTGTCTAAATCCGGTTCAGGTCGCTTTCTTTTGAATATTTTTGAAAATGCCAATAGTTTTGCACCAAGATGATTAGAATCGCAAAATGATATCTATTCGCGTATCCTAGCAAGTGACATATTGTGCGGTTCTATTCACTAAATATGCAATATAACGAAGTACTTGGTTCGATAATAGGCAAGTATAGGTTAACAATATGAATTAATTTTTTCTTGGATTTACTAGAAAATTAAAAAAGGGTAAAATCCCTTTTTTCGACTTGTAATATGTGTTAGATTATTCATTTCATTACTGAAGAATATGAAAATACAATGCTGTTGCCATATCTGTGCAGGATAGAGATCCGCCGCTATGACCCGATTG
>JABCTV010000292.1 GCA_018238205.1 Candidatus Thorarchaeota archaeon
TGTAATCTAATAAAACTATCAATTCAAACACCATTTGCGCAAATTTTCAGAGTCAGGTAAACACAAATCAAAAGAGGGAACATCACATCAATTGTTGTAGAATGGAAGAAACCTCCGAAACTATCAAGGATTATCTAGTTCAGAATGATATTGAAAGGTTACACATTCTGATTAATACACTAATCAAAGATTGCAAATGGCCAGATATTGTAGAATTACTAGAAACATCTACTGAATCTTTGTATGGGGAACACTGGCTCAAAACACATCAGATGGTTCTTTCCATTTTCGGACTGTCAGAACTTCTGGGAGTTGATTGCGATATTTTTTCTGAGATGAATTCAATCTCCCAACCCGAAAGCATTGAAAATGCGTCAGATCTTCTGTTTGATAACTTGATTCAAGTTGCAATGACCCAGTTCAGGTCTGGTGGTTCAACTCTATTCTTCAACGTTGATAAGATATCAGCGACAAGATTTGCAATTATTATTCCTGAACTTATAGAGGCAAGATATCGTGAAACCATCTTTATTCTATGCGAGTTTGATGAGATGTTGCCAACATTGACAAAGGAATGGATTGAAGCTGCACGGCTATGGAGAACTGGCTATGGTTTTCGATTATTGAGAGCTCGAAACCACAGATTATTGATTCATGTTAAAGATTACAAGGTGATTCGAAACCTTCTTGCAAATGAGCTGGGAATCGATTTGAAAAATATCGCAGAGGAGAAAGAACGATTGATACGGGAGAATAATTCGGACTATCTTCAATTATCTCAACAACTAGATGTGTTCGTATTGAGTTATATCATATCTCTTGGTGTTATTGGTAAATTTGATCCCAAGTATAGGGCACTCATTGATCCTGGATACTCTGAGGAATTCTAATCATATAGTAGGAAATCTACATCTCATCAGATTTCACAAAGGTCAAACCTAGAATAATTTAAACAAAAAGAAACAACTGGTGCAGAGTGAATGATCTACACCAGCATCTAGATTTATGAAATTCTACTGTTTTTCTTGCATGTAGACATAGAGGAAGAGTATTAGGAGTAAACCAAGAAGCCCAACAATCAACCAAGTTGCGACTGGAAGGGTCATTGTGAAGTAAGCCCATAACATTGCTATGAGTCCTAAGATGTTCCAAAGAATCTGCATAATGACGAACAACTCAACTTTGTCCCATGATGCTGCTCTATATGCTAGAAGACCTCCCAATGCTAGGACAATTATTGCAGCACCTAGGGCACGACCAGCTGCTGTTTCTACTGGCCATCCTGTCAGGGTGCTCCAAGTTTCTGGAGCTACAAAGAACCACACTCCGAATATTATCTGTACTATGAAAGCTAGCAAGAAAATATACTTACTAATTTTAGAAATTTCTTCACTCATTCAAACCTCTCTCCTAAAGAGTTGTAAAATAGTCATATAGCTTTCTTATGTTTCTATCGATTATTCAGCATTATGTGAAGACTCTGATGAGTTCTAGGATTTTGAATTTGAGGTTTCATACCCCAGGAATCTTGATTCGATCATAAAGAACATCTAGTCCTTTGGTAACGATCGAGATTAAACAGAGAAAAATCAATGCAATGAAAATGTATGCTGGAAGTGCTTGAAATGTTCTTGCCACTATCAAGTGAGCTTTTGCAAAGAGCTCTTCGACTCCAAGATAGTAAGCAACAACTGTGTATTTTGGCAAGTACGCCGCTTCATTCGACCAAGACGGAATAACACGTCTCAGGGACTGTGGAAGGATAACATGTCTAATCCCATCACGTTTGGACATGCCTATTGCACGAGCAGCCAGCATCTGGCCGCCTCCAATAGATCCAATTGCACCACGGAAATATTCTGCTTGATATGCTGCACTGTTCAGACCTAGTGTAATTATACAAATGAAAATAGTGTGATTCAGGACCAAGACATCTCCAAAAGTAAGCGACCAATCTGAATATGACACCCCATATCCAAGCCCTTCAAAATATCGACTGATTGCAAAGGGCAAAATGAATATGATGAACAACTGAACCAGAAGTGGTGTGCTTCGAACAAGCTCGATATACCCCGTCGCCACTCGTGAACTTATGCGACCTCCATACTGCCTAACTATAGCCAAGAATAGGCCAAGGAAGAATCCTATCACTAATGCAGTGATATAGAGATACAAAGTCATGGAAAAGCCTGCGACTATATGATCCCAATAATCAACAATGAATGAGAAATCCCACGCCTGAAGTGGTTGAAAATGCGATAAGGGATAATCTACAGTCATTATTATTCACAACCAGATATTCTAATTTTCACCATCCGTACCATATAGCACTTCTAACCGATGGAGGAATCTCTTTGCACGCTCAGTTTCTGGAGATTTGAAAAAGTGTTGAGGTGTTCCTCTTTCGATGATAACGCCTTCATCGATGAATATCATTTCTTGAGCTACAGCCCGTGCAAAACCCATTTCATGCGTGACTACAATCATTGTGGTTCCCTCTTTTGCAATATCGAGCATTACCTGAAGGACCTCTCCAATAAGCTCGGGGTCCAAAGCTGAAGTCGGCTCGTCGAATAAAATTACATCAGGTTGCATGGCTAATGCTCTAGCAATGCCCACACGTTGTTGTTGTCCTCCGGAGAGTTGTGCAGGATAGTGATGTGACCAATCAGACATTTTTACGTGATCGAGAGCTTCATATGCACGCTCTTCAGCTTCCTCTTTTGGAAGTTGTAAAACCGTTTCTAGTCCGATTAGAACGTTATTGAAAGCCCTAAGATGGGCAAAGAGGTTGAAGTTTTGGAATACGAATCCGATTCTCGAACGAAGTGCATCTATGTCTGTACCTGACGCAGCATCCACAAGACTCGCACCCCTTAGTAGAACATCTCCTTTGTCTAGAGTTTCTAACATGTTAATACATCTAAGCAAGGTGCTTTTACCGGACCCGCTAGCTCCGAAGACGACTTTCACTTCTTTCTCTTTTACATCAAATGAAACTCCCTTGAGAACTTCTAAATCTCCATATGACTT
>JABCTV010000293.1 GCA_018238205.1 Candidatus Thorarchaeota archaeon
GCCACCGTGTTTTCCGCGACCGTGATTTTTGATCATGAGCATTTTATCATATAGCTCTTCGTCATTTGTTGTGATCATGCCACCCTCGCCCGTTAGAATGTTCTTCGTGGCATAGAATGAGAATGTGGCACAGTGTCCAAGATTTCCAATCTGTGTACCGTTTATAGAACCACCATGAGCTTGACAGGCATCCTCAATGACTTGAAGGTCGTGCTTCTCTGCTATCTTCATTATTCGTTTCATATCTGCAGGCATGCCAAAGATGTGAACTGGCATAATAGCCTTGGTCTTCTCCGTGATAGCAGCCTCAATAAGGTCGGGATCTATATTGTATGTATCTGGTTTGATATCAACAAAAATCGGGATTGCACCAACCATAGCTATAGAATTCGCAGACGCAATGAATGTGAATGGAGATGTAATTACCTCATCTCCAGGTTGAATACCCATCGCTTCTAGAGCGGTGCTAAGAGCGGTAGTACCGTTGGATGTGACAGTTGCAAACTTTGTTCCAACGAATTCAGAGAATAATTTTTCAAATTCGCGGGAAACCTTACCTTCTGCAAGCATACCCGATTCTAGGACACGCTTCACAGCTTCGATCTCTTCTTCTTTGACAATAGGCTTGGTGAATGGAATCATCAAGGTTCACGAGCAATAAAATTTTGGTCCATGTTAAAACACTTTGGCATCAAGGAACGATTGTACTCTTACTCTTCATCTTCTGCATCTTCACCCTCAAACTTTGCTCGCATGAGAGCAAGACTTGCAGCTGTACGACGATTCTCAATCATTCCAACAATCATAATTGATCCACCCATTATTGCTAGTGTAACAAGCATGAAAGAGAGGTCTCCAAGTAAGAAAATGATAGCAAGCCCAAAACCACTGCAGAATCCTGTAATAGCACGAATATGATTTGTGGTCTTTCGAGGTGCCAGTCTTTGACTCATCCAGTCAACAACTGTTGTGAATCCTAGAATTATAGAAAACAAGAACCAAAACCATGAAGGTGTCAGATTAATTTGAAACAGTATGATGAGTACCATCCCAATAGCCAAACCGCCATAGATACCAGTACATCTTCCACAGAAATATAGTGAACGCCCTCTGAACGAAATACGAAGGCAATGACCGTACAGTGATGGAGGGTGATGAGAGAGAAGCATGTGAATCCCTTCCTTGACATCATCAGCTCGACTCCATTCAAGAAACTTGGGATCGAGTTCATCTTCGTGCACTGTGCGTTGTTGTTGCTCATCTGTCACGATGTCCACACTTTTCAGAATCAATTTCAGGTCTTAAAACGTATTGCTTGTAGTCGATGGATTCTCGGTCTTTTGTTTCTTAAATAACACTTTGAAAATCTTAAGTTGTACTTATAGTAAAATGGAGGATTTCCGAGTAGTGTATACAGAAGTAAATATTCTGAATGACTTGTAAGCTTATTATATTGCACTAATTGACGATATTAGAAAATGGCAATGTGTAAACATACATTAAAATGTAGGTTCATATGATACTCAACTTGGTTTAACATTCAGCCAATTGGAAGGAATTAATCGAGATGGAAAAGCTGCTACTTGTTGATATGGACAAATGCACTAGTTGTATGCAGTGTTCCTTGGCTTGTTCTCTAATTAAAGATGACTTATTCGACCCAGCCCGAGGAAGAATCAAAGTCCTAAAGAAAGAGGATCTCGCCTTAGGAATACCGCTTCTTTGCGAACAGTGTGACACATATCCATGCATTGATGCGTGCTCAGAAGGAGCACTCTCAAGAGATGAAGATACTGGTATCATTTCTGTGGATGCAGAAATCTGTACACAATGCGGAGCCTGTGTTGAAGCCTGCCCGTACCATGGTATCAGGCTACATCCTGAAACTGACATACCGATAATTTGTGATCTTTGTGGAGGAGATCCATATTGTGCGAAACATTGCGTACCAGGAGCAATAGTCTGGGTTGACAAGACTGATGATCTAGTCAAAGAGAAGAAGAAACTACGCTCTGCTCGAATGGCAATGTATCGTACTATCAAGAAGGAGGCTACATGAGAAATGTTTGGACATCAAGGAAAAATATTGCATGTTGACATTGGTAAAGACAAGATTTGGGTTGAAGATATTCCAGAAGAATGGAGGAAGTTGTACGTAGGGTCTAGAGGAATTAACGTCAAACTTCTATGGGACTACTGCAAAGATCCAGACATCACATGGGATGACCCAAGGAACATCTTAATTTATGCTCCAGGAGCACTTACTGGAACCACAGCTCCGGCCTCTGGTAGAACTTCAGTAACAACTGTAGGTTGTACAACAGGACTCTATCTCAAAAGCAACACAGGCGGGCACTGGGGCGCTGAGCTGAAGTTTGCAGGATATGACCACATTGTTGTTCATGGAGAATCAGACAAACCAGTTTACATTCATATTGAAGACGACCTTGTTGAAATCAAGGATGCAAAAGATCTCTGGGGCAAGGATATCAATGAAACTGACAGGCTCCTGAAGGAGTGGCACGGCGAGGAATCACGAGGTCTCTACATTGGACCTGCCGGTGAAAACCTAGTCCGCGCAGCTTCTATCCACTGCTCACTTTATCATGCAGCTGGTAGAGGCGGTGCAGCCACAGTTATGGGAATGAAGAAACTCAAAGCAATAAGTGTGAAAGGATCGAAACCAGTTCGAGTTAAGGATCCAAAGAAATTCGCAGAAGTAGCAGAAGAAATGAGAGAACTCCTTAGAGCAGATAGTGGTGCTCAAGGACTGCACGAGTTTGGTACTGCTGGATCACTAGCAGGAGTAAACGAACTGCATGCATTTCCAGGTAGAAACTGGCAAACAGGATATACCGAAAATGTGTTTCCAATAACTGGGCAAGCACTCAATGCTGGTGGATATCTAAAACGACGTGTTGCATGTTTTGGCTGCACGATTGGTTGTCATCGATATTCTGCGATTGACAAGGGACCAAATGCTGGCATCGCTAGCGGAGGCCCGGAATACGAAACTTTTGGTGCACTAGGAAA
>JABCTV010000294.1 GCA_018238205.1 Candidatus Thorarchaeota archaeon
AACAGTCTGTGGGGACAGCTCTAGTAGCGATTCAATATTCCTTTGAACGCGGATTCCAGCTTTCTCTTCAAGCAGCTCAGCGATGTAGAAAAGCAACATTACGGCCGCACCCTCTTCCGGCGCACCTATGAGTAATGCACCGAAAGCTGCAACAGTCATGAGGAAGTTTATATCAAGATGAATTTTCGCAGCTCCTCTCAACCCTCTAGGAATGACCCATCTTCCCGCTGTAACTATTGATATAATGAATGCGGCATAGACCCAGAATGTATTGAAGCTCAACCATTGAAGTGCAAATCCAGCGGCAAAGGCTGCGGCTGAAAAGATTGCGAGGGTGTACTTCACTCGAAAATCAGTATCATCTGCTCTTGCTTCCTCTGCAGCGCAATGGGCGCAGTAGTGTTCAGTTTCCTGAGACATGTTCAATCGCCCGTTTCAGAATGTCTCTCACACATTGGTCATCGAGAGAGTGATAGATTTGTTTGCCATTGCGTTTCTTTCCCACGAATCCTAAATTTCCTAGGATGCTCAGGTGATGGCTAACGCTGCTTATTGACATGCCCAACTCATTGGCAATCTCTGACACGTTTCGTCTTTTATCCTCTGCAAGGGTCGCTATTATGCGGAGTCGAGATTGATCGGATAACGCCTTGAATATCCTAACAAGTGCTTCCAAATTGCCGCCATCTTCACTAAGTTGAGAACTAAGAATGGTCATAGTTTAGCCCACATTATTACATTTGAACAAGTATTGGAATGTTTTGTAGCAAATAAGGATTGCTTTAGGGCAGTGACTCGCCATTTCGCTTCAGCAACATTGCTCATATCGACAAGGAACAATTATGTAGGCCCCGGGGGAGTTTCAGTAGATGGGACTACTCTGCGATTGGGACCCTATTCAATCGCAAGGCGGTGTGTTGTGTCAATGATGTTACATGGTCCGCACCACACATATGGCAATAATCTTTAAATTCTATGAAATGTTGGAGCGACTTCGACGTGAATGGCGACCGAAAACAGCTACTGGATGACCTCCACAAGAAGGTAATTGAGAAAGCTAACGACGGAATTGTCGTGCTCAAGAACGAGAAGATTGTTCTCTCAAACCATGCATTCGTTGCTATGCTGGATTATGAAGGTCCTGAGCTGGAGGGTATTCGGTTTGAAGATCTTGTAGAACCATCTAGCGTTCACGAGTATCGGGATCGCTGGGAATCAATTACACATAAGGAGGATTCCACTGGAACGATTCGTGCTCGACTTCTGACAAAAAGAAAGCGGATTTTGAACGTTGAAATGAGCACTGCAGAGCTTGATTTCGAGGGAGCACCTGCTCTAGTCACAGTTGTTAGAGATGTCTCTGAACGAATGACGTTAGAGGCGGCTGTGGAAGAATCTGAGGCTCGCTATCGAACCTTGTACGAATCTTCTCCCATCGCTTACTTCACTTTGAGTCCGCGAGGAATAGTGCAGCAAATAAACAATGCTGCTGAAAAACTTCTAGGTTACTCCGAAGAGGATATGATAAGAAGAAACATCTCAGCGTTTCTCCCTAAGGATGAAGAAGCTCGCGAGATTGGAAATCAGGTTATCGCAGAAATCCTTCAAGGAAAGAATCTTGAAGATATTGAGATGCAGCTTCAGCACGCAGAAGGGAAGAAAGTATGGATCAGCGTTACTTCGAGTGTGTTAAGCGATTCAGTCCAATCATCTAATATCGGACTTATGGCATTGGAGATAGATCGGAGAAAAGTAGCTGAGAGCAGAGAAACAGAGGAGCGCGAAAGAGCAAATCTCTATCTTGAAGTCATGACACATGACCTCAACAATATCAATCAGAGCGCGCTATTTACAATGGAGCTCCTCACAACTACTGTGGATTTGTCGGAAAATCTTGAATCTGTCTTGACGGAAACCTCTTGGAACGTGCGACGTGCTGCCAGAATGATTGCGAATATGAGAGCAATTATCAATCTCAAGCAGTCACCTCCAACAAAGATCAAAACGGACCTCTATCCCCATATCGCACGAGCAGCGACTGAAACTGATAGAGACTTCCCTTGGAAGTCCCTTAACATCAACTCTAACATTAAGGATGATGAGTTTGAGATTGCAGGTCACATGTACCTCTGGAGCGTATTCTTTAACATCATCCATAATTCCATGATGTTCTCCAGGGATAACGAAATCACCGTCAATGTGAGCGCAAAGAAGGTAGATTCTGGTAGGATGGTCCGAATTGAATTCGAGGATTTCGGTCCTGGAATACCAGACAACATGAAGGAGTACATCTTCAAACGTACTGGCAGTCCCGAATTGCAGCTTGTTGGCAGAGGTCTGGGACTTACGGTGGTTGACCACTACGTTAATGATTTGGGTGGAACTGTGTGGGTCGAGAATCGAGTTGAGGGTGATCATTCCCAAGGGACAAGAATAGTAATGCTTCTTCCATCGTGGATTGAGAAGAAGGATCTCCCCTGTGGACGGACTACTTGTATCACATTCTACAAGTCAGACCACTGCCTGTTCTGTGAGCCAACTTACGACATTCTCATGATGGTTCTCAATGAAATGAACGTGCCAAGCCATCATGTTGAGGTGATTAACGTCGACGACCCCTCTGCGGGCATTTCTGAAGGCGAATTGCCAATGCTTCCCTTCATCAAGATTTGTGATGCCGAGCTAACTGGTCTTGTTTCAGATGATCAAGTTCGGTCCGCTGTAATGGCACTTCTTATGAAGGACTGCTATCCTGAACTCTAGTCATAACCCAGTTGTAATCCAATTAGATACAAAAAAAGAAAAAACTAGCCCTTAGAGCCCTCTATTGATTAGAAGACTCAAGAGCTGTCGATTGATACTATCAGGCTTCGATAGCCAAATCTCCAAGGGATTCCTTCATGAGCCCTTTGAAGTCAAAGCCCATCATTCGAGCCATCAACATCATCGGCATTAGAACGTTTCCAAATACTTGGAACGCACCTGCGCCTCCGCCCTCCTCACCTGCTT
>JABCTV010000295.1 GCA_018238205.1 Candidatus Thorarchaeota archaeon
TAATTGTGAATCCAGAGTCATCAATATGCTCCTTATCTCAATCTCAGTGGCCATATCTCTGGATGCAAGAAAGGCAACTACATGGTTCGCCAGCTCACCCAACCTGTCAAACACTACACACTCGGGTTCAGTAATAGTGCGCGTTTCGTGTATAACTGTGCCAGATTCAATCTTTTTGCAGTCTTGAATGATCGTTTCTTTAACATCTAGCTCTGAGCTTTTAGACATGGGCGCAAACAGCTTGGTTGCAATCTCGAAAGTACTAGAACTCGGAATATGAATGAGGGCTCTGCCACACTTCAGTGACTTAAGATATTCCTCTTGTTCAGCATTGAGGGCCATATACCTCGCCCCAATTGAGCTGTCGTAAGGCAGACGAAACGTAATCTTGGTTGCAGTATTGGCCAAAATGTTCGAGGAGATGTTTGGCCTTGTTGACACAACAATGACTCCTTGTCCGGTAGCCCTTTGAAGCATAACCATTGACTCGCCAGTGGTGACATCTGCTGCAGAATGCCTTGTATAGCTCTCAGGCACCAAATTGCTTGCTTCTTCAAGAACCACTACATGATGCAGTCCAGGTCTTATTCCCCGCTTCATCGCACTATCGAATATTCTCTTGGCAACAAGATTGTAGAGAATCCGGACAGCATCCATTCCGCCCACCCGTGCAACGTGGCGCATGTCGAATACCACACGCTTCTTCAACAGAGTAGATATCTTGAGTGTTTTTGCGCCCCCCCTTAGTATGGATCCGAGGGGTTCACGTGATAATATT
The DNA here is from genome assembly GCA_018238205.1 of Candidatus Thorarchaeota archaeon. Taxonomy (GTDB): domain Archaea; phylum Asgardarchaeota; class Thorarchaeia; order Thorarchaeales; family Thorarchaeaceae; genus SMTZ1-45. The sequence continues at coordinate 779 of JABCTV010000295.1, forward strand.
TCAAGACGGTTTAGAAGCGCATCCCTGGTCATGTTTCCAAAGCGATCATTACCAGCCAGTTTCGAGATAATCTGGTTGAGGGCCTGGACTGACTTTATCTTACGTTTTGGTTTCGCTAACTCCACTACTGATTCTCGTAAGAGCTTCTCCATGGCAGGCGAAAGTTCAGATGACAGACCTCTTTCATTTATGAGCTCCCTAAGAATCGTAAACGTTGCATGTGCATCTATCTCACTTGAATCCGTTTCAGTGTCTAACAAATCCATCACGAAGGAGGCATCTTCTCCCGGACTGAGTATGAGAATGTTAGAATCCCATCCTACAAGGTCTGCATATTCAGATCCCTTAATATCAAATACCCACCAAGGAACGTTAGTCTTCAAGCTCAATTCAAGCATCAATTTCTTCACGAGATTTGTCTTACCCGTGCCAGTGGCACCAAGAACTGCAACATGTTCTCTCAGCCACTCTGGTTTAATCCCGATATCACTAATGCGTCGTCCCCCATAGATTGTCTTTCCAATAATGAGATCATTTTCTATCAGCTCCCTCTGCGGAACTGGAAAGACTGGAGCCATGGTCGCTGCAATCACAGGAAGCTGTTGTACAGGGGTATTCACGTAACCCACTAAGGAACTCACGTGTATTTTTTGACGTTTGAGATGCCGTCTGGTGAGAAATCTACATGCAGTTCTACCTCGAATTCTCCTTTTCTTCAAGGAGATGTTTTCCTCCCCACCCCAAATCGAGGCGACAAGACCGTTTACACCATTCGTCACCCTTTCAAGTTCAGCAGCATCTCTTGCTTTTGCATGAACATATACAGAGCTGTAAAACCAGCCAGAATCACCTTGCATTCTCTCATGTTGGTTTAGAAGTTTCCTCTTGGTGACATGATCTGCCAAGGATTCCTCATTCCTCGACTCCTTTGCGCGAATGTTTTTCCATTCTCCTTCCATTCTCCTCCTCTCTCTACCCGCTTTTGCACTTGAGAATACACATGTAAGCGTGACAGAATATCCCTGTTTGATTGCAGTAGAGAGGAATGTACCAACCTGTGATGCATCAATCGAAGGCGCTACTCGGGGGATTCCCGAAACAAATGTGAGTGACTGATGCATCCCATCACCGTGAACCAATGCTGAGGGTTCTTTCAATGAGTCTATGTGATGTACTATCTCAACTGCTCCCCTCAGCTTTTCTTCTCCTAGCTGGTGCACCTCAACCCCGTTTAATGAAGCTAGAAGAATAGCTTCCGTTCGTGTGGCTTCTCGCCTTAGAATCTCTTTCAACTCGGTTAGATTCTTTCCAGATACTGTAATGAATAGCCGCAGGAACGGTTCCCCTTTCTTCACTCCAACCTCATATGCTATGGAAACTCTACTATCCAATCCTGCACGTAGTGCCAAAAGCATGGCTGTATTATACCTAGGCGTCTTGCCCGGATCAACAATAATAGAGCTAGGCACAGAAGCAAGTTCCAGAACGCAAGTCACAACAACATGCCCATCCAGCTGAATAACAAGAAATTGCTCATCGATAAAAGCCGACAATTCATCATTGCGAATTCTCTCACTGGTCAACAACCCACCTGACAGGACTGGCAGTGCACAAATAATGATCTCGACAGTCAGTTTCAGAGGCACAGGCGGCTGTTGGATAAGACCAACAAGAGGTAACAAGTACACGAATGTCATGTAGAGGCCACATACAATCGTTCCACCTATCCACATTACTCTGACTAAGGTCCACAGTCCTAGATACGTGCGACTGGATACCAGTATCACCTTCTCATCTCTCTTCATCATATTCTAGGCTGTGTGCTAGGGTGGATTTCATCCGTTATGGATGACAATACCCAATTCCTTCAGCATAGATATGCAGTCAGTTCATGGTTTCAGATTTCTCCATAAGAACTCCCCTCAGTTATCTTACAATCTTGCTCTCTGAGAAACAACACAGAAACGGTAGGAGGTTAATAGCCTCAGTTCACGACCCACATTGGAGTGATTCAGACCTGCCGCTTCGTGTTAGAGCAAGAAAGGCACAGGCAAATGAAGTTCAAAACACAAATTGAGGAGGAATCAATCTTGAGAAACAGTGCTGTTCCCTTGCTGATTGTTCTGGCTGCCATTTTTCTTCTATTCGCATACAGTACGCCTACCGTTTCTGCTGAAGGTGAAGCTGTTGTTTCCAGAGGGGAAACCATAACCATTA
>JABCTV010000296.1 GCA_018238205.1 Candidatus Thorarchaeota archaeon
TTCAACAACTGGGAGGTTCAATCTTTTCGAAATTATGTCTGAAGAAATTGCATATCCCTTTGACTTTGCTACATCCATCTGATTGAGCACTAGAACCACATTCGTTTCCAGTTCCAAAAGAAGTAGTGTAAGGTAGAGATTCCGTTCAATATTTGACGCATCTACGATATTAACTACAACATCAGGTTTCTCTTCGAGAATATATGTACGTGATACAAGTTCATCCATTGCGCGAGCAGTCAGGCTATAACACCCTGGAAGGTCAATCAGTTCATACTTCTCACCTTTGTAGGTGAACTTGCCAGATTTCTTCTCAACAGTCTTTCCTGGCCAGTTTCCAACATGTTGTCGTGCTCCAGGCACTAAGTTATTGAAAATGACACTCTTACCGACATTGGGGTTTCCAATGAGAGCAATTCTAACTGTCATTCAGTCACCTCCCTTGATACGAAAACTGTGTCAGCTTCATTCTTCCTAAGGGTTAATAGATATCCCCTCAACTTGAATTCTACAGGATCACCCATTGGAGCACACCGAATCATCTCGATTTTAGCTCCTGGAGTTAGTCCCATATCCATTATCCGTTTCCTGATTTGACCCGAACCTTCTACGCGTAAAATAGTTCCAGTGTCACCAGGATTTAACTTGCTTAGTTTTTGTTCCAGTATGACCACATCCTAAAGTTAGATATGTCTTAAAAAGTTAGTCGAAACTAACTATAATATATACCTACCTATCTACAGAAAACCAGCCAATTAAGCCAGAAACCCGATGACTATTAGATATCTTTAAATATGTTAGATAAATCTAACTTGTAATCAACAAAGGTAACTACTTGTTTTGATGTAGAAACCATTTAATTACAATATACAGTAGGCGAACAATCTATTGAATTCAATAACAGCAGAAACTAGTGTATCAGTTACTGAACAGAAACCAGATAGACTGAGATTGACCTCAATCAAGACTTCTGAAGAATGTATAATTCTAGAGATTGTTGATCATAGAGATACTGAGATTTTCCCAGATTCCGATAGGGAATCTTTTAAGATTGGTCGCAGGCGCCATGGGTGGCATCGTCGGTCTCATCATCGGTTTCATCGCCATCATCATAACGTTAGATGCCGTCTATTAGATATGGGCTTAGTTCCTGGAACAAGAGTGATGGTACTTAATAACCAAAATAGAGGTCCTATGTTAGTCGAGGTACGGGGCTCAAAGATGGCATTAGGAAGGGGATTAGCCAGTAAGATACTGGTTTACAAAATTGGCTAAAATGAGCTTTTCAGCCATCTATCGATAATACAATTCGTCTTATTCTTCAGTGGTATATATCAGGTACTTCGTAAGCTATTAGTCCAATGAATCAAAACATTCCTCTACACGCTTACCAGTCTTCTGAAATTCATAGAAATGCTGCAACCATCTAGGATCCTTTGGAGCTTCTGTCACCCATTCTGCAAATTCAGTTAGGCGTTTGGTTGTTTGAGGATGCATACGATGCTCAAGCGCACATGCATCTGTATCTGCTATCTTCTCGTCAACACCAATTAGTGTCAAGAACCACTTCATTACTTTATGAGTTCTTTCTAATTTCTTTGCATGTTTACGCCCAAGAGGAGTCAGTGTGATGTTACGGTACTTTCTGTAACTAATTAATCCTAATTCATGGAGCTTCCGAAGCATGTAGGTGACACTTGATGTCTTGACCCCTCTCTTTTTCGCAATTTCAGTTGAGCTTGCTGAACCCCACTCAGTTTCCAGCTCATAGATTGCTTCCAAGTAATGCTCCATAGCTTCAGTGATTTCTCCCAATAGCACAACCCATTAAGTCAGAATCATTTTGTCAATTAAATGCATCTAACGCCCCTAATTTTGGCGTAAGGAAAGATAGGCTCAACTCATTTTGACAAAACATTACAAAAATAAAAGGGTGGTCCTACAATCCCGAAGGATTGCGAACCAAGCTGTATCCACCATTTTAGGGACAACCACTCATAAGATTGCAGAGACCACTAAAGTCTGAATCGAAAGTAGCTAGGTATGTAATATCGTTCTTATCGATAAATGAGAGAATACAACAATCTGTGAAGCTTAGGGGTTTCTCAGGCCATTTTGCAAATAGATCCCACTTCTCCCAAGCAAGATTGAGAATCATGGGAATTGTGTGTTCAAACCTAATGAACTCAGGAGTATGACGAAGGAGCTTGTAAGCCTTGTTCACTATACTTTTTCGATGTGTATGCATCCACAAGGTTGTCACCACTTCATCCAAGACGTAATCGTTGGTGATGCGCATCCCGAACTTTGGCTCTTTGAGTTCCTCAAGTAATTCTTTTGCTCTTGAGTGGTTCTTATCACGAGAATTGAGCAATGCGATAATGATGTTACTGTCTATGAATACAGTCATGTTCAGCTGCCACCATATAGTATCTCATCTACTTTAGATGAGAGGTCTTCGCTTCCGGGTCCCAGATCCTCAACCAAGGAGAGAATTTTTTGGATGACATCATCATCGAGAGGTTGTTCTTTGGATTGAATTTCTTTGACAATGAGGTCGTAGTTTTCAAGTCCCACTCTGAATACAATTTCTAAAACCTCTTTCTTGGTTAGTCGCTTCCGTGTGTCAAGGTATAGACGCGCTTGCAACTCTTCAAGGTCATCCTTAAGGTCAAACTTTACTGTGGACACTGGTAACACCCAGTTACTTAGTAACCAGCTAAGAATATAAACTTGTAGAATCTTAATGAGATTTTCTACTCTAAGAAGTATTTCAAAATCTAATCGGTTGTGTAAAGGAAGATAGGCTCAACTCATTCTGACAAAACATTGCAAAAAGAAAAGGGTGGTTCAACATAATACAGGTACTGGGAAAGTTCCCTGGTAGCCTACCCCGCAGCCTATACCCCAAGTCCATTTGAGATGAAACAGTAGTTTATCAATTTGTTAGGTAGAAATCAATGATAACAAAGATTATGTGGGAGCTTATTACTG
>JABCTV010000008.1 GCA_018238205.1 Candidatus Thorarchaeota archaeon
AGTGATAGTTTTCCTAATGGTACGGCTAAAATAATTGGTAGTAAGAGCATTATGAAAATAACAAGTATGTTGGTAATGTGGGTCTTTCTTGGAATCTCTTCTTGTTCAAAATCGGAATGCTTCTTCTTGACGGCATCAACTATCAGTAACAATGCAAGAACAAAGAATCCTGTTACGACAAGAGCACCTAGAGGCTCCAGATACGACCAACCCATGTACATCAGAATCATGAATCCCAAATTTGTGAGAACAAAGAATATGAATACATTGAGCACGAGATTGACACTCTGTGGTGCTCGTTTAACAGTAAGACCGTACACACTGGGATTCCGTTTGAGTCCATAGATCAACAGTATTGGAATCAAAAACCACAAGATCCCTATGAGGTATGGCGCTTCCATAGGAAACGGGGTTGGGTCAACGGTTCCGTATAGCAGTTGGAGTAGACCAAGAGCTAAGAGTGAATAGACTACAAACCTGACAATAATAACTTCAGTAACAGCTAGCAACTTGCCAGTAACTGTTAATTCATTTGTTGGACTCGTTACCTCTTCAATAATTTCACTGTTCACTCTTATGATCCTCCATTTTGCGTTGATAGTCTACTCTACGATTACCGTCCATAAATCATGAATGAATAAAACCTCTTGCATGTTTTTACACCGCCATGAGGATGAAGGTGAAGATGACCACATCAGGTAAGAAGTGGACCAGCCATGCCCAGAAGAAACCCTTTGTTTCAAGCATACTCTTTCCTAGGAACCAACCCAGGAATCCTGCAAGAAGGATACCAAGCACTCCACTCGGATATCCGTAGAAATGACCAAGTCCGAAATAGAATGTGGTAAGCAAGAGTGCTTGTTCTTTGCCAATCCTGTCCCAGAGAACTGATAGTGGAGCAGCTCGTAGAGTGAACTCCTCATTGAAAGCATTCATTGTTGCAATGACCATAGCTACCGGGATAACAACCAATAAACTAGGTATTGGACCTGCAGGTTGTACCCAATTTCCAAGGAGAATGATGAAGGATACTACTGTGAAGATTACTGCGAAGATGGTACCTATCTTTGGCCATGAATCAGATTCTTTGCTTCCAATTAATTTTGAGGGTTCCACTGGTGCTCGGATGTCCCCTTTGATAAGGAAGAAATCTGACCTTCTGAGCCCCCTGACCAAGAGGAGTAGTAAAACGAATAACGCTGGAGTGAGCCTTAAGACATGAATCATAACTGCTGAGAGCATCGCTGGTAGTGAACCTGTCCAATCTATCCAGAATGTACTGTCACGAATATAGGGAATCAATCCAAAGTTCCAGCCAGCTCCGTATCCAAGAAGAAAGATTGAGAGTAGAATGAAAACAAATTCCCGAAGTGGTTTGAGACCTTGAAATAGAAGAGTAGCGGAGAGGATCAGAAATAGACCAGCTACGTGCACCCAAGGCCACCATACTGGTTCTCCCGGTCCGATTTCACGCCATAGAATGATAGCTAAATTGCTTGTTAGAATAACTGCAATCCAAGCTATAGCAAGGATATTTCTCCGTGATGGTTCAGAATAGTCCTCCATTAGACATTCAAATCCTCCCAAACGATTATCAAAACGGAAATCGGGGAACTTTTGACCTTTGCGATTTCAGTACTTTCCAATCCCATTCTTTGGTCAAGCTCATAAGGAGAATCAATAATTCTGGTGATTAATGGTGTACTAGGATGTTCAAGAAAACCGTCGACTATGATAAGTTTTCAAAGGTGTACGATAAAGTAAGAGAGGGGAATCCAGAAATGGTACACCAGATTCTCGATGGGGTTTCATTGTCGGGGTCATCACTGGTTTTAGACATAGGGTGTGGTACGGGAAATAACACACTCCTCTTGGCTTCCACTGTACAAGCTAATGTAATTGGTCTTGACATATCACAGGGAATGCTTCAGAAAGCATATGAAAAACAAAGCCAGATTCTCTTTGTGCAAGCTCCTGCAGACTGCATCCCAGTTGCGTCCGAAACTATTGAATTTGTCTACATGACTGAAGTGCTTCATCATCTTCCTGATATCCCTGCAACCCTTCATGAAATTTGCAGGATCTTGAAAAGTTCAGGATCGTTCTGCATTGTAACACAGTCTCACAAACAGATAGACCGCCGTATGACTTCACGATTCTTTCCTGCATCTGTTGCAGTAGACAAGGAACGCTATCCTGATATTGATGTAATCGAAGACCTGCTTTTCAAAGCTGGATTCAGTGCTGTGAATTCGAAGGAGTATACATACAGTCCCGTACGACTTGGTGACGAATATCTTGAAACTGTGACAAAGCGTGGATTTTCAATGCTCCATAAAATAAGCAATGAAGACTACGAGAAGGGTCTCGAAGATCTGAGGGAGGCCTTTCAGCAGAGTGAGGTGTTGATGTACTCTGCAGACTATTCATTCATCTGGGCTACAAAGTAGTTATGGCTTCACTATAATGGTGATTGTACATGTACTCTCCACTTCAAATCTAAACAGTATATTGATCTTGAGTGTGGTTCCGCCCGCCTTCAGTGCTTTGAAGAACCATTTCCCTCGCTCTGCATCTCCACCAGTCCAACCTGGTTTCTTCATATGTTCGGGATGAAGGTACTCGGCCTCAGTACCCGTGTGAGTGATGATTGAATCATCCTCGATATTGAATTCAGCATCTTCTCCAACTGACCCATGTCGATGAAATTGATAGTAGAACTTGTCACCTACAGATATTTTCAGGACTGTATCTTCACCTTTACACTCAGCTCTGGGAATCTCATCTTTTGGAGGTTTCACGTTTCGTTTCTCCTAGCTTCTGAACTACTGGTTTCTTAGCTCTGTAACCTTGGTATACTATAATGGCAACGATGAGACCTACTGCAGCTGCAATTGAATAGATAAGGATAGTACTCATCTGAAGTCCTTCTGATACTGTTGTGGGCATACCTGGATGCCAATTAACCAGAATGACATCTATCAGGTCATTACCCAAAGTAGAATGTCTTTGTCTCATATAATTCAGTGTGCCATTTTCTTTCTCATAGCGTATCTCAATGGTTATGCTGATAACACTACCATCAAGAGCTTGGTATGAACCAGTACCTATAGTTCCCCATTCCTCTGTTGTATCAACGAGTGTGATTCCCTCGGATCCAGTGATGTTGGTAATCTCATTGATAAATTCCCAATCACCAATCGGGATTACAAAATCTTCCAGTCCGAACATGATTGGTACTGAATCATTAGCTCTCTCAAGGACACATGATGATTCTGGCATTTGTGAAGATTCATTGATCAAGCTTGGAATTTCATCAAGTCCTGTAACTCTTAGCGTGGCCTTCTCTCCAACAGTCATGGATGGAACGTACGGCATATACGTAGCTACAATCTGTATATAGCTTGGATCTGCAAGATATGCTCTTTGTAACACATAGGTGAACTCTTCATCAACATCCACTCCCCACTCTAGAGCATTATTAGATTGAGCCTCTGCTGTTATTGGGACTGATGAGCAAATTAAAATCAGCACGAAGGTCAATGTAAGGAATTTCAGTTTCAACCTTGTTCACCTTGTGAGACTCTTTATCATTATTCTAATGAAGCTATTCATCAGAGAATTTCTAGAAACTCTTCAATATGATCAACCACAACGACATCGGTTGTTATCTTATCGATTTCATGAGGATCTATCCATGTTAGAAGAACAGGAAGCATCTCAGCTCGTGTAGCAGCAACACAGTCGTATTCTACAATATTTCCCACATATGCGCACTTTCGCGGATTCACGCCGAGTTCTTCTGCAACTTGAAGAAGCATGTACGGTGAAGGCTTGGCATATCCTGGTACTGCGGTGTACTCAATGCTCTCAAATAATTGATGGATTGAATCTGCCTTCATCGATTTTGTGGGATCAGTGAATCTATTTGATGCAATTCCCAGCTTGAAACCTCTTCTCAATAGTTCTTGAAGTGTATCCAGAACACCATCGATGAGTTTTGGTTCAACGTCTTCTAAGAACGTGTCCCATTTTTGCTGATAGCGTTCTGCAAGATTTTCAACATCATCCTTGATTCCAAGTCCTTTCAGGAGTAGTGTACCATATTCGACCCATTCGGTCTTGCTTGGATTCCAGTGCATGTGAACATTGTTCTTAATCATATGAGTCCAAAGCCAATCGTTTGCATCCACCAAGGCCTCTTTGATATGGTCATCAGAAAGTCCCACTGACTCGTCAACACCAGAATCTATCATGAACTGTCTTGTTAGACTGCACATGTCAGAGGCTGGATGGTATAGGGTTCCTCCCAAATCAAAAATCAGTGCCTCAATTCCTTTGATATTCATCGTACGGAGATAGCAAACTCGTATGCACTTGTATCCTTCGTCTGCGATATCTCAATGCTTTTGAGTAATTGACTTTATTTCAAGTCTGAAATCTCGATGATTCAATTAAATTTGTATGAGTTCATATACTTGTATCATTATGGAATATTATGAACGGACTAGGTATGTGGACTAGGTCAGTTGTTCGAGGAACAACTAATCGACGTGCGCGACTGAAAGCCCATAGGAAGAGTTCGAAGAAATCTTCCAAAGGGAAGTCCTTACTCTCTAAGAAAGAATCATCATCAGGTTCTGGAGAGTCCGCGGCTGTTCACTTTGTCCAATCGGACCTTGTCAGTTTCAGTGATGGGACTGGTGAGAGTGATAATGACCCCGCCGTGGTAAGAACTGTGGAAACTCTCTCTGTGACTGGAAGTGATGTTCTAGTAATCAAACAGGAGAAAGAAGCCAGGTCTTCAGGAGGAATCCCATCCCGATGAATGTCGACAAAGCTCTTGCTAAGTTTAGCATTTTCTCGAAAATGCTGGATGGTGGTGACACTGGCAAGAGAAGGGTGGAACATAGAAATTTCTTACAGTTGAGTGTAACTCACCACGAAATGTAAGATTTAGGTTATCAGTAGATATCTGATAGAAGCCCAATTTGCTGGGATATAGGGGCCGGGACCTGTCACCCTTCACACTAACTCCCAGCATCACGGCTTCAGAATTGTATCTGGCTCCACTGAGCTGTCTCGTGTCGGGAATATTGGTACCGACCAACCTGACAATGTACGATACCGGGGTGACCCTCAGTTCATCTGTGGGATAAGCATCCCCATCATAAGAGTCCGTTGTGGTTCGTCCTATTGGTATTTGTCAGGCAAATGTCCAGGATGTAACCCACCCAATGCGCAACACTTCATTGGATAAACCTCAGCGTGCCCTCGTGAGTGGGACAAGATACTCCCGAACATAATAATCAAGGATTGAATTGTTATTAGCATTGTCACATGGCGCGAATTATTGAAGAATATCAATTGGGTGCATATACACACGTTCAAGTTTTATGGTAGTAACGACAGCTTCAAATACGCTCGGGGAAAAGCCGAGCTTGTATAGCACCACTGAAACAAATTCAGTCGTGTTTTGCAAATTATCATATCACATGCGCCATGGTTCCCTCGACTCAAGATAGAATTCGAGTCGGAAAGCGAGCTCGCGCAAGTCTTAGGACTATTATCATTCACAGGATCATCACATCACGGTTATCATATCACATGTTCCAAACAAATTCGGAATAGAATGACAGGCGAGGTAGACTGATTCAATACAGTCATGAGGCATAGGCCCTAAGCCTAGTAAGACGCAGGCAGGTTCCAGCTCGGTCGAAGGACGAGGGTTCGTGGTAGTAAAGCACAGGAGACGTGCATTAAAATAGGAACAGATTTCGACCAAAGTACAGCTAAATATGTAATTAGAGCTAGAATAGAGATAGATGGCGTGGTCGACAAACCAGACGTAGTAGGAGCAGTTTTTGGACAGACAGAAGGACTGCTTGGAGAAGACCTGGATCTACGAGAACTTCAACGTACAGGACGTATAGGAAGAATCCAGATTGCGATTAGAACAAAGGGTGGAAGCAGCACAGGAGAAGTAGTAATTCCTGTTTCATTGAACAAGACTGCCACTGCGATACTTGCAGCTGCATTGGAAACCGTTGATAGAGTTGGTCCGTGCACTGCTAAAGTAATTCTTGAGAAACTTGAGGATATTCGAGGAGCCAAGAGAAGGAAGGTTGTAAGCAGGGCAATTAGTATCTTGAAAGGCTGGGAAGAAGACATAGCCCCAGGGAGTGACGAGATAACCACCGCTGTCACAAAAGGTCGCAAGGTTTCAATAGCAAAATATGGACCTGATAAGCTTCCAGCTGGACCAGAGTTGACTGGAAGTAAGGAAATAATCATAGTTGAGGGTCGTGCTGATGTCATCAATCTCATGAAATGTGGAATAAAGAATACCGTCGCAGTTGAAGGAACAAATATTCCAAAGTCAATTGTAGACCTTACAAAGAAAAGAGGAAAGAAGATTATTGCGTTCCTTGACGGGGACCGAGGCGGAGATCTTATTTTCCGAGAATTAATGCAGGTGGCTAAAGTTCACTATGTTGCAAGGGCTCCAGAAGGAAAAGAAGTTGAAGAACTTACACGACGAGAAGTCATTAAAGCGCTTCAGACACAGATTCCTGCTGCCAAGGCATTAGCATTAGTTAAATCAAGAAAATCCACGTTTGGTAAGAAGAAACCCATACCAAAGAAGGATGTACCAACAAAGAAATTTGATCGACCTCGTCGAGAGACAAGGAGGTCTGATGACTTCCCATCAAGACGAGATAAACCCGTACCAGCAGCTAGAAAGAAACCTATACGAAGACAACCTGTAGCCGTGGATGAGGTTTATACTTCCAAGATTGGAAAAATCAAAGAATCTTTCAAAGCTATTCTCTTTGATGATAAGAAGAAAGTTATTGCCGAGTGTGGAGTTGCAGATCTGGCAAAGAAGCTTGAGGAACAGGAAACAGTTCCAGCAGTTGTCTTTGATGGAGTAATAACTCAACGTTTAGTGGATATTGCAACCAAAAAGAAAACTGAGATTCTCATTGGAGCTGCTGTAGCAGACATTAAGGTCAAGCCAAACGGTCTGAAAATCTTCACCTTTGAGGACTTGGGACAATAATTTCAAAAAAAGGTACATTTCAGTATTCTTAATTAAGGAACAGTAGACGCCCAACATTAGCGGGATGATTAGATAGGATATATAATATCCTGTAAAATACCCGAAAACAAACAATAGAGAATGATTACAATGGGAAACTCAACATTTAGTGTAAAGTTAGATAAAACTGGAGCAGCAAAAATACACTCTATCACTCTTGGAGGACATGAGAGTACAACTGTTTGCCCTCCACCAATGCTTGGTGAACAGCCAGGGTCAACTAGCCCCCATCACCTGTTCCTTGCTTCAATTGGATCATGTGTGAATCTAATATTTGAAATTGCTCTTGAAAAGGCAAGGGTTGAAGTATTTGAGCTGGACTCAGACATATCTGGTGATTACGATACAGATGAATCAACTGGAGCTAGTAGATTCGAATCAATCACAGTTACCACAAATGTTACTGTACCGAAAGGTACCAATGAGAGCAAAATACAGAGACTCTTTGAAGTTGCGCACAAAAACTGTCCCATAGGTAATTGTCTTGTGGGTTCTTGTGTTAAATTAATTACAGATTTGGTTGTCGAGTATAAGTAGTATCATCAATTCGACACTTATACTTGGATGTGAAGCTCTAATCGAGCTTTACACCTTTATTTTTTCTGATTTTCGTCAAGTAATACTCACAATTATTTCGTTGTAACAGAGAAACATGAGATGGAGCATATGTGAGGCTCTTAATCTTGACGACACTCTTAGATAGTCTGGAAACAACTGAACAGGTAATCACTCCTAAGAATCCATTTCAGAGAATAATAGGCCAGGAACATGCCGTAACCATTGTTCAATCTGCTGTGAAACAAAGAAGGCATGTCCTTCTTTGTGGGGTACCCGGTATTGGAAAGTCAATGCTTGCAAAAGCTGCGTATTCTCTTCTTACTCCACCCACACAAGAGATACGACTCAAGCATAACAAGGCCCTGCCAGACAGACCGAGTGTAGTGATTTCTCAAATCAAAGATGAACAAATTCCTAAAGGAAACATCTCAGTTCCCAGCAATATATTTTATTCAACTCCAGATAGACTTCCTGTTGATATTGCAATCAAGATGGGATATAGATGTTCAAAATGTAGCAGTCTATCAACACCGTCAGAACCAACTTGTTCAAACTGTGACACTGACAAACGATGCGATTGGTCAGATAGCGACTCTTACCATGGTCTCTTCAGAATGTTGGATGTTGTTAGAGAACCTGCCCTCAAAACTGTTACTAGCCTTGAAGAGATAGGAAATGAATCATTCCATATAATCTATGAAAGATCAGGAGAAAATGAGATTGCAGTTACTCGCGAGAGGTTTGGAGAGAATTCTATTATAATAGAGCCGCAAATAGTTGATAGCGAACGTGTTTTGGTAAGCAGAGATGCAAGTAGATTCATCAGAGTGAGTGGAGCAAGTCATGTTGAACTTTTAGGTGATGTTAAACATGACCCATATGGAAGTGCTGAAACACTTGGTATGGCAGCATATCAAAGAGTAATTCCTGGAGCTATCCATGAGGCTCACGAAGGAATTCTTTACATTGACGAGGTATCTGCACTAGGACCACATCAGAGTCATCTTCTCACTGCGATGCAAGAGCGAATATACTCAATTTCGGGACATAATCCTCTAAGTTCCGGAGCTGCTGTCAGGGTGGATGATGTACCTTGTGAATTCATTCTCTTTGCTTCCTGCAATACTGAGAATATTAGTGGAATTCTGCCAGCGCTCAGATCTAGAATTAGGGGTTACGGGTATGAAATCATGTTAGAATCATGGATTGAGAAAAATCCAGAGAATTTGGATGATATCATTCGATTCATTGCACAGACCGTCGAGGAGGATGGAAAAGTACCTCATTTTACAGATGAATCTGTGAAAGAAGTCCTGAGAGTGGCTGAAAAAATGGCATTCCAATTTGATGGAAAAAGAGATGCCCTGACGTTACGACTTCGAGAGTTAGGTGGATTAGTTAGAATTGCAGGGGACTTAGCAGTACAAGAAAGTGCACAACTTGTACAACCCAATCATGTTACTAATGCTGAAGTGTTGAGTAGGGGTATTGATATAGGAAACACCTATTCAACAATATACAAGTCATCTGAGCAAACAAGCAGAGACTATTTCTTCTGATTACAAGACCGGTCGGGCGGTGGCAAATTGAAGATATTGAAACGCGTCCTCAAAGAAGGTACCATTGTGCTAAAGATTGAAACCTTAGATGATCTCTGGCACCTCTACAATACAGTAGGACCTGCGGATATGGTTAAGTCAAGGACTATGCGACGAGTTCGTGTAGGAAGCGAGGACAGTAGAAAACAAGAGAGTGTCAGAAAGCCAATGGTGCTAACACTTCGAGTGGAAGATGTGGCATTTCATACATTCTCAAATCGTGTCAGAATCAAAGGACCAATTATGGATGGACCTAGTGACTTTGTTAGCACTGGTACATATCATACCATCAATATCGAACCGGGAGACACACTGACTATCATCAAGGAACACTGGCCAAAGTATATTCTTGACCGATTAAAAGAGGCCGTTAAATCTCAACTTAATCCAGTCAGCCTGGTAGTTACAATTGAGGATGGAGATGCAGAACTCTTCCTAGTAGCAGATTTTGGCATCAAGGAGGCTGTGCATGTTCGTGCTAGTATATCACGAAAAAGAGGTGATCAGAAGACCCATGACTCCACCATGAGGGATTTCTTTGTTGATGTTGCTCTAGCTGTCCGTTCTCAGCTTGAACAAGCAGAAATTGGACTCATTGTTATTGCAGGCCCCGGTTTTGTTAGGGATCATTTTAGAGACCATTTGAGTAAGGCAGGTATCAAAGACCTCCCTCCAGTAGTTGTGGAGAGTACAAACGCAATAGGGGTACCAGGAGCAAAAGAGATTCTATTTCGAGGAGTTATAGGTAAAGCTGCAAGTACTCTCAAAGTTGAAACTGAAACCAAGCTGATTGAATCTCTTATTGAACATATTTCAAAAGATGATGGACTAGGTGCTTATGGTGATGGAGAGGTCAGAAAAGCAGTTCAATTTGGAGCAGTTGAGGATTTACTCATCACAGATAAGAAATTGAGAGAGGGCACCGAACAGGTTCGTAGACGAATGGATAATCTGATTCGTGATACAGAGAAGATTAGGGGTGCATTCCATATTGTATCCACAGAGCATCCAACTGGAGAACAACTTCATCGTCTAGGTGGGCTTGCTGCGATTCTCCGTTTTCGAATTGATAGGTAATCAAATCGGTTCAAACATTGTCTGAAGACGGTCCCAAGATGGGTATTCATATGCAATTCCAATCTCTAGAGGACAAATATCTTCAAGACTTGTCTTTATTGCGTCAGGGATATCTTCCATAATCCAAGGGGCCATCTCTATTCTCATTCTAACTGTGTCAATATTTAGCATATCCCTAGGAACTCCTAGCTGATTATGCAAAATATTATGTATCTGCTGAAGCTGTTCCCCATCTAGTCTTGAACCATGGATTGCTCTAATGATTCCCACGACTAACAATGTGTCATCTGCATCGCGTTCTTCAAATTCTCGTATTGTCTGCTCAAGTCGACGCTCAAGCCTATTCCGCAGCTGAACTGCATCTTTGAAACTTGCGGAGCAGAAGTGAACGGAGAGACTAGTGAGATTATCTGTAGCCCATTCAAGAACCTCTCTGGCTACCTCAGCACTTCCTTCAATACTTGCACTTGCCATATCCGTTAAACGCATACCCTGAGACCGTAAATTCTCAAAATTGGTTTCACTTGCCTCAAGCTCATTCATGTTAAGAAAAGAGAGACCGAGTTCTTCAGCTCGTAAAGCGATTTGTTTTAGCTTTTCAGTTTTTCCGGGTATTGTAGGTACTTCGATTCCAACTATCAATCCGGTCTCTAATGCACGCTCAATTCCAGACCAATCATCTTTCTGAGGATGAAATCTAATTTCATCCAAGCCTGCGTTTTTCAGTTGCTCCAAATTCTCTTGACTGACTGTAGTTTTGCTCGTATAGAGATGGATATGGAAATCATTTCCATACTTCGATTTTAATAGCCGAATATAATCCAGAGTTCTGTCAACCGTACATAGAGGGTCCCCACCGCTAATTCCTGCACCCTCACCCCGTATAGCATCTGTTTCGTAGAAGATGTCCTGGTCATCAGAAACTGGCATCTCATCGGCAAAAACAAGATCTTTACCTGCTTTTTCTTCAGATAAAGGACAATAGTAGCAAGAGCTGTCGCATAGACCTGTAACAAAGAGCACCATCTTTGAGCCCTTTGCACATAATCTGCAACCCTTTGGAAGAGTCCCAACTAAAAGAGAACCTCCTTGAAGCTTTTCGATATTTCGTGTCAAGAGTCATCGCCTCCTTCCTTCACGACGTTCCATTGTTCGACGTAAGGCAGGATCACTGTCCTGTAACCTCTTTGTTACTTCTTCGAAACTTTCTGAGTCTTTTAATTCATAGGTCTGGTAGACTCCTGTTCTACCAACTTGTTCGCGTCGTGTTAGTACCCGAACTCGTTCTCGCGCAATGTCAATAGAAACATCCAGTTTCTTGGCTACAATATATTCCTGATCAATTACTCCAGATTCAATATGCCCATTAGTCGTTGGCTCGATTAGAATCAATCGTTTATCTACACCTGGAACTCTCGTTTCTGATTCCAGTGCAACAGAATCAAGAGAACCACCCCATTTGTAGAATTCTTCTTCTCTTGACATGAGTTTGAACATGGGAAAGCTCACAACAACCTCCCCTTCAAGATGAATATGACCCTTTAGAACCATCGAAGGTGTTGCTTGTACAAGTTCTCTATGAAGTGGAGTTCCTAGAACCAGCTCAAGTCTATAACTAGAGATTATCTGTGGTATGATGATATCAATATCTGAAGAGTCGGTGACATCTCCTCTAGCAACAGAACCGTGTACAAGTGGTTTTGCTCCAGTTGTTCCAATTTGATGCATTACTTCAAGAGCGCGTTTCCGAAGTCTATGAAGAGTATTCCATTGTGACTCATCATAGGAAACCTCTCTACTATCATGTAGAACTTCAGGTCTCTTTGTCAACCAATTTCAACTCCGGATTGATTCTAGCATTTCACACACTTTACATAATTTTGACGGAGAAGGAGAATTGCACTTTTCGCAGAGGGTGAATTCCCACTTAGTGGAAGATTGTCTGAAGGCTCGAGTCATAGATTCAGCAGATCGTAAAGTTGCCAACAATGTACCTGGTCGTTTATACTCCATTTCGTTCAAGAAAGAGCGAACATCATTACGATAGGCCTCTTCTGCATACGGACATGGTATGTCATGATAGGGAAGTTTCAGATAGTGAGCGTATGCCACAACATCTCGCTCAGTAATCTCTATGATAGGTTTTATGCGAGGTACAAGACCTTTGACAGACAACTCTCTTGAAACACTGGTCCTGGCAATCCTTGCGCTGTCCCCTCGTAGAATATTCATGAGCACGGTCTGTGCTTCATCATCGAGATTGTGACCTGTAGCAATGACGTCAGCTTCCAGATTTTCAGCTGCTGTATTGAGCGCACGTCGTCTAAATACTCCACAGTATGAACAGGTACCTAGCGAGTCACTTGACCTCCTTCTTACAATCTCATCAAGACTATACCCCAAGAGATCTTCAAATGAGAATACCTCAAGGGTGAGATCGAGTGACCTTGATAGTTCTCGAGCTGCTTTAAGAGCTTCATTTCTATAACCTTGGATCCCCTCATCGATAGTTACAGGAATAATCTCCGAATTGGGATATGCGCTCTCGATATTATGGAGGATATGTAAGAGAACTGCGCTATCTTTTCCTCCAGAAATTCCAACAGCAATCCTATCGCTATCGTTCAGCATCTTATATCGATTAATGGTCTTTCGAACTCTATCAATCGTGGTCTTAACTAGGCATGCACTGCAGAGGTGCTCGGATGTATATCTACGTAGATAGATAGCAGGCTTTCCACACTTGGAACATCCAGGTTGCATAGTCATGACTACTCCGAGTCGTTCCAATGCGACTGGTCAAATTAAAGATATTCAATGGACTGAATAGTGAAATTAGTTCTTGGTCTTTTCAGTTTTGGAATCTTTTATTTTCAAGTCGTCAACAATTTTAGAACGTCTGAGTTCCAGAGCTGCTTTAGATGCTCTGAAATTTGCTGCTTGAATTATATCTTCGACCGTTCGGTGCCACTCTGCTGGAGATAATTTTGTGTAAATCTCTCTGAAAGAGTCGCTCAATCGTTCAATCCGTGCTAAGCATTCAACACGATCCTCAGGAAGTCGTTTCTCATCAAAGTACATGAGCGTATGTCCTTTCAACGCCTCCCAATCGATATCATTGTTCGATTGAAGAATTATTCTCAATTTATCCAGTGGATCTTTCCAAGAATCTGGAATAAACATAGTAAGATAGTCTGTGAGAGCTTTTCGTGCTTTCTCTCGGACATCTTGTGTAGAACTTGTCTGATGTGTAATCATCTGGCATCGTGAAATAGTTAATTTCGTGCTTTATTAGGTCCCACAAAACTGTTTTTTGTGCTAAAACAACCCTTTGCCCATTATTAGACTAAATACAATGCTCAGAATGACTATGAGTAAGGCTGCAATACGGATTGGATACATGATGTATTTCACCTTCTTTTCATCGGAGATGAACAGGCTTAGTCCGTTTGACAATAGCTTGTCACCGTCAAGCATTGGAATTGGTAGTAAGTTAAACAGAGCCAATGAGATAAGGATAATGTAACACCATAGGACTATCTGCTGCATGTGAAATACAAACATTGGGGATAGAAGGAGGTCCCATCCAGATTTTGCTTCCCAATAGTCTGCACCGTATATTCCAATATAACCCCGCGTCGCATTTACTTCATTTGGCGCCAGTATTAACGTAATATCTCTGTCCAGTGTGTGGATTGTTATTTGAGAACCAGCAAGTGCATCATTCATGAACACACTTACATCACTCCAATTGTCAATCACTGTATCATTCAAACCGATGATAACGTCACCAACGAATAGAGCTTCAGCCCCAGGACTCTCTTCACTAAGTTGGTAAATGTATGCTCCACTTGGAGGATTATATGCAATTGATGCTATTGCACCAAAATTGACTAGAATTGCAAGAAAAACAAAACTCCAGATTAAGTTTGAATAAGAACCAGCTGCAAGAAGACGCATACGGGCTTTTGGTGTAGCTTCCTTCTCAAATGCCTCTTCATCGGGTTCAACAAATGCTCCAAACATCACTAAGAATCCAAGTAAACCAGAACTCTTGATGGGAATATTGTCCTTGGATGCTGCAAAACCATGGGCAAACTCATGGACCAAAATTGCTATTGCAAGACCGATAAGCATGTAGACAAGTGGAAGCCCTGTGATTGTAACTCCAGGGATTATTGGCACAACGCCACCTGCCGCAGCGGGTTGAATAAAGAACTTGATGAGATTCTCACCAAACATCCAAAATGCAAAAATCATGCCTCCAAATCCAACTACAATTCCGATGTTGAAGAAGATGATTGGAAACTTCTTTCCCATTTTGGTCAAGAAGGCATTAAGTTTCTCGGTTCTCCACATAAAGAAGAATGGGGTTCCTGCTTCGATTCCCTTCTCTTGGAGTTTTTCAACACCAAGGTACTGGGCAATGAAATAGATGATGAGCCAAATGATACCAATGTATCCTAGTGCGGTCAAAGCGTCCATAAATCTACACCCCAAGGAGAGATAGTGAGGCAGACTTTGAGAAGGTTATAATGATTCCGTAGCAGGTAAAGAGTAAAACGACTCCGACCCGACCGCAATCCTCATAAAGTGACTTCTTTAGCCTTCGCTGGAGTGTTCATTGAATACTCACCATATATCTTAGGTAGGCGACTATATCATTGCCATTCAAACTTGTCATATCAGACCCCGAAACTGGAAAAGCCATCCAGTATGAGCTAGATGATGCTAAGACCAATGCATTAGTTGGAAAGCAGGTTGGGGAGATTGTTGAAGGAGATGCCTTAGGCCTGCCTGGATACAAGCTAAAAATCACTGGCGGAAGTGACACATCAGGATTTCCGATTCGCCCAGATGTACACGGTAGCGGTAAGAAACGTATTCTAATCCGTGGACCTCCAGGTTTCAAATCTGATCGGAAAGGTACAGCCAAACGAAAAACTGTCCGTGGAAGAGAACTAGACTCCAATATATCGCAAGTAAATATGCGAGTTGAGGAGAAGGGCAGCACACCTCTTGAAGAACTTATTATGAAAGCTGCATAAGCTTTGCTTCTGAGAACAGGAGTTATTGACCATAGTGTCAACCATATACTTCTTATGGACAACAGGAAAGTGTGACTATGCCTAAGCAGCTATTGGCGGAAGTGAATATTAGGTGACCAGAAAATACGAGGGACAATCAGAGATTAGCATTGGTACGTTAGGTCACGTAGACCATGGGAAAACTACACTTGTGTCCCATCTTACTGGAGAATGGACTGACCGCCATTCAGATGAGATTAGACGTGGAATCTCAATACGACTTGGTTATGCTGCAACAACTCTAATGAAATGTAAGAAATGTCCAGAGCCGGATATGTACACAACATCACACTTGGCAAAAGAGGGTAAGTGTAGCAAATGTGGCGGATCTTTAGAGGTTCTCCGCGAGATATCATTCGTCGATAGTCCTGGTCACGAGTCTCTAATGGCAACATGTCTTAGTGGGGCAAGTTTGATGGATGGAGCGATTCTTGTAATTGCTGCAGACGAACCTTGTCCAATGCCGCAGACTTCAGAGCATCTACACGCTCTTGAAATTGTAGGTGTAGAAAAAATCATTATCGTTCAAAATAAAATCGAGCTTGTTTCAAAGGAAGATGCAAAGAAGCACTATCAACAGATTTTGGACTTTGTAAAAGATACAGTTGCAGATGGATGTCCAATTGTACCAGTATCAGCCGTCTTCGGAGCTAACACTGATCTTCTGATAAAGACTATTGAAGAAGTGATACCAACTCCAGAGCGCGATGATGAAGCCCTTCCAAAGATGTTTGTCGCACGTTCCTTTGATATTAACAGACCAGGTACACCTCCTGAAAAAATGCAGGGAGGTGTAATTGGTGGTTCAATAGTCCAAGGAAAATTGAAAATTGGTGACGAAATCGAGATTGCACCAGGCGCAAAGGGCGAGAAAAGTTTCAAACCAATCAAGGCAAAAATTATTAGTCTTTTATCAGGAAGTGGAAATTCTCTCCAAGAGGCATATCCTGGAGGACTGATAGGTGTAGGAACTGCACTAGACCCAGCCTCAACTAGAGCGGATCGTCTTGTTGGAAATGTTGTGGGTAAAATTGGCAAGTTACCTAAGATTCTCGAAAAACTAATGATTAAACCAGTACTCATGCAGCGAGTTGTAGGAATTGAGAGTAAGAAACTGGTAGAAAATCTACGACTTAATGAACCCATGGTGCTTGTTGTTGGAACAGCTCCTACAGTGGGAGTGATTACCAGATTACATGGTGATGAGATAGAATTAGCACTCAAACGCCCGGTAATAGCTGAAAAGGGACAGCGTGTTGCACTTGGTCGTCGTGTAGAGAATAAGTGGCGTCTGATTGGATATGCTGAAGTCTAGATTACCACCAGTACACAATAGCGGGTGTTGAAGTTGCCCATAATCGTCGTACTTGATACAAATATACTAACGGTACCTGCTCAGTTTGGTGTAGATATATTTGCTGAAACGGAGAGAGTAATAGAGAGAAACATAGAGTTTATTGTTCTTGGATCAGTAGTTAAGGAACTTGAGAAAAATCTTGAAGCTGCAGTAAGAACTGAGAGATTCAAGTTTAGGACAGCATTAGATTTTGTTGAAAGATGCACCGTATTGGATTTAGACGAAGCATCAAGGGCCAAACCAGTAGATGATCAAGTCTTGGAATATGCATGTTCAATAAGTGGAGTTGTTGCAACCAATGACAAGGAACTTCGAGAACGATCTCTGGCACGAGGTGTTCCAGTTCTTTTTCTGAGAGGTAAGAAGCGTCTTGAATTGCAAGGTACCATTAGATGAACTATGTCACAATGTTTTTATGGTTTCCAAATCGTGCTGCTGCTGAGCCGTCGGGTTCAGACACTAGGCTATGTCCGAGAGTCTGATTATTCTGAGAATGTTTGTCCTGTCAGGCTAAGGAGCGTCTTGAATTGTACAGTATAGTCACAGTAAAGGATGTCGTTCGTATTCCACCTTCGCAATTTGGGTCACCAATTGAGGATGCAGCGATGATCCACCTACGAAAACAGCATGAGAACGTTCTAGACAGAGACATTGGTCTCATGATTGCTGTTATAGGGATAGATGATATTGGTCAAGGCCGCCTGATGCCAGGTGATGGTGCAACATACCATGCTGTTGCGTATCGTGTTCTCGTATTCAAACCACTCAGAGGAGAACTTGTAGAGGGCAATGTTGTGGAGCTCATGGACTTTGGAGCTTTCATCCGAATGGGGCCACTTGACGGATTATGTCATGTGAGTCAAATCTGTGATGATTTTATCACTCAAGACTCCAAAGGTAATACACTTCTTGGAAAAGAAACAGGAAGAACCCTCTCTGAAGGAGATATGGTTCGCGCCAGGGTAACATCAATTAGCTTTGAATCGGGTAATAAATCTGGAAAACTTGGACTTACTATGAGACAACCATTTCTTGGTAAGATTGGACCAGATGCCTCTTGGATTGAGGATGATGTGAAAGCAGCTCGTGGAGAATCCAAGAAAGACAAGAAGAAGAAGAAATAACTGGGGGAATTAAAATAGCAAAGTTGAAAGCTTGTAAAGCCTGTCACTACCTGACTAGTGAGAGTATGTGCCCAAATTGTAAGGGAACAAACCTCTCTACATCCTATACAGGAATCGTCGTAATCCTCCCAGGTAGAGATACACATGAGGATCCCAGAAAGAGTTCCTATGTAGCCTCACGTCTTAATATTGACAAACCAGGTAAGTACGCTCTGAAGGTGCGCTAGTTTCACAAAATAGTGTTAATTGTGAAAGCTTTATTAGACAACCAAAAGTGGGATGCCTGACCCCACAATAGATGCGGTCTGATTCTCATAAGTGATGCCGATGAATATTGATATTGTAAGCGAAAAGGAAAACAAACCTCTTGGTAGAAAAGAGATTGCTTTCAAAATCGACCATGCTGGAGCAAGTACTCCAAGTAGGGCAGACATACGTGCAAAGCTTGTAGCACAGTTTGACGCAGATGCATCAGCAGTGTTAGTTAGCACACTTAACACCCATTATGGCATTGGTGTAACTGAGGGTTCGATACATATCTACTCAGACCCTGAACAGATGAAGAGAATCGAACTTGACCATATGGTCAAGAGGCATGAATCAAAGAAGAAGGAAGGCGAGAAATAATGCCTAAAGCACACAACATGTACAAAGTCGACAAATCTGGAAAAGTATCAACTACCAGAAGATCATGCCCCAGGTGCGAAAAGGGCACT
The DNA here is from genome assembly GCA_018238205.1 of Candidatus Thorarchaeota archaeon. Lineage (GTDB taxonomy): Archaea > Asgardarchaeota > Thorarchaeia > Thorarchaeales > Thorarchaeaceae > SMTZ1-45. The sequence continues at coordinate 18,620 of JABCTV010000008.1, forward strand.
TTCATGGCTGAACACTTTGATAGATTCGCCTGTGGTCGTTGCGGATACACCGAGTTCAAACGCAAGGACAAGAAAAAATAGACATCTTCGGATTTCTTTTGCAGTGTTTCTGTAACCATAGAGGATAGTCTATTCACCGACTATCGCCATTACCCATCTTATGAAAAGAAGCACACCAACTATCATTGTAAGCATAATATTGGCCATGAATACACCAGGCACAGTGATTTCAAGAATAGCTGAAACAATGAGAGCTACAGGAAAGGTCACAATGAAGGGTAATGTGGCAATAGTGAGAGAAATCTCCTCGCTTGAAATCATCACATTTACCAGTATCACAATCCAGATGGCATAGATTGCAATGAGAATTGATGCTTCAAATAACATTTTCACTGGCTCCAGTGTGACTCAGCTCGTTTTGATAGAACAATGTGTGTATCACAGTGACTCTCTTTCAACTCTTGACATCGTTCTGTACCTTTTCAATTCCTATCTAATAGAAAAAATGGACTCTGGGACGTGGCTGGTCAGGTTGTTTTTCCCAAAAAGCTTTGTCAGTACGGTTTCTATGCACCTCTACGAATAACTTTAAAACTCCCGCAGGCAAAATCCATTCTAAGTATAGCGGGTTGTACATCGTTTCAACTCGTGTTTGACTCTCTGATTATATTAGTTTGTTCAAACGTTTACTTAAGTATAGCGGGTTGGGGAAGCCAGTCCTGTGCGGATTCGTCCGTGCTTGGGCAAAGCCTATCCCGCGGGGCTCATATGAGCTTCGTAGCTCCGGGGAAACCCCGAGATCGAATGTTCGAATCATTCACCCGCTACCATCATTTTTCCTAACCATTGTTAATTTTCATCTTCAATTTCAATTTTCAGCGTATAACAGTAGTTTAAGATACAAAGGAAACAATCGCTAACTATGATTCATCCAGGTGTGGGAAACCCCCAGATACAGGAGATAGCTCCTGGAGTCTTTGGTTTCATAAGACTAATCCACTTCTTCCACAAGATAGGAGTGAACGCTGGTATCATCCAGACACCAGAGTCTGTCATCTTCATCGACTCGGGGATGTCAGCTCACTCAGGAGAATTTCTCTTTAACTTCGCTAGGGAGAGAATGAAGGGTACAGAGGATTTGTATCTCATTCTCACCCACAAGGACACAGACCACTGCTTTGGAATGAATGAAATGAAGAAACACGGAGCAACTGTAATCGCTCACGAACATGCTGCAGAAGTAATAGTTGAGGAGAGTGACCTCTCTAAAAATAGAATCGCGAAGATGATCAGAAAGGAATTCCCAGAGGATGTTCTAGGAAACACAGTCCTGAGTAGGCCAGACCAGACTATCGTACGGGATACTGTTCTCAATCTGGGAGATGAGATTCACATTCTTGCAATTCCAGGACATACCCCTGGGGACATTGCAGTCTACCACCCAAAATCCAAGGTCCTTTTTGCAGGGGATGCAATACTGGAGGGAATGGACCCCTATGTACGACCGGACTCTATCAGTATAAAGACGTGGATTAGAAACTTGGAACGTTTAAAGGAATTAGATATTGAGTGGGTACTCCCTGGTCACGGAGCATTATCTAGGCGGGACATCATTGATTCGAATATTCAATACCTAATGAGAGAACAGCACTAAGGAATGATTATATCGCAAGGAGAAAATACCACCCGCTACCATTCTTTCTATCATTGATATCCAGTCAGAATACGTCAATTACTGAATTGCCCCACGTTGCCTTCTACGAATCAAAACTACAATGAGTACAACAATAGCGGTACTGAATGCAACAATATATGGAAGCGCATTTGAAAAAGGAGGTGTGATAGACAGCCAGTAACCACTTTTGCTGGTCGGTAGAGTAGTCCGCCAATTCCCTAGAGAATCGTTTGCAAAGATACGGAAACTGACATGGAGACCACCTTCTACTTGAACAGTGTCTAGTTCCCAGTCCCACCAGATACTCTGGGTCATAGTGTACGAATAACGTCCACGGGTTGAGTTACCTTCTAGGAGTGTTGGAGTTCTATTCACCCATTCATCATTCCCAAATTTGTACTGATAGAATACTGTATCTATACCATTAGAATCATTGACCCAATTCGTGTATGACCATGTCATTTCTGTCTGTCCGGTGTATCCACCATCCCATGTCATCCCTGTTGCAAGAGTTGCATTCTCCGCAAACATCCATCCAATTGTTGGCGGATTTACTCCACCCACATCGAGAATATGAACCTCGCCTATGTTATTAGTACCATTACATTCTGCATTCGGAACTCCAGAAAACACTAGAACAATCATCAGACCAATTAAAATATACCGGTTTCTGCGCAACAATTACTCCGCTCCAAGATAATAATACATTGAAAAAGTTAGGTAATAAGTTTCTTGTGTGATTGAAGATACAACAGACAGAATGAAGGAGAAAAAAAAGCAACTAAATAAGGTTTGAAATCCTAGAGAATTTTACATGGAGGAAGGAGAAAAGATTTGATAGCAGAGCCACCGAGAAGACCGATGCAACCAAGACGTGGTCGTGATAATAACCTACTTTGCCTAGCTGCCATCCTTCTTATGATTGGATTGGCTGCTTTGCAGGTTTCCATAGTTCTAGTACCACTATTGGCAATGTACATGCCACTTGATCCAGTTTTCTGGACAATCCTATTGATAGTAGGGATTATTTCTACACTGGGTGGAGTCTATGTGATACACAGATGGTATCACAGTGGAGAATGAATTGTCGTCACTAGGCCAAAATCATATCACGCGGGGAGTAAGTGCCAGTATCAAGAACATGGTCCCAGTAGATTGAATCATCACTATCAAAATCAGGAAGCCCCTGACTACGACCTAACCAACGCCAACAGGGAACATTTCCAACAAGCTCAAGTTGGTAGAGGTTAGCCTTGATGGCATTAAACTTCACTTCAAGAAGAGTTCCTTCGGGCAGGGTATCGATATCGACAACGTCTAAGAGAGAACGTCCATTGGACTGTCGGTCTCCACACTTTGAAAGATAGTATCGGGTTTCATCACCAGAAAGAGGGTCTGGCATGATCACTGCCACATGTGGTCGAGAAACAGGATTCCACCATCTTGGAATGGCAGGTCTTCTGATTACATAGTCAATGACTGTATCAAGCCTTGTGGAATAGTCCAGTTGAATCGTTATCCTCTCCGAATAACCCTTCTCTTTCTCTGTATATAAGGAAGGTTCGAGTATTACAGAGTCTCTCTGGGTTAATTCTATGGCTTGTAGACTCCCTCTAAATAGTTAGTAATACAGGGACCTCATGCTGGTTGCAGTGGAAGTAGAGGGAAGTTAATACGGATACTTTTCATACTTAACAAATGGCCATGTCCACATGCTAAGATTAGTCTTCATTAGATAGTCCCATTACAAGAGGACGGCCTTCAAAGATTGAACGGGTTACTTTTTCCCTGGCGCTGACTAATAGTCTCCATATAGTTCCTCTCGACACTCCCATTGCAGAACCAGCCTGTTCTTGATACATACCTTCAAGATCGACAAGTCGCAATACTTCGACCTCTGCTAGGTCTATGTAGATTGGCTCATTGTTCCCCATTGGTTCAGGTACCATCTTCTTAGTGAGCGGAGTTTCTTTTATTATTGGCTGGATTGGAAATCTACCTCGGCCACCGCGTCTTCTTCTATGCATTTCAAATCTTTAATAGGATAGAAATGATTGCTTATTACATTTTTTAACCACGAAAAAAAGTGATTCAAAAAATTATATTTGTTCTTATGCACATAATTAATGGAAATACTTCTCCGAGAGGTGAAAAAATGAGAGGCGGTAATAATAGAGGTAGAGGTCGGAACCAAGGAAATTGGCCAGGAAATGGTCCGTTCAGACACTTACCTCCATGGGAAAGACCTGGCTGGATATATGGACGCGGTTCATGTTGGTATGGAACATATTCAGGAGTGGGATCAATCCCTTCAACAACAACACTAAGAGAGAGCCAAATTCTAGTTGACCAGAAAGACATGCTTGAAGTGCAATTGAGGTCAATTCAAGAAAGACTTGAACAGATAGAGAAACGACTCTCTGAGCTGGATAGCGATTAGATGCACTTTGGTACAGGTTTGAAATCTATCAATTGGATTAGGCTCTAAACAGCAAGGATTTCTGATACACGATTCCACATACTTCGTAGAAGTAATGATATCTCGTGGTCCGGTGCAAATTCTGGTAGTGTTGTTGCTGCAACCATTGAATCGGTCATAATATGATCAAACTTGATTTTTCCAAGTATTTCAATATCGTTAGCTTTACAGTATCTCTCAATGGCTTCTGTATTTTCCATATTCAGGTCGAATTTGTTAATGATTACTGTGGCTTTGATTTTGAATTTTGCAAGCAATTCATTAACTCGCTCCATATCATGGATTCCAGATAGAGTTGGTTCTGTCACAATGATACCCAACTTGATTCCAGTTACAGTTGCAATTACTGGACATCCAATACCAGGTGAACCATCAATGAGAACAGTGGAGATTCCATTATCAGTAGCAATCTTTGAGGCTAACTTTCTTACTTCAGTGACTAATTTTCCAGAATTGCCTTCGCCCGGTAAGAGTTTTGCATGAGCCATCCGACCTACTCTTGTATCAGAATCAAATAGATTACCAGACTGACGATCTACCATCTGAATAGCATTTTCTGGACAAACAATTTCGCAAACACCACAACCTTCGCATGCAATTGGGTCTATTTTCGAACCTGTAATCGCATGGAATCTACATGCCTTTTCGCATAATCCACAGTCTGTACAGAGATCATAGTCAACTACAGCGACTTTGCCTCCGATAAATTCGTTTGCTGTTCTATTTGATGGATTGAGCAGGATGTGAAGATCGGGGGCATCAACATCACAATCTGCCATGACAATTTCATCCGCGATAAGCCCTAGAGCTGCGCATACTGTTGTTTTTCCTGTACCGCCTTTACCGCTTATGACTGCAACTTCACTTGGCATTTTTTATCAACCTCTCTATATGATTAAATAAATCCTTGAATTTCTGACGCCATTCAGGCATCTCTTGTACAAATGGAACCCCTCGAGAATAGAGCTCCGCAATATGTCGATCAAAAGGAATTTCCATAAGTATCTCAATGTCATTCTCTTTACAGTAGTTTACTACTCCATCATCACCAATGCCTGCTCTGTTAATAATTACCCCAAGGGGAATTCCTAATTCACGAACAACATCGACAGTCATTGCCAGATCATGTAACCCAAATGGTGTAGGCTCAGTGACAAGAACTAGATAGTCACTCTCATTCATAGTTTCTAAGACGGGACATGCAGTTCCAGGTGGAGCGTCAAGAATATTGAGACCATCCTTTGAGATGTGGGTCTTTACAGAATGGATTATAGTCGTTGCAATCGGTTCTCCAATCTTGAGTTCTCCATAAACTAGATGTATATTCCCAATATCGGATTCGTGGATATTCCCAACTGGTCTTTCTACCTCAGTGATGGCTTTTTCAGGACAGACTATAACACAACCACCGCAAGAATGACACATTTCATTGAATATCATTACCTTGGTCTTTCCCACGAACATTGCGTTGAATTGACAGAATTCTGCACACTTTCCGCAGAGTGTGCATTTTTCTTGATCAACAATCGGTGTGGGAACCGTTACAGGGGATGTTTGTATATCACTAGGATGAAGAAGAGTATGTACATTAGGTTCTTCTACATCACAGTCTAACAGATTTACAGAATCCAGCGATAAAGCCAGATTAACTGCAACTGTAGTCTTTCCAGTACCTCCTTTTCCAGATGCTACTGTAATAATCAATAAACCACTTCCATGAATAAATTTGTAAGTATTATTTGTGGTGAGCTTCTGCGCAACCTTCAGTGAGTTCTTCTAGCTGGTTTTGTTTATACGCTTCAACCAAATCCTCAACTGAACTACTATTTGCTCGAAGAACAGCTACGTTCTTGGACTGGAAGCTCATAATTCCTCGGGGGCCCATTCCTTGCACAATTACTGCTTGTGGTTGGTGTTGTAAAACATTATCATGAGCATGACCTTTCCCACCAGAATGTTCTCCTGTATTCGGATGGATCTTAATTTCAATAGTAGTCCCTAGCTCATCCAAATCTATTACAACAAAGTATGGTGCTCTCCCAAAGTGAGCGGCAACCATCTTACCTTCAAAGTCTTGTGTTGGAATAAGTACCCGGCTTGTCACTGGTATTTTCCCTCCGCTTTCTTACCAGCGTCTTCCACGGCCTCGACCGCGACCGCCTCCGCCTCCACGGCCTCCTCCTCCGCCGCCTCCGTAGCCACCGCCGCCACCGCCGCCACCACGGCCCATTCCGCCTCCGCGGCCGTATCCTCCACCCATACCCATTCCTTGTCCTGTACCGCCTTGACCCTTTCCAACATTGGCTGGACCAGGAGATGCTAGCTCCTTCAGTGTACCAGTCTTATAGCTCTCAATTGCAGCCTTGACAGTACCTGACACTCCAGTCAGAACTTTTATTCCAGAGTCTTGTAATGCAGGAAATGCATTAGGACCAGCACTACCAGTTAATACAGCTTCAACATTCATAGAAGCCACTAACTGAGCTGCTCTGATTCCAGCTCCACCTGAAGCCATTGCGGCCTCATTTGAAAGGGCCTCAAAAGCTAATGTTTCAGGATCAGCGATTATGAAGTAGGCGCACCTACCAAATCGTGGGTCAACTGTTGATTCCAAAGTTGGACCCGATGATGTAACACATATTTTCGTCATTGTTCATACCTTTTATAATGAATCTTGATTCATATTGTATAATGAATAATGATTCATAAAAACTCATCGGTAGTTGCATAAACCTGTATTTGTTCCTATAATGTAAGACAATTCGAGAGTGAAGCGTTTATCTCTTGGTATGGAATTAGAAGTACTGCTAGTGGAGTGAATTTCAATGGGATTTAGCGTAGGGATTGTTGGAAAGCCTTCGTGTGGTAAAACATCATTTACCAATGCAGCATGTATGACGGATTTCAAGGTTGGTAGCTATCCATTTACAACAATAGAAGCAAATGTTGGTGTCACACATGTTAGGACTGCCTGTGCTTGTGGTGATTTTGATGTACAGGACAATCCTCAGAATTCCATATGTATCGATGGTGTTAGATTAGTTCCAATAAAACTGATTGATGTTGCTGGGCTAGTTCCTGGTGCACACGAAGGTCGGGGAATGGGAAATCAGTTTCTAGACGATCTGAGACAGGCAGATGTGTTGATTCATATTGTAGATGCTAGTGGTGCTCTTGATTCAGAAGGGCAAGAGGTTTCTGCAGGTACCCAAGATCCAGCTGATGATGTAAGATTCCTAGAAGACGAGCTTGTTGAATGGATGCTAGGAATTGTGAAAAAAGATTGGCGGAGACTGACTGGTCGCGTCAGATCAGAAGGAGCCAAGTTAGACGAATTGCTTCTGGAAAAACTTTCAGGCTTGAAGATAACTAGAGCACATATTCTCAGAGCTTTAAGGAAGTCAAATTTGAAAGCTGAAACCGTTGACAAGTGGACCGATGATGAAACAAGAGTATTCGTTAAAACACTCCAAAAGACCTCAAAACCAATCATTATCGCAGCAAACAAGATTGACAGACCAGGAGCCGAAGAGAATTACAAGCGGTTACAAGAGGATTTTCCTGATTACATGATTATTCCTGTAAGTGCTTTGGCAGAGAAAGCTCTCAAAGACCTAGACCAGAAAGGTGTGATAAAATACATACCTGGAAATGATGATTTTGAAATAATTCAGCAAGAAAATTTGAAGGAGAATGAATCTGAACAATTAGAGAAATTAAAGGAACACATTCTGAAAGAGTATGGAGGGACTGGGGTTCAGAATATTCTCAATAAAGCAGTTTTTGATTTTCTCCATATGATTACTATCTATCCCGTGCATGATGCAAATTCACTCACCGATAGTGATGAAAATGTACTCCCTGATGTATACTTGGTTCCTGAGGGGACTACAGCTAAGGAATTCGCAGGTCATATTCACACAGACCTAATGGAATCGTTTGTGCATGGTATTGATGCAAGAACAAAGATGAGGATTTCTGACAAACATGTTCTCAAGGATAGAGATGTAATCAAAATTGTGAGTGCTAAGGGGCAAAAATGAGAGTATAATTGTTCATTTTTCCCCTATATATTGCCATATCAATAATCAGTCAATATTATAGAGAAACTGTTGGTCAAACAGGGTTCTAGTGATTTCTATTGACAGCTATTCAATATACATCATTCTCGGATTTCAGTAGAATATGATTGTGAAAAAAGGAATCAATTCTGGTGAATCTTATGGAGATATTTCCAACATTGGAAGATGCAAGAGCAGCTGGTATGTATCTTGGCAGATTTGGTCAGTATCCCACGATATACAAACGTGGTGCCAATGACTATATTGTTGTCGAGAAAGGAGCTTGGCCCCCATCAAATTCATGGCCCTTTCTCAAATGGGATGGAAGAAATTGGGTACCAGTTTTAGCAAAGCTTGATACCATTGAACGAGCGCAGGAAGCCTCTGGACTTTTCGCACTTCTTGGTCATAATACTATCATTGTGGAGTTCCCTGGAATCACCTTTGATATCTTCTTCAGAGAAGCTCATGTGCCAACAGGAGCTTGGATAGTAAGTGAATCCGATTCTAACTATTCTGTTAGATACATGAAATCTCCGGAATCCAGTGAAGATGCCGAAGATTATGAATCTGAAACCATAGACATTGAAATTATTCCTGTATGACATCAGAGAAGTTTCTTGCCGAGTGTCCAATATTGACCATTTAGAGGAAGGTATGTGAATAGGTTAGCCTTTGAGGCGTCAAATCGTCCTTTTTCATCAAGAACAGACTCGTCGATATGAACAGAGAGCACATCAGCAATGAACAGATCATGCGCTCCAAGAGGAACTATCTCGCGGGTCTTACATTCAATGCTTATGGGACATTCTTTGATCATTGGTGCCTTGATTTTTGAAGCTGGTTCAGGAGTAAATCCACATTTAGAGAACTTATCATATTTACGTCCGGATTTGGTGCCTGCAAAGATAGTGCCTTCAATCTGGTCTGTTGATGGTATATTCAGAACATACTCTCCAGCATCTTTCACAAGATTATAGCTGTGCCTTTCAGGACGTATTCCAATGACCATTGTAGGAGGTTTACTACAGACATTAGCAGCCCATGAAAGTGTGATTATATTGGGTCTTTCAGGTCCAGATACGCTCAAGAGAACAACAGGACAAGGGACCATTGCAGTGGTTGGATTCATCTCTCTTTTCATAATCTGTAAGTAGACATACTCCGTTAAGAAAATGTCGCCTTCGTCAGGTTTAAGATGAATCAACGAACCGCAGTGCACATCACACCTATGAGGTTATGCTAATGAAACGCGTACTTATAGCGGATCCAATTGCAGAGTCGGCAGTAGCCAAAATAAAGGCAGCAGGACTCGAAATTGTAAAGAGAGATTATGATGCAGATGGACCAATTGAGGAACAAATCAAAGGGTTCGACTGTGTAGTAGTAAGAAGTGCCACTAAGATTACTAAAGAGGTAATTGAGGCGTCTGATAATCTAAAACTAGTAATCAGAGCTGGGGTTGGACTTGACAATGTTGACATAGAAGCTGCAAAAGCTAAGGGAGTCATTGTGCATAATACTCCGGAGGCACCGACAGTTTCAGTGGCTGAAATGGTATTTTCACTGATGTTCGCATTAGCCAGGAATGTCACCCAAGCAGATAGCTCCATGAAAGATGAACGTTGGGAGAAAAAGAAACTCAAGGGCACTGAATTATGGAATAAGACCATTGGGATTGTAGGATTTGGAAGGATAGGTCAGGAAGTTGGAAAGAGAGCAAAGGCTTTCGACATGGATGTTCTCGCCTATGATGTCATCGATATCGATGATGTCTGTAAAGAAGTTGGAGCCAAAAGATCTGATTTGAAAACCATTATTGAGCAATCTGATTACATTTCACTCCATGTTCCTTTACTACCTCAAACAAAAGGGATGTTAGGAGAGAAGGAATTCAAGATAATGAAGAAGACTGCATTCCTTGTCAACACAGCCCGAGGTGGGGTAGTAGATGAGAAAGCACTTCTGGATGCGTTGAAACAAGGCGAGATTGCAGGTGCAGCTTTAGATGTCTTTGAAAAAGAACCACCAGTAGACTGGCAGCTTGTAAAACATCCCAAACTTATAGCGACTCCACACTTAGCATCATCAACCGGAGAAGCTCAGGTTCGAGTTGGAGAACTTACTGCACAGAAGGTCATTGATGGTCTAAAGTAATTCATCTGAAAGGACAAAGCGTTACACCTTTAAGCGAATGTCCTCGAGTTGGCTTGGTCACGGCATGCGTGCCGTACCATACCATTCCTTTGTGTTGGCGGATGCGTCCGCACGGGATGTGGCCCTTAGGGGCTGAACCACAAACAAAGTGAATATATTACGACAAAGGATGGAAACAGACAATGCCTACAGCATACAAACACATGAATGAAAAATGGATAGAAGGGCAACAAGAACGCTCTGATATTGTTAGAAGCAGATTGATAGTCTGGAGAAAGCAGGGTACTATGGTCAAACTAGACAGACCCACCAGACTAGGTCGTGCAAGAAACCTTGGTTACAAAGCAAAGCAGGGTTATGTTATCGTGAGGATTATGACTGGTCGTGGACCACGTGAGAGACCAAGACCAAAAAAGGGTCGTAAGCCTAGTGGTATGGGTGTAACAAAATACACTCCTCAGAAATCACGACGCTGGATTGCTGAAGAACGTGTTGCCAGAAAATATGTGAATATGCGTGTCCTGAACTCATATTGGGTAGGAAATGACCACAAGTGGGTTTGGCACGAAGTAATTCTTGTAGACCCCAATCATCCAGTGATTTACAACGACCCAAACATCAATTGGATCTGTGACCCAACTCACAAGGGTAGAGTCCACAGAGGTCTTACTTCTGCAGGTAAAAGAAGTCGTGGTCTCAGAAAGAAGGGGCGAGGCGCTGAAAAGGTCAGACCTTCTCTTGGAGCCAAAGGTAATGTCGCAAAATAGCGGAGATTTCTGAGGCTGAGGGAGCGGCTATGCCGTTCATAAGAAAAATTGAAGTCCGTGCATATGCAAGGGCTACTGAAATTACTGAGAGAGTATCTACTGCGATACTTGGTATCTTCCCAGAAAACATCAGACAGAATATATCTATAACAGAAGAGAAGGCTGAAGGACAATCTGGGGATTCGATTTCAATTGTATCAGGATTACTAAAGAATAGAGATGAATGTGAAATTACATTTGACTTTATTATCAAACATTTGGAAAAGAGTGACCGCCGTGCAATTAAACGCTCACTCGACCTTCGATTGAATAATAACAGCGTCTTTTTTCTTAGGATTGATAAGCAAGGAGCGTTTCTAGGGAAGATGAAATTGGCCAATAATACTGATGTCATAAGAGCCAAGTTTTACTTCAAAGATAGGCCACGTTGTAAAAAGAAAGATGCAATGCGTATGATTGAGAAACGTCTACAATATGCGGAGGATTGAGTTGTGTCAGTTGATTTAGGAGTTCTAGTATCCGATGCCACCGAGATTGATTCGTTTAGTGGTATGGCAAGTAAGCTAGGACTTACTGGAATTGCAGTAGTAGGATTGCCTACTGACCCATTCAAGACTCTTACTGAGAATATGATGCTATATAGTAGAGTGATTCTTCATGGAAAAAGTATCAATTCAGTTAGGAAACAGATAGACAAAATCAGAAGGAAGACGATGATTGTTTCTGTTCCACTCAAATCCATAGAGGTAACCAATTGGGCTGCAGAGGATAAGCGTGTAGATCTATTGACTGTTGATCCAACTCAGGAGAATCGTCTTAGAGATACTACCGCTCGCTTAGCTTCGATATCAAATACGAGTTTAGAAATTCAAATTGCGCCACTTCTCAAGTCATCCGGTCTAAATAGGTCTAAAATTCTCAAACTATACCGCGAATCTGTTACTACAGCAATGGATGCAGGAATGGATGTGGTTCTAACTAGTGGAGCAATTCATCCGATGGGGCTGCGGTCATCAGTTGCAATAGCACATATTGGAGTACTTCTGGGAATGGACCGATCTTATGCAGATAGCGCTGCAAGTGATTTCCCCAAGTCAATCATTGAGAGAAATATGAGGAAGTTACAATCTAGTTTTGTTAGCAGTGGAGTGGAGATTATTCACAAGGGGGAGGAACAATGAAGAGGGTTAGAAAGAGATACTTGCTCTTCAAGCTTCATCGAGATGGCTCTTCAATAGAGGGAAAGCAGCTAAGTTTGGTAATCTGGAAAAGCCTCCTCTCACTTTACGGTGAGATTCAAGCAGCAGACTCGAAGCTTTACTTGATTGATTTTGAAGAATCATCGGGAGAGGGTGTTCTTCAGTGTAGTCTACCATCTTTACAGCAAGTAATAGCAGCAGCTGCGGTTATTGGTTCAATCAATGGAACAGCTGTTTCTTTTGAACCAAAAAAGACCTCTGGAACTATCAAAGGTTTGAATCGATAGATTTCCGATATTTTATTAGAATCTCATTAGCAATCTCATCTTTTAGGATGTAAGCCTTAGTTGTCCAATTCCCAGTTAATTTCGAAGCAATAAGCCAGACAACGGGATTCAAACGCATATTTCTGAGGTCCGTCTCGGAGGGTTCAGGCGGTGCTGGATGGGAATGATAAATTCCAACTAAAGACTCTCCTCTTTCTTCTGCTTCAATTAGCAATTGGTATTCATTTTCAGGATTAACAGAAAAAGCAATCTGACTTGTTTTCGATTCATTTTCTACTAATTCAACACGATTAGCGCTCACAATGTTTTCGGATAAGATACCAAAAAGTAGCGCTACAGCTTCACCAGGGAAGGATGTTTCTGCATGTTGCTGTAATCGTACAAAATTCTGTTCAGTTATGTGCAATTCATAGTGCATCATGAAGCACCAGTGTCTGAGAAGGCTGATTTGACCTCTTCAAGTACAATACAGGTTTCTGCGTCCCCAATACCTTCAATTGTACCAAGACGTTTTTCGAGGAATTGATAGAGTTCGGTAAGATCATTTACAGTAATCATCATAATAAGGCCACAAGCACCATCTAGAAAATAGGCTTCATTGACTTCTTTGAATTTTATGAGTTTCTTTGAAATAGCAGTTGCATGTTTCATTACGGTCTTTACACGGATTATGGCCCGGATGCTCTTTCCAATTTTCATTGGATCTAATACTACTGTAAAACGTTTGATGTAACCTTCATCCCTCAACCGTTTCACTCGACGTCGTATTGTGACTTCTGTTCTCCCCACAGCTTGTGCAATATCACTGAAGGAACGTCTGCCATCTTCTTGAAGCATTAAGATAATTTCAGAATCAATGTCATCTAGTTTCATAGACGTCAGCCTCTATCAGTGCAATGTGACTGGCAGAATGTTCGGTTTCGTGCATATAGACGTTCTGATGTGTGCGAACTCGGAAGGACTGAATCTATATTCGATTGAAAATGTTACATTATTAGAGAACTCTCAATTCTTCTTTGAGAATTACATCTTTTTGAGGTAACATGACTGCATAAAGCTCTATGTGCTCAATCAATAACTTTGCATTTCGAATCTTCTGTTCAAGAAGCTCCTGTATCTGAAAGATACCAGAAACATTGGTCATATTCACTTCGATTCGAACTGTCTTTTCTATACCTTTGCGAATTTTCACATCTTCAATTGCCATAGCTGACGCAGAGTGAATATTGACACTTCCAGCCTCGAATGGAATCCTAGCCCGACCCTTTGTCATATCTAGTGCATCAGCAACACCCACAACTCCAGCCTCAACTGTCATTGGAATTGCAGCCTTATCGTGACAATAGATAGCATGCATCACGTGGCCTCTGATGTGTACTTGTTTGCGCCGGTCTTTTGGATATACCTTGGCCAATATCCTGTCTAAAATTGGTAAGGACAGTACCACTGAGAACTCGTCATGATTGGCACGACCAACGACCATTCCGATGTCATGAAGATAACAACCTAACATTACCACGAGTTCTGCATCATTCATATCACCAGTTTCCTCGTGGACTATTGTTGGAGTGAGTCCCGGCTTTAGTTCTTGTAGTAATTTGAGTCCATTCAAAGTAACAATGAGTGAATGTGTATGGCCATGATCAGAATATCCCATTCGATCTATAGCCATTCTATTGCTATCTTCAAGTAAAGTTTGAACTTCAACATCTTTCTCTATTTCATTAAATGCACGCATACAAATCTCGTTATTCTTCAAAAGTCGACGGACTCTGTCTTTTAGCGTGTTTCGTGGTCTTGTGCGCTTTGCCATAATTATTGTACCACCTAATTTTATCTCTTAATTCAATTCTGGCTATCAGCAAATTAGGTAATAAATGAGATACCGGCACATAATATATTGCCAGATACTAATTCGGATTTCCCTCAGTCTATACTGAAACAATGAGCTGAGTCAGATTCAATTTTTTCTTATATTGCAAGAGTAAAGCCATTCTCATATGAACTAATGGTATTAGGCACGAAGATAATGTGCTCTACTGAACATGATTGCTGATAGCGCCCACAGAAATCTTTGCAACAAACATGCCAAGAAAGACCAGAAATACAGTGCCGACTACATAGAGTATCAGGAGTGTGCTTTTACCCTCTTCAAACATCGTGAAAGCCTCAAGACCAAATGTTGACATTGTCGTGAATGCCCCCAGTACTCCAATTGTAAGAAAGACACGAATTTCTGGAGTTATGAATGCGACAAGTTCTGCCGAATACACTATAATGCCTAATAGAAGAGTTCCAAGAAAATTAACAACCAATGTTCCTATTGGGATTGCTGAATTGTCATTCTGAATGATATTAGATAGACCATATCTAAGTACGGCTCCGATGAAACCACCAATGCCTACTAGTACTAATTCTCTCACTAAATCACATCATGTAAAAGAAGTCATCAGCTCGCGGCGGTTTCGACATGGTCGTAGTGGACTTCATCACCCAATCGTGCGCGGTCGTTTAGTATGATGATAATAAGGATTCTGCAGACGGCACACTAAATCTCTCCATCTGTAGTCCAACTCAACGCTATATTCAATAACTTGGATCATGTACAGTCAATTGGTGAACAATGTGAAGATTCGTCAATTTGACCAGAAAGATACTGAAGTTGTAATTCAATTGGCAAATGACTTTGCATTCTTTGATGGCCCGACAACTGAAGAGGATTTGAAAATAACTCATGCATTTCCTGAAGGCTTCCTTGTTGCTGAGGAAGATAGGAAGGTAGTTGGGCTGGTTTATGGTTATTTCAGGGATGTTCCAAAAGAGGTTCTAGACAACTGGGGTGTTTCAAAGGTTGCCACTATTGAATTATTAGTGGTTAATCCAAAATATAGAAAGCATGGAATTGGTACATCATTAGTAGATAGTCTAATTGGCATCTTCAAAAAAGCAGGTGTAGATATGATTGGATTAACCTGTCCAGAGGGGGCTAGTCACGCAAAACGACTCTATGAAAACCATGGTTTTGAAATCAGTGCATACCACATGAGAAAGAAATTAGATTGATCCTCACAGCCGGATTGGATTTGGTCCAGACGCTCGAATCTCAACTCTGAACTAACACTTTTCGTGGATTTCTGTCAACCCTGATTTTGCACAACCATATTTCCCCCAATATAGAGGATGATGATGACAGTAATTGATGCCATACAATAACTGGCGCTTATCCCAAGTAGGGGGTGTTACGTTATCGCTTATTGATCGCCACATGAGGTGAACTTTGAAACACTGACCTTTCTTGTATGTTTTATGTTTGAGTTTTATCGAGTCTATAGAGCGAAATCCAAGATGTTCTATCATCCACTTTTGAATCCATATCATCCAATAGTCTTCCAGAGCAAGGGTCGCAAATCCACAAGCTTGTTCTTCACTTCTAATCATATCATCGATGAGCATCTTACCAAAACTTTGGCCTTGCGCTTTTCTGTGTATCCAGATACAGTTCATAATGATGATATTCTCTCCCGATATTGGCAGGCCAGCTGCTTCAGGTGACCCATATTCAATCATTCCAACATAATCACCCTTCCAAAACAGAATCTTCGTATGCAATCCTTTTGGTATCACAGACTCCAGATATCTCACTCGCTCTGGGTTCCCATTAATCAATTCTTGAAGTTGAATTTCCTTTTTCCTGTGAAAAATGCATCCGACAAGTAGATGTTCGTACTCGGGTTTGTTAGTAATGTCAATAATCTCGATGGAAGAACTCCTATTCACACTTAATCTTCTCATGGTTTGTGCGCCCAAAGATAAATAGAATTTCTATCTACTTAAAGCCTGATTGGATTTGGTCCAATCGCTCTAATCTCATCTCCGAAATCATTGACCTCTTTTGCAAACAGATCACCCTCTGCTGCACTCACAAATACCATCTTCACGCGGCGTTCATCAAGACCAAGCTGTTCAATCAGTTTCTTTGCAAACCGAACTCTTCGCTCTGCTCCAAGGTTACCTGTTCTGTAGGCACAATCACCTGGATGACAACCCACTACAAGTACTCCATCAGCCCCTTCCTGCAAAGCTTTCAGAATGAAGTTGATGTCCAATCTCGCTGTGCATGGCATTCTGATTATCCTGCTCGTGATATCATACTGCATTTTCATGGTACCAGCTAAGTCTGCTGCTGCGTACATGCACTGCATGCATCCAAAAATTATGATGTTCATGTCTTTAGGAGGCATTAGAAGGCATCACCACTTGATTGTACACCGCTTGTGGTTTTCTGACCTCCATATAATCTTTCATATCTGAAGATGTATTCGGCTGTATGCACCGACCTGTGTCAGGTATCAGAAGAGGTTGAGTGAACTTCCTCGATAACTTTCAACTTCCGTGTTCCACCCTTCTCATGACGACCGTCACCGGTATACGCTGGGTCCGAATCCGACGTTATGACACGAGCTCTATCCAAACTAGGTTTGGAAGTGGTTTCTGTCCGCTGCAACTTACTACTGTGGGTGTCAGATGCCTTGCGAGCCTCCACAGCGGCAGACGGTATTTCCACGGTTCTTTCCATGGCGAGATCGGTAGTACTCGCAAACTCCCCGAGGGTTGTTTGGTCATAGCACTCAGCCACGGACTGCCCACGTTGGCCTGACAGACCAGAAGGCAGTGAGGACTTTCCTTTAGAGCGTGAGCTCCTCCAGACCTTCAGGGTTGACCTTCCCTTCTTAGAAGAGAAGAGCCACCGCCCTAGTCCTTTCTCATCCCTAAGTAGGGGAATGAGCGTAATTAAGCGCCTCGCAATATTGATGGCGCCGTTCTTGTCGGCATTGGAGCGATAGCCGCAGGTGTGGCAGATGAAGAGGGACTGCTTAGGACGGATACCTCTCTGTCCACATTTATGACAGGTAACCGAGGTCCAATATTCACGAATAGGAATGAAACGTGAGTTCCTACCCGAAACCCTCCAGCCTTGTTGAGCAAGTGAATGCTTCAATGCATTACTTACTCTGGCAAAGGGCCACCTGGCAACCATCTTCCTGAATCTCTTGCTCTTACTGCTCTTCTTACTGGCACTCTTTCTGATTCCAGTCAATTTACCAATGGCGACATAGAGGTCGTACTTCTTTGACAGCTCAAGGATGTGGTCAGTGAGTTGCCTGACAAGTACACCATCTAGATCCTTGCTGATGTTCAACCTTCGACCACTTAGTTCGCGAAGTTTCAAGATGACATCATCCGCAGGATAATCCTCGTCTAGTCTGGTATTCATCTCTCGTTGAAGAGAATCTACCATTATGTCGTATCTCTCAATGCGTTTGACCTTCTCTGGCTGGGTGAAGTAGTTGACATGTTTCACACGTTCTCGTGTAAGGACAACAGAACACACAGCCTTGTCTATCCCAAGGTCAATTCCCATCACAGCAAGAGGTTTCCCATCACCGTTAATTGTGGGGACAGAGATTCTAACAGAAAAGACAGACCACCATTTCTTTCTCGAATCTTTGATGAGTCTAAGAGAGGTCACCTTTCCTTCATTCAATCTATTGAGATGATATGAAGAAGGATTGAGAGGAACCCTGAGTTTATCATGAAACCAACTATCAGTCTTTGCAGAATCAAGTGAGTCCATGAGTTCAAGCCAGTGTTTGACCTCTTGGTCAGGTTCATACCGAAGTTTGTACCGTCGATTGAAGACATAGCGCGGGAGTTTTCGAGAACGATACCCCTTTGCCTTGAGTGGTTGCTGTCCTTCAAGAGCTAGATAGCTATTCCACATGGCAACAGCAACCTGTCTACACTCTTGAAGTTCATTCAGAGAGATATTTGAGAATCTCTTTTTGAAATCATGAGGGACTACAGACCTGTTCTTTGAACTATCTTTTGACCTCAGTGCTGTGAGGGTCAGTTTTTCCAGTTTTCCACCATTGATTTTTTTCTTTCGTTTTCCGACAAGAAGTTCTTGTTCATGACGTGTAATTATGCCAAGAAAGGCACGAATCACCCGTGTATCACGTCCTGTAATACGAGAGAGTCTATCCCTTTCATATTCAGACATAGACTCCCAGCGAATTGGGACTTTGACACTGATGATAGTATACTTGGAACCGTTCACACACGTCACCTTAGTTATAAATTTCCGACCTGTTTCAAGTCAGAGGAAATTCACTCAACCTATATCTCAGGAGATTGATTGATAATCTCCACTCTTTCTCAGTACAGAATAGTTATAAATTTATGAAGACTGCAAATGACTGAAACGTTTAATTCTTGAATAAATTGAAAATTATGAACTAAAACAGATATTAGTATAGGTCGAATTACCCGAAGAATTTATTATATGATTAACCGATATTGTAGTGTGACGAACATCCTGTATCCCAGAAAACCTTCAAGGATTCTTACTACTGCCTTCAAGATGGGGATGGCAATCACCTTGGCTTTAGCAAGGGATAGGGCAACAGGAAAGGCTAGACCGTTGTACTTTGGACTGGGAAAACGGATCAAAGGGATGGCGAAGATCTGGAGTTCTGCGAAAGATGAGTACCAAGAAACACTGAAAAAAGGTCATCCCGATGCCTCAAAATTACTCAAGGCAGAAAACAATGTCCGACGGAGCTTCTCTAGGATTCTTCTGAAGACCTCTGTGAAATATGGTAATATTGAAACAAGACGAGTGAAAC
>JABCTV010000297.1 GCA_018238205.1 Candidatus Thorarchaeota archaeon
ACTAATGACTGACCTAAGCCACTACCCCCAGTACTAGGATTAAGAGACAGTCCCGGATTATCAGCATGGAAATAAGCTGCCCATATTTGAGACAATGGATAAACTGTGGATGATCCAGCCGTAGTTATTGTAGCGCTTATCCCGCCTTCTGGTGGTGGACTAATGAAAATCAAACCTCCGACTCCAAGAAGTATTCCGAGTATCAATCCTACAAACAGGGTCTTCTTGGGTTTCAAAATGGACTTCATTGTAAATATCCTCTGAAAATATACATGAACGCCAATGATTACCCTGAATTAAGGTATTCGCCTTCATTCTATGGTCTCCATGACGTTCATGTTCAGAGATGGAATCTATGTACTAGGAGTTAGTGATGCAACAACACTCAATGCATACGTTACAGCTGATGTTCCGACAATTGGAACGTAACCTACATCAGAGATGTATTGCTGACCTTGAATTAGAACCCAATTCAGGTAGGTAATTGTGTACCAATGCAGATTGTCTGGGTTTACCAGATAATAGAGCAATCTTGCAATTGGATAAGCCCCAGTATTGTTTGAGTTCATCAAGTTCTGACCTGGATTATTAATTTCATCAGGCAAAGATTTCAACGCGTTTTCAAGGTTTGGAGTGACGTACTCTCCGGAACTAGGATTATAGAGATCTATTGGTGTTAAACCTTCCATGAAGGCAAGTCCCACATAACCTACTCCTTGAGGATCGTTCTCCACTCCTGATGCCACTCCGGGGTTACCATCGACTGCACTATGAGTTCCTGGCCAAGCAACAACTTCGCTATGCCCAAGGCCCCATTCATAATCAGCATTGTTTGTATTGTTATTATCATCAGCAGTTTCTAACCATTTAGCAAATGTAGCGGTAGTTCCGCTAGCATCGGACCGAACATAGACATTAATCGAACCACTCGCATCAACTATTACATTGAATGTGGTTTCAAAATTTTCCCACGTTGTAATATTTCCTTGAAAGATTGCAACAGCCATATCACAATCCATCTTGAATGTAGTTCCATTCACAGCAGGATTTGCAACTATTCCCAGAGCATCAGCAGATACTGGAATAATCTCAATATCGGGATTTTCGGTTCGATAGTCTTCTTTCGGATAAGAGCTTGAAGCTCCAATATCTATCAATCCGTCCGCAATTTGAGACTGACCTAAGCCAGATCCTCCAGTGCTGGGATTAACAGTAAATGAAGGATATTCCGCATGGAATTGAACTGCCCATTCTTGGGAAAGAGGATACACAGTTGTAGATCCCGCTGTCGATATTGTATATGTTTGAGTACCTGAACCGGGTGGTGATACAATCAATATACCACCAGCACCGATTACTATACCAATTACTAGAAAGCCTAATATTTTTGCAGTATTGTTCATTGTTGTCTGCACCTATTGTTTCTTACACCCGCGCTCGAACAAACCATAAGTTAAAGCGTAGGCATGAATAACATATGTTAGTAAATGCTGTAAATGCATCATTTACAATACATTTACAACATGCTTTATCAAGAAATAAATTCATACAAATGATTGTGAAGGGATAATGGATGGCCCAAACAACAAGAAAACTCAATCAAGTAAGAAATTCATTCTATGTTTATCTTCCAAGACGTTGGTGTGATGAATTTAAACTCACAAAAGATTCTGAAGTAGTGATTGAAAGAGCTCTTGATGGAACTCTAAATATTACGCCCACATCAAAACGTCGTACTACCTCAGAGCCTCTCAAGCTATCACTGACAAAAGACCAATCAAAAGACATTGTAAACCTCCTTGTCGGCTCATATATTGTAGGAACAAATGAACTTGAATTGCATTTTGAAGATGGTCTTGATATGGCAACAAGGGGAGAGATAAGCAAATGGATAAGACGCCTTCCAGGATTTGAGATATTAGAGGAACACAGCAATAGCTTCATTCTAAGTGACACAAGTGAGAAACAGTTCATAACACCTATCCTTCGACGTCAATTTGCAACTACAAAGTATATGCTTAATGGACTACTGAATTCCATAGAAACTGGCGACACATCTAATCTCACTGGAATAATTGATAGAGATGAAGATGTCGATCGACATAGATATTTTGTTGAGCGACTTTGTCATATTGTTTTAAGAGACCCTGCATATGCTAAGAAAATTGCTATATCGCCTCCTGATGCTCTTAGTTTCAGCCTAGCAGCTAAATATGTAGAGCGTATTGCAGATCATGTTTGTGCAGCTTTAAACGAACTTGTTTATCTCAAAAAGCCAAGTATGAAAATAATAAAAATTTCAAGGAACATTTTCAGGATTTTTGATGAAACAAAAAAATCATTCTTCAGTATTGATAAGACTAGAAAAGTCGTTCAAGAAAAGGATATCGCATTAAATTCAAAACGCCCATTACATACACTCAATGAAGCAACAGCTATAGCCAAGTTACTACAACAAGTGGGAGCATCGAGGAAAGAAAAAATATCGAATGAAATTGTATTAGCTCTCCACTTAGAGCGGATTACATCATATTGTGCGGACATTGTTGAAATTGGAATTAACAGAATTATTGAATCAGGTCTCTGATTAACACATTTGAAAGGCTATACTTATGACCCAGCATATATCTACGCTAATTGGGTGAAGCCTTGCGTCGGAAACCTGAAAATACACTTAATGATTTAGACGGGAAGGAGTGGATAAAAGCCACAAAGTCTTGGTTCGTTGTCAATCCTCGTTCAAGATCCTCTGCTCAGCTTGAGCATCCCGCAAAGTTTCCGGAAGAATTAGTGAAACGATTTGTTGGTTTCTTCTCAAAAAGTGGGTCTTGGATTCTGGATCCCTTTGCTGGAGTAGGGAGCACATTGATAGCTTGCAAAGAATCCTCTAGAAACTCAGTTGGTATCGAACTCAATTCTGAATTCGCCCAGACTGGTCAGCAGTACATCAATCAGATAGAAGGAAATT
>JABCTV010000298.1 GCA_018238205.1 Candidatus Thorarchaeota archaeon
TTCCTGAAAAGAGGTAGTGTAAGCATTGCATAGAGTCTGAATATACTTGGCATATCAATGGTCATTGATGAATATTCAATACTAAGGTCCTGAATTCGTGGAACTCTGGTAGTGAATTCAGATTTCGCGTTGAAATGAGGATTAGCATCCCGGACTGGTTCCATATGCTTTTTGATTTCTTCATCAGTCACTGGACTATCAGGATTCAACTCAGGATAGAGTTCCAACGGATTGTTGATTCGAACAAGGATGGGTTTTGCACTACTAGCTGTGCGAACAACTGCAACACCTTTCTGCAAGGACCCGATCATCGTTATCTGGTCTTCATTGCAGTTTATCTGGTGCCCTATGAGCTTACGGTCATCACGGGAATTTGTCTTATGAAAGAGGACATTCAACGGCATCTTGAAGGCCGCAGTAGCCAATTCAATTGCACTAGGAGTTGCCAGACCAAAACCAAGTCCACTGCTTCGAGACTCGGTCATTGTCACACATATCGTATCAAGTGCTATGCGATGTGCTCCATGAGCTTCTTCCACATTGATATTTGACCCTCTCTTGAGAAAACGATGTGCTTCTTCCAGAACTACGTAATACTTCAGACCGACTTTGCTGGATCCATCTGTCTTCTTCTTAGCTTCAAAATGCAAGGCAAGACTGTTTACTAACCAGAACATGAAGAATGAGCGTTCTTCTACTGATAGCTTGTCAAGAAGGATTATGGTAGGTTTCGAAACAAGTTCTTCGATCGACATTCCAGTTATTGTTCCAAAGATGCTTCGTAGCACTCCTTCACAAACTGATGTGAATCTTCCAAACAATGCTCCTCGGAAATCTTCGTTCCCCCGTGAACTGTATTGAAGCTCACTTTCTATAAGAGGTAGGGTCTCTATAAAATCTTGCAAGACAATTGGGATACCTCTTGTATTTGTTTCACGTGCCCATCCAAGACGTTTGAAGGTCAACTCGATGACCTTTTCCAGGTACTCTTTGATGATCCCATCAGTGGGCTTGGCAGCGACAAATAGGGTCTTGATGCCATTTATGATCTGATTGACATGTACTCCATCCATCATGTTAGTAAGAGAGAACCTAGCTGTTGATACGGTCTCATCACCAAGGGTAATTACTCGAATATTTTTATCAGCACGGATAGTTCGCAAGTAATCCTCATTCTTTGAAGAAAGGACCTCAAGGGTATTGATACCATTCTTACGTAGCTCGTGAGTGATACAAATCTGTGTTGTGGACTTGCCAGACCCAATGTCACCATATATCCCAGAATGAGAAGCCAAGTCTTCAATAAATATCTTGAACTCTCCAATTTCACGACCCGATTCATCTAGGATCTTTCCTAGACTTAGAGATGGTTTCGTACTCTCTGCAATCTGCGGCCTGTTGACTTCAGGGGGATTGAGAGTTGCAGGATTGGAAGTAAAAGTTGCATGATCAGAAACTGGTATTCCAAGGTCGCATGTTGGAATAACAAAGAAGATTGCTGCTTCGTTTATTGACAGGAGTGTTGCCTGACCAACAGGTTCTCCTCGAAGGACTTGGGTCACTTCACTGATGTTCGATTTGGTTTCCAGAGTTAAGCTTCTATTCTTGTCCGCGGGAGCAAGATTCCCCCGTAGAGTCGTCATCAGTCTCTTGGAACTCTCTTCTGCAATTGTCTTTTCTGTGTCCCAACATATTGCTGCAACTCGAACGTCACAGAGATGGACTGTGCTTAATCGTTCTATCTGTATAGCCAGTGATGCAGCCTTACGTTGAGCCTCTGGATTCACTTGTGTTGTTGATTCTTGTACTTCACCGGAAAATAGGGTTGACCTGGGTGTTGAAACAACACATTGTGATCTGGCAATCTCTGCTCCGTACTTATCTTCGAGATTCTTCAGTTTTCTTCTGTTTGTTTTCTGTGGAGTTGCAGAGATCTGGATAACCCCATTTGGTAACTTCTGCAATACAGTGGCCATGACTGTCAATGCATCGCTCTTCTGGCTTTCATCTTCAATCGATAATGGTTCACCTTGGAGATATGAGACTACTGCAGTTTGTCGTTCATCAAGCTTGATTCCTTCAAATTGGAGAAGGATTTTGAATTTCATCCCTGAGAGATTGCCCCGGAGATTGTCCTCCATTCGTACAATGTACTCTCTCAGAGTACTCTCCTCCTTTGCCCAGGTGAGATAGAAGACCCTCGTCTTGTGTCTTATTCGCTCTAATCTGAGAGCAAGTGGAATGTTAGCTAGTGTTAGAGCTCTGAGCAGGTCTAGAAAGGGTCTATAATTTAACAGCTCAGAAGATTGAGAGAGATGATCTTCTGGGAGTTGAACCAGTTCTACTCCACCAATGAGCACTTCCTTTGAAAATGGTTTTCTGGAAAGGGAGAAAACATCCAAGGCTTTTGTCACAGCGGTAGGGGCAGCTGGTTGTTTACGTGACATATATTGAAGATATAAATAAACACCAAGGGCAATGAGAATAAGTGAAATAACAAAAGTCTCGACAGGATACACCATCGCGACTGCTGTAAGATAAATAATACCGCTAAGCACCAAGACAGCCACTCCAATTACAAAGCCGAGAAGCCAGAGAATTGCTCTTTCTTTCGAAACTCCTGAAAATGCTAGGAGCGATGATCCTACTAGAAAGCATCCTCCAGCGAGTAAGAAGGCATTCAAACGGATTGTACCATCAACGTAGGAAGCATACAAGAGCATCCCGAAGACTATCATACAAGGAATCGCTGTTAGTAAGAAGACAAGAAATCCCCTTAGTGCAGTAAAGAAACCAATATCCGATTTTCCCTCATCAGTCATAACATTTCACAAGGGAAATGAAGAACGCAAAACCTATTGATTGTGCCCTTGATGATAGAAGTTCACCATGCGTTCTGTTCCTGTTCTTCCAGCATTTCAAATCCACTCAAGTCGCCAAACAAGCACTATGGTGTTTCTTT
>JABCTV010000086.1 GCA_018238205.1 Candidatus Thorarchaeota archaeon
GGGTGTTAGAGACTGGTATATTTCTGAAAATATGATCTGGAATAACACACCAGCTGGAATCTCTCTAGAATTTGCAGATGAAATTCAAATATCCAACAATGTAATCTATGACAATACCCACCGTGCAATCTACGCATCATCATATGGAGTTAATGAAGGTCTCAAAATACTTGAGAACAGAATTCATGGAAATGGATATATCGCGCCCTCAGGTGGTATTATTCTCTATGGCTATGAGAATTGCACAGTTTCAAGGAATTGGATATACAATAACTCCGGTAATGGGATCTTGAGTCATGGAAGTCGTAATAACATCACGGACAACGAAGTCTATGATACCATTGGGAATGGAATATACATTGAGATGACTAGCAATAACCTTGTTCTAGAAAATTGGGTTTATGATAATACTGAAGCAGGCATTTTCCTCTATGCTAGCAATACAGATGTGATTTACAACATTGTTCATGACAATGAAGTAGGAATCCATCTGTACAGCTCATCGTCGTGCAACGTGTATGGAAACGATATTGGCTGGAATGACATCAATGCTCTACAGGAGTATGGACAGCCCAACAACGTGTGGTACGCTACTTTTGATGACTTTGGAAATCATTGGCATGATCATGTGGCACCTGGAGGAGAAGGTATCAATTGGTACCCTATTACCAACATTACACATACAGTGGCAATCGATACCAAACCTGACACGAGTCTAAACATCACAACTGCAACTCCGATTTCGTATGAGATTCTTGAAACAGGCAATGTGCTAGTCTGGGATGTCTATGCTCTGAATCCATTAAACTATCATGTCTGGATTGATGGTGTGTATCAATACAGTGAGCCATGGGATGGTGGAGATATCGAACTGGATGTAGATTATTTACATCACGGATTCCATGAGATTCAAGTATCGGTCTTCCATATTTCGGGTCATGGATTGATTGCGGATTCAAATGCAACTGTTGAAGACTTGACTGCTCCTTCGGCTATTGAAGGACCAAATATAATCACAACAGGAGTGGGTGTTCCATTGTCAGTAGCCTATAGTTCTGAAGATCCATCCGGTGTTGAATGGACTGTGGATGATAACGTAAATTTCACAATCAGCGCTTCAGGCGTTCTATCAAATTCCACGAATCTTTTGGTTGGGGATTACACTGTTCAAATTACAGCCAGTGATCCGTACGGAAACTCAGTTACTCTGATTGTTACCGTCAGTGTTGGTCCAGTAATCGACCCAGGTGTTCCACCAATAATGCTATTGGCTATAGGTGGGGGCGGTGCGATAATACTGCTGGTTGTGGTAGCAATTAGCTACAAGCGAAAACAAGGTTAGTCTGAAATTGAGGAGTCTTCTGGGCTCCTCCGATTCCTTTTTTTGAATGATTGAATATGATAGGTCTATGAAAGTGACAAGATATTGTGACATCAAACTAGGTCAATCTGCGGAAGTGACTCGCACAATAAGCGAGGATGATATTCAGGCTTTCGGAGACCTTAGCGGAGATTACAATCCAATTCATTTCGATGATGAATGGGCAAAGAAGACAATGTTCGAAGGTCGGATTGCACATGGGATTCTAACAGCAGCTTTCATTAGTGCGGCTCTTGGTATGTACCTACCAGGAACTGGCTCGATATACATGAGCCAGAGTATGCGTTTCCTTGCTCCAGTAAGGATTGGTGATACAATCACTGCTCGTGTTGAAGTCAGCGTGCTCAATGATGAGAAGGAGCGAGTGACCTTGTGTACAACCTGTACAAATCAGGAGAACAAGCTAGTGCTTGATGGTGAAGCATTGGTTGCTTTGATGAAACTTGAGTGATTATTCATCATCTCTTACCCTCATCTCGGCTTTCTTTCCTCTCTCGCTCTCTGGAACGAACATATCCATAATTGATTTTGTAACAGGTTCAACATCTTCAGGGTCATAATTCGAGAGGATTAATACAGTATATCCAGAAACGTTAAACTTCAAGTACAACGCAATAAGTCCTGGAGCTCCTCCTGCAAGTCCAACGACTCTCGGATTTGCTCCTGACTTAACCTCTAATGGAACATACACTCTTCCACTATGTTCCTTATCCAACAGAAGCTCATTGGCAATTGCTCTATCCAGCTTGAATAAATCGTAAACTGTTGATTGTCCACCACCTGCTGAACTTCCGCGACTTCCTATAATGAAGTAATTCGTTCTTCTCTTGCTTGGATGAATCGAACCATCTGGCATATGGTGTGTATATCCTGTGGCTAGCTTCGGTATTATGGCGTCTATTTCATAATGTTCAGAATCTAACATACCTGCCGGTTCGTAGATATTCTTCTTGACATACTCGTAGTAGCCTATTCCCGAAACTGCTTCAATGATTTTACCAAGTACAACAAAACCTGCATTACTATACTCCATCTTCTCTCCTGGTTCAAACAGAAGTGGGTCATCAATAAAGAAAGGAACAAAGTCATCCAGAGTCCTTAGGTTTCCATTTCCTGCAGTGAATTTTTCATTGAAGTAATCGCCCATTCCAGAGGTGAAAGATATGAGATGGCTAATCTTCACTTTTGTTGCAATTTCCTTTGGGAAATCCGGAAGATGTTTTCCAACTAGGTCTTCCAGAGTTAATTTTCCTTTTTGAAGAAGTTGCAGAATTGCTATCTTTGTGATTACCTTATTCAGCGATCCAATGTTGAATTTGGTATCAAGTTGATTGGGCACTTCAAAATTCTTGCATGCATATCCATATGCTTTCTCGAAGATAATCTCATCTTCTTTTGCAACGAGGACAACTCCTGAGAATTTATCCGCATCTACCAGTGTTTGAAAGAGACCTTCAAATTCCTTTTCGTCAAATTCCATCATCTTATTCCGTTCCTATAACATAGAATGATTACGATATAATCGAAACAATATGATAACGTCGGACTTATAAACATACTTCATTGCGTAATCTTAGAATTGTTGGAGCTGCACAATATTGACTCTATTCGAACTCCTTTCAGACCCCGTAAGAGCTAGGATCTATATTGAGATTCTCGTAAATCAAGAGATGACTGCTCAGGAGCTAATGAAAGTCGTCAATATACGACGAAGTACAATGTCTCACCATCTGACCCGATTTGTTGAAGAGGATGTCCTAAGTGTACGTGTTCAGAGCACAGGGCGACCAGTCAAGTATTATCAGATTAATCCACATCGCAATGAAGAAGTTGTGTTCAAGGTCGGAGAGGATGAAAAGACTGCAAAGCGACGAATGTTCCTCGAGTCCGCATCTGCTCACTTACAAGTAATTTCCAATTTCATTCTTGAACAAGCTGAAATATCTGGAAAAGAGTCCGCCAAATCAAAGAGATCCAAGAACCGGGTAACATTTACTTTTCATTTCATGTCAAAAGAAGAGAGTAAAATCTGGGAAGAGGAATATCAAGCCTTTGAAAAAAGGTTCAGGAAACGACGCAAAGACATAATTTCAAAGACTCCATCATTGGACTACATTGCTTTCGGTGGACAAGTACCAACTAGGAAATCGACGTAATCTTTGAGAAAGATTTTGTTATTGTATATGGATTACACTCCTGACATGAAATCAAGTTACATCATTTGTTAGAGATCATTTTGGAAACATTGGCAGTATCGGAGTGACTACGAAATTGGTATAATCCATCATTTGACGCAATGTTTTATGGATTACCTCTGCATCCTCCACCTCAACAACTGCAATTCCTCTTTGTGAAGCAACACAAAAGTGAGCTGCAAAAACTGTCTTCACTTCTTTGGGCTGTTCGAATTTCTCAACTGCCTTGATTGCCTCCTTTCTATACTTTGGTTTGATAGTCCATTCAATTAGAAACTTCACTTCTTCTCACCTCCTCTAAAGATATCGCGAATACATACTCGTAATATACATCAGAAGTACAATTTATGACTTCGGAAAGTGAGCATAAGCTCGAATCATTTCTCCTTGAGAATCCCCCTTAGAAGGACATCAGTCAACTCAGCTGTAGTTCCCCATCTCCTCGATTTAGTATCTCCAATAAACCAGTTGAACATGATATTTGCCAATATAGTTCCGATAAGGGCTCTTACGAGAACAGGTTCTCTTATGTCCCGAATCTCATTCTTAAACTGAAAGACCTGTTTCATGAAATTGGAATCTGAAGGAAAATTAGTTCTGATAGCTTCAGGTATGTGCTTTCCATCCATCTCTACAAGTTCTACAAAGAAGAGATTCAAAAGATTAGGTTCGCTCCGCAACTCTTTGTTAAGTCGGTTGATTGCATTTGTTAGCAATTCTTCTGCGTTGTTTCCGTGGACCTCTTCAAGAATTGCAAGTATCCTAAACATTGGATGCCTCTCAACAAAGACAGCTTCAAAGATCTGTTCCTTTCCTTCGAAGTGATTATAGATGGAACCTGCCTTGATTCCTGCCTTTGCAGCAATATCTCTCATCGAGCTTCCTTGGTATCCTTTCTTAACAAATAGTTCGTAAGCAGATTCGAGTATTCGCTGTCGAGTCGTTTCATCAGGTGTCATAGAATCGCAACCTATATATTGAAGCGGGAGATAGTTTAACTAACAAACGTTAGTTTATATAACTCATTTGGTGAGAACATTGCTACTGCAGAATTTCACACCATCAGATTTTCTCTTCCAAGGTGTGCATTGGATAATCGAAATATTACTCCTAGTATTCATATTCATGATATTGTGGGTTTGTGTCTGTGTTCGAAGTATTCGCTATTTTTGGAAGTTTCCCATGCCTTCTGCAATGGGGAACGTAATCGCAGCAGGTCCCTATAGGAATCGTATCCAACCACCATCGATGATAGTTGATGCGATTGACGCGAAACCCGGAATGACTGTGATAGAAATTGGATGTGGATCCGGTCTTTACACAGTTGCTGTAGCTAAAGCGATTCTTCCTGATGGAGTAGTATATGCAGTAGATATCCAAGAGAGAATGCTGGACAAGCTACGAAATAGAATGGAAGCTGAAGGAGTAGAAAATATTACTCCAATTCTTGCAGATGCCGAAGGTCACATCCCTCTTGACGATAGTGTGGCTGATGCAATCTTTTCAGTTACTGTGCTTCCGGAAATTCCAGACCCAGTGAAGACATTGATTCAAATCAAGCGATTATTGACAACTAACGGAGTTTATGCAGATGCTGAATTACTGCTGGATCCTGATTTTCCACTAAGGAGAACCATAATCAAATGGGCAGAGAAAGCTGGTTTGGTCAAACTCAGAGCGATTGGAAATCGATTTAGATATGTTCTTGTATTCAAGAAAAAGTAGACTGCTTATTACGAACTGAGTCCGTCAACTAGGATTTTGTCATCTATTAATTGCTTAACTAATAATATTAC
Organism: Candidatus Thorarchaeota archaeon; assembly: GCA_018238205.1. Taxonomy (GTDB): domain Archaea; phylum Asgardarchaeota; class Thorarchaeia; order Thorarchaeales; family Thorarchaeaceae; genus SMTZ1-45. The sequence goes on from JABCTV010000086.1 coordinate 5,373, forward strand.
ACTTTTACACTAGAAACTCTTTTTACTATCTATCTAAGATAGTTATCTCTCAGACACGCTGGAGTGAGAATGAGCTGATAGGCATAAGACGCGCATATGCAAAAATACTCATACTTGTACCTCTTGCAGTGTTTGCCTCCACTTTAGCCATCGGTCCTGGTGGTCTAGTTTCTTATTCGCCAGCAACACGTGTTGGTGTTCATTCGCTACTAGCTTTTTGGATTTCAATTCCTGCAGCACTGGTCATTCTTGCATATATGCGGAAGCCCGGACGTCCAAATATCTTGGTTATGTCTGTTCTCGTCTACTCCATCGTGCTTCACATTGGAAGTGCTGTAAAAAATACCCTCATCCTGTCTCAACCAGCAGTCGAGAGGTATCTCATCGATGCTGTGGCGGATATGGTTGACCTTGCTATTTTCGGTGTTATGATCGCTGGTGCTAGCATTTGTTTCACACGTCAAGTCCCTTTTGAAAGGTTACGAGTGAGTAGAACAGCTTTGCCCGTATGGTTTCTATCTCCACTCATAATCTACGCCGCAATATGGTACTTTGTTCTCCCGGCTCTATCCGTTAGTTTGTTGATATTATTGAGCTGGATTCTTGCTGGGATAGCTGTATTTAGTTTTCTGATTGCTTCATATCTGATTCCTAAAATAAAACAGGATGATCTACCCATTGACTTTGGATATCTAGTGAGTGCTACTCTGCTCTTTGCAGTATCTGTCATTGCTCTTCTTCTTACACTACCATCTCCATCAGTAGGCTGGGAGTTTGCAGAAACCCTACAGATGGCAGGATTTCTATTATTTTGTCTAGCTCTTGGAATTCCATATCTTAGAAGAAATGGATTCAATCGTCGAAGTGCTTATGGTTTTAACATTGGTATGATTTTGATAGCTTATTTCCCATTTCTAATTGCGATAAGTATTGAATCGATGTCATTGAATTATGTAATAGAATCTCAAAATTTACTTGCCTATTCAATAATACACTTTGGAGCTGGTGCGCTATCCGGCCTAATGGCTATCCTTCTTTATATATACCCGAAGAAGAAGACATCATGGAATCATTATCCTCTCATTCTAATTTTTGGCCTTTGGGCTTCAGTTGCACTATTTTCAATATTCACAATAACGCTTCCTTCCATCGACCTTCTAGGTGAACCTATCACACACTATACAATTGGTAGTATTCTCACCCTTGTGTTACTTGGTTTTGCAATCCGATGGACAATGAATCCACCATCTGAAGAAAAACAACACCCGACCTTCCAGCAATTGGCAGCTGTGCTTGCAATCATGGTGATAATTATCGTTTTTGGCGAGTGGGTGAATCAGATTGTGCTCATTACTAATCCACCATTAGTTGGAAGTCCAATAGGTAGTATTCTGATTCAGATATCAAATTTGATTATCATGTTTGCATTTTCCTTTTTGATTTTCCTCTTAGCAGCAAAATCTAGAGGTATAGCATCACTAGAACTCTTTGTTGTGATATCCCTAGCTATGTGGATTATTCCAAATATATTGAAGAGCTATTACACTATCTGGTATACTGGATGGTGGGTGAGTGAAATCTATTTGTTTGCGGGTTTGCTTGCAATTACCTTACTTCTAGTATGGTTGTATGTTAGATCAATGCATGAAGTTGGCGAATCTCATGGAAAAGCAAGTATGTATGCCGATCTCCTCATGCACGATATCACTAATTTTAACCAGATGATGATGACCTCGTTCGAACTTTTAGGTTCAGAAGATACTCCTATTGAACAGAGGGAAAAGTTGTCAGTAGATGGTTGTCAAGTTATTTCATTAGCAGAACATCTCATTAACAATGTACGACTCTTAAGTGAAACTGACAGGCTCAAGGAATTGCAACCTGTACAGACAAATTTAGTGTCAACAATTGTTGATGCACTGGATATTTTTAGCGAGCGGATAAGTACTGAAGAAATAGTAATTGAGTTCAAACCAAATTCTGCTCAAGCTCAAGTTTTTGGTAATGATCTATTAATACATATTTTTCTAAATATTCTCTATGATGTTCTTGACTGTTACAAAAAAGGTGAGAATGTTTCAATAGAGCTTGAACCCACTCACAGTGATGGTCAGGCGTATTGGCAAGTTGAAATTACAACGTATTGTAGAAAAATAGAAGATTTCAGGAAATATAGCAGTAGCATCCTAGGTTTGAGAGCGGCTAGAATAATCACTGAATCATTGAATGGTACATTGGTTGTAACAGATTATCAAGACAATGAATCGAATAGAGTGAAACTTTTCACTGTCTTCTTACCTGCTGTTAATAAATAATCTAAATTGTGTACACCTGAAATCTACTCTTTACTCTGCTTGATTTTTCTTCAATTAGATTACTATTTGGAAAATAGAGATATATTATGGTTTGAGATGATTCTATTTCAGAAACCTTGAGGTGTATACTACAATGGCTGGTGCAAAGAAAAGTGCAATTCTATTTATCATCGGAAGCATCTGTTTTATCATTCAGACATTTATTAGTGGTCTAATATTTAATGATACAATGGGAGCGATTATCGGTGCAGGATTTGCCTTGATTATGTTAATGGGTTCTATTTTTGCATGGACTGGAAGTATGAGCGCTGTTCATGAAACCCTGTATTCGTATAGGTCTAGTGCAAGTACGGTGACAACAGTTAGGCGAGATACAGGTAGTCGACTTCAATGTACTCCCTGTTTCGGTATTGGTTCCGGTATCGGTGCTATTATTGTAATTATAATGATGGGCGGAGATCTCATAGGACTTCCAGAGTTTGCATTGCTATACCCCGGAATCATCGGTGGTGTTTTTGGTATTATAGCGGCTATAATGTTCTTCATCGAATACAAAGGACCTTACAGCAAGCAAGTATAGAAATTACATCCAACTCTTAGACAAGCATTTGGATTCATACAATTTACTAAACTTCATCGTTATCGAGGTACTGAGAAAGAAGGTCGTGCCACTCATCTAGTATCTCACTGTACTCTGAGTTCCTTGACAACAAGAACTGATGCATGTTTTTTAGAACATTAGTTCTGATTGAGGGTGGCAGACTTTGGAAACTATAGTTATCGGGGTCATTGATTGATTTCTCAATTTCTTCTTCGATTTTCTTTAATTTAGTCAATAGTCCTCTTGCGTGTTCCATATCAACTGCAGAAATGACAATACCAATGGTTGAGAGTCCTGCAAGAGTTGGTGCTATAGGATCTTTTGGAATGTTGGCTCTTGCTCTTGAACGCATCATTTCAGAGATACCTAACCTGTACTCTCGCGCAATCGCTCTGTAATAACGTTCGACTATTCCTCGAGTTGTTTCATGAGTCCTAACTAGTTGGATAATTCCTGAGCTATTGAGTTTCTGTACATGATGGAGAACAGTCCCAGGTTTTTTCCCCATTGCATCAGCCAGCTGTTTTACAGTCATCTCCTGAGTTACCAAGTATTTGAATACAATATCTGCTCTAGTTCGATCAAGGAGTAACTTGATTGTTTTCAGATTTGAAATGACCACAAATTCTTTGATTGCTTTTCCTTTAATCCGTGGGCTCAGTATATTCATCCTCCGAAATCATGGAACTGTGTACATTGTCATCGTTATCATATACTGCATCATCTTGAGCAGTAAGAATCAAGTAAATTCTTGAAAACGTGATTGTCATTGCTGGGAGAATTACGAAAAGAATCAGAAGGAAAATTATTGCCGTGTAGGGTTCTAAATATGCACTTGGGATTATCTGAAACAATTCAAACATGGGGTCTTCAAGAATTGTGATGATTGGCAGTCCTATTAACAAAGCATAGAATGACCATGCACCAAGAACTCTGCCAGGCGATCTACAACATTGTCTAACTGAGAGTTTTGCCGCACTAGCGGCTGACAATCCATCGATTATTCCTGGGAATGTAAGGGATAACATTCCATTGGTGAGGATAATCCAGATTACACCTAAGTGAAAAATTACTCTTAGCGTATCATTAGATGGACCAGTGACTGCAGTCGTAAAGATTATCCATATTGCAAAGATAAACGGTGCAAGTGATATCAGAAAATGAATGGCACCTCCACCAGCTAGTGATAGAGCTCTTTTCTTGTACCATGAAAACGCAGATTCTGCAGTAGTTGTTTCACTCTCGATAATTTCTCTTGACATCCCATAAAGTGAACCAAGAGCCACAAAGAAAGGTCCTAGGATTGGCAATACAAAGAGAAGGATTATTGCAATGAGTATTGTCCCTTCAAGTGTACCAACCTGTATACTAAAGGATGTAATCCAATAAACGAATACTGGGATTCCGACAAACAGGATAAGTGGTACGACTACAAAAAGTAGAACCACTAATAGCATAATTACAGTAAGTATAACGATTCCTAACATTGCCAAGAAGTATGCCAAGAAGTGTTTCAAGGCAAACTTGAATCCCAGGAAGATGTCTTTTGGCACTGCACTAATTCCCTGTTTAGTAGCCGTTCTTGGTTTCTCCAGGTCTGGATTGTTTTTGGGCCAACTCATTAGATCACCACATTGAAAGCAAAGCTAATCCAAAAGATTGCTGTAATTGATACAATGAACCACTTCCTTAGTTTATGATTTTCAGGATAGTAGTTTCTACTCAGTTTATAACTCAATAGGAAGAAAAATCCAAACATACCGATGATGAGTACCATATTCACTATCATCGAATTCCAGACATAATATTGCAGTTGCTCTATTGCAATTGTAACATTTCTAATGCCATAGGTAATAGTTTCTCCACCATAAAATAACCTGAAAGCTTGTCCAAAACCTGCAAATACAGATTTAGTCATAATGAGCATTCCAGATGTTAAGAAGAATAATGTTGGACCAATTGATTTTCTAACACTTTTCAGAATCAGTGGAAAAAGAAAAATTATCCCTGTTATCAGTGATGAAATCAGCATATGCTGGAATGTGCTTGTGAAGAAGTTTGGATTGTCTACTATAGCTGAAGTAAAGAATCTCCAGTTCCATGGTTCATGAAATATGTCGACATACAAGGGAGGTGACGGAAGATTTCCATACCATGGTAAGAATCCCAACCAACCTCCTTCAAATGGAGAGTAGATTATGATACTCGACCAAGTTCGAGTCAAATCAGTACCGGTTTGTCCCATAGTTTCCAACAGGTCGCCTGCAACATAGTAGAATTCAGCAATCCAATTGCAGGTGATAAATAGAACAATGATCAGGTAGACATATCCAATTCTTATCAGTAATTGCGACTTGAAGTGTTCTCTTTTTTCTATCTGATTCACATTAGTATCAGTATTCATTTCTAAAGGTTTCATATCCGGTGGTGTAATAAGGAATGAGAGATACTTTCTAATCCCTTCCGATTTTTGTTGCTTAAGTCTAGGTTCAGCGATTATCACTAAACATGTAGATACTAATGGTAAAAGGACTGCAAGTATAAGCACTTGCAAACTATTGAATTCAAACATCCTACAACATCTCCTCCTGGAATTTCCTTATTTTCGTGAACCAAATAATCGCAGCGAATAGTATTGGCAAGGGGACTGCAACTAGAACCGAAAGTGTGAGATAATCATATGAGCCAATGAATTCTGACCCTTCGTCAACAACACTTGCTAGAATAAATTCGTAGAGTATCTCATCGTTTGGATGTGATTCATCTCTCGAATGAGATGCGGTGAATGTAACTATGAGATCTTGGTTTTTGTAGACATAGAGGTTTTGCCCCTCGAGTCCTGCAGCGTTGTATATATCTAAAGTAGGTAGCGTCCACCATTGATACCCATAGCCAACATATTCAAAATTCTCCCATTGGTAGACAACTGTGCGTGTAGATTCTTCTACCCAGCTCGGCGTGACAATTTCTTGTTCATCCCAAGTTCCATTATTGAGAAAGAGATAGCCAATCTTAGCCAAGTCGCGAGGAGTCATATAGAGACCGCCCCCGCAGTAGTAATTTCCGTGAGGATCCACACTCCACCAAATGTCTGTTATGTTCAAAGGTGAGAAAAGGTATTGATTTGCAAATTGCAAGACTGACATCCCAGTTGATTGGCGAATTATTACTCCAAGCATATGTGAACCGCCACTATTGTAAACCCAAACCTCTCCTGGTGAGTAAGCCATTGGTAGATCCAAAAAGTGTTGGACACTATCAGGACTACTATGCATGAGTGTTACAGAATTGTCAGAGGTGCCATAATCTGCAGACCACTCATCCCACTCCACACCAGAATTCATCAATAGGAGATTCTCTACGGTGATATTCCGTTTGTCATCATCGAGATTGGCTATAGTTCGATTCGGAAAGAAATCTAGAATAGGTTGATTCACGCTTTCGATGTAACCTAACCTTATTGCAGCGCCAATGAGAACCGAAGTAATGCTCTTGGTTACCGAGTATAAGATGTGTCGTTCATTGACATCATATCGTGTCCCTGGATAAGTTTCAAAGACAATGTATCCATTGCGAACAATCACAATCGAATCGTATTGCCACTCATTCTTCTCAATAAACTCTACCATCTCATCTAGTTTCATTGAGTCCATTCCTTGTTCTTCAGGAGTGGAATTCAACCAGCTATTAGTAGGCCAGTAATCTGCTGAAGCAGAACTCTCCGAATCAATAGAAAAGGTGGCTCCGCTAGAAACAGGCGAAGCCACCATAGAGATAGAGAACATAGTAAGGAAACAAAGTGTAAGAATCAATGCAGCTTTCCTGAGTTTAATCATATTTCCCCCTCCCCTGAATACGAATGTGATACTCCGATTTTCCGTCGTATAATTATGAATGGTATCGGTGCTACAATGATCACTAGAATTGATAGATTGACGATGAATAATCTGTTCGCCGAAGTATTTGCATCCTCTGAATATGGAATTACATATTCTATAACAAAGGAATCTGTGGGGTGCCAATCTTCATCTTGGATGTCCCCAGTAAAAACCACCACGATGTCATGTTCTGGAATTACGAATATCTTCTGCTCATAATGACCGGTTGCTTCATAGAATGTGGTTCCTTGTATTGACCACCAGGTATATCCATAGTTGTACAATCCCCCTGTGTCATACCTCATTTGGGTTGATACATTGACCCAATCCGAGGACACAACCTGAGTACCGTTCCAGTTTCCCTCGTTAAGATAGAGATAACCGAAACGTGCCATATCTCTGGGTCTAAGTCCTAATCCCCCTCCGCATCCGTACTGACCACTTGCTGGAACTCTCCACCATGTGTAGTAGTCAATACCAATAGGGCCGAACAAGAATTCCTCTGCAAACTCGACCACACTATATCCTGTTGTCTGCTCGATGACCCCGCCTAGA